>DAINNZ010000192.1:0-6017 GCA_036735605.1 Lewinella sp. | reverse complement strand
TTTTTCTACCTTCGTAACCGTCACTTTCGGAGCAGGAAGGCTCACCGTCAGCTTTTCTACCGTAGCAGCCACCCCTACAGCCTGAGGCGGAATACTATTGCCCATCACACTGATGACTTTGTAGTCGGAAAGCAACTCGACCGTAGCCAGCGCCTTACCCGAAAAAACGGGCTTGCGTACTAAAAAACGACCGGTATCCAGCTTGGGCACGGCATTGGCGCCCGGCACCGAAGCCGCCGAAAAACGGGCTGCCAAACGGCCCAAAATGCTTTTCCCCGTGCTGTTGTGTGCCATAACCAGCACCTTCGCCCCCACCGCCTCACTAGCCGCTGCAAAAGCAGCCGTGTAAACTTGTGCATCAAGCTGTGCCAATTTCTCGTCTTCTATTACATAAACCTTTTTGGCACCATAAACGCCCAAATCAGCCGCATTTTCGCTGCTACCAAATACCAAAGCTACGCAGTCCGTGCCCAGTGCTTGAGCCGTTTGGTAGCCATAACTAACCACTTCAAAGGCTGTTTTTTTGAAAACGCCTTGGGTGGCTTCTGCAAATACGATGACCATATTTCTTATTTTGAGGATGATGGTCTAACAGACCACATCTGTTAATTATTTGATATTGCTGCCTTAAATCACTTTCGCTTCCTCGTGCAATAGCCGAACCAACTCGTCCATATTGTCAGGGTCAATTAACTTCACCCCCGTTTTAGCAGCTGGCTTTTCGTAGTGTACAATCTTGGCCACTTCCTCCACCTCAATAGCTTCTTCTACCACCAGTGGCTTGCTTTTAGCCATCATGATGCCTCGCATATTCGGTATCCGCTGCTCCGCTAAGCCCTTTGCTGCACTGATTACAAAGGGCGCTGAAACGCTCAATTGCTCTTCGCCGCCCTCAATGTCGCGCACAATGTGCGCTTGCGTTCCTGCTAGCTCTAACTTGGTTGCATAGCTGATATAAGGCATATCTAACAACTCTGCTACCATCGCTCCTACCTCCGAACCGTTGTAATCAATCGTTTCTTTTCCAAAGAAAATGAGGTCGTACCCCTCTTTCTGAGCGTGGGCTGCGATCTGCCGTGCCACATACAAACTACTGCTAGGCTGTCCATTAATGCGTACCGCCTTGTCTGCTCCAATAGCTAAACCCTTGCGGATAACCGGGTCATTATCCGCTGGCCCAACATTTAGAATACTTACGCTGCCGCCCGTAGCTTCTTTCAACTCCAGCGCTCTCACCAAGGCATACCACTCATCATAAGGATTCATGATAAAACTCACCCCAGACTCCTCGAAAACCGTGTTATCCGCCGCAAATTCAATCTTCGCGGTCGTGTCCGGCGTTTTACTTACACAAACTAAAAGCTTCATTCTTATATTGGTTAATGTCCTTCTACAGAACAGTTAATGGCCATTTCGGTTATATCTAGCAGCTCTCCTTGTACGTCAACAATAGATGGCTACCACTTCGCTCGCCCTGCTTTGAAGCCCATACCAAGCAGGCGGGCACGCTGTGCAGGGGCAAGGGCTTATTCGTAGCGCAAGACTAAGGCTTCACCGAGCTCAAAGGTAAACAGGCTTTCGCAGCTACACAACCCAAAATAGCGAAAATTCGCTGGAATTGACATTTTCCACCAAATTTTGACAATTTTCACACTTCGAAGAGGCAGCTGTTCGTTTATCAAGCACCAAAACTATTGATTTCTTGAACCTTTTCTTTTTATCGTCCCTGCACTGTCACCAACAGTCGATCAAGCACTTATCCGTTTGCTTGCTGCTCCTTCTCAGCCCTACCCTTCTACGCTCCCAGTTCAGCGGTCCACCCAACAACCCAGCGGAATACGAGCAACAATATAAATGGCGCGTGCAGCAAGAAAGGCTCTATGGCGTTTACATCCCCAAAAGCCTAGATGAAGCTATGCTCGAAATGGATCGGCTAACCGATCAGGTTTCCAAAGAAAAGTTCGCGGGCTTACCCGAAGAGCAAGCTTTTAGAAAGCTTTATCATAGCCTCCGCCTTTGGATCATTCAAAACTGGGGCTTAGAAGGTGGCTCCCGTTTCACCAGACTTTTTGAGCCCTTGCGCTTAAAGCATCCCGACGATATTGCTGAGCTCGTAATCATTGCCTGGCATCGTCATCTACACCAAAAGGATAGGGACTTTAAGAACCTAGTCAACTCGCTCAGAGAAAAACGAAAAGGTATCTGGGAAGCTCAAAAAGCTAAAGGAGGACGAAACTAGTGAGCCAAGCTCCAGCATGCTAGCATAAGCATTTTTACAGTAAACCAACACTAGCGTGCCACTAAACAAGCCGGCGATACACTGAACTTTGAGCGGCTTTCGCCCCAGCAGTTCACCGCCATGACCACTAAACTTAAGCTAACAGGGCTGCAAGCAGCTCCACTAGTACAAGCGTGCTTCTACGGAAATTGAAATAGGAGCTAGAGCGCCTTTTGCTTCTCGATTTTTAGTTCATAGGTTTTTAGCACCTTCGACTGGAATTCAGCCGTCGCATTGAGCACCTTCAATTCTTCTGCCAGCTCCGCACGGCGCTTTTCTTCATCTGGTAAGAAATGCACGTATTTGCGCTCGCGGTTGATGGCCATGATCCGATTGATGGTATCATTTAGTGCTCTTTTAGTTTTTAAAAACTTGAGCTTGATAGAACGGCTATTCATTGAAATTGGTTTTTATTAGTAAATCCACTTGTAATATAACAAGCAAGTAATGAAATAAAAATTGGTAAAACAACTATAAAATGCAAAATGTTCCGAAAAAAACCAAGTGAGTAAACTAATGTCCTGAATATGTATCTCAAAGACTACATTTAGAACCGTACAAGCTATCAGAAAGTTGTATGCCCCTTACATATTTAACGTTTCCTCGATAAATCTTACAAGTATATAACAAAAGAAGCGGCCTTGGGCATCCAAGGTCGCTTCTTTTGTTATTCCACTAGCGAAATAGATTCGCACTAGTGTCATTTACTCAACCACAACACGGTGCGTTTCTACCGCATCCCCATTGGCGATTCGGAGGAAATAGATACCCGCAGCGGCATTCAGCAAAGGTAAATCTAAGCTCTGCTGTGCAGCACTTACAGTCTGTGTCGAGATCAAATGACCCGTAGCAGTTAGCACTTGTACTATCACCGGATTATCCGACTGTGCATCAGCCATCAGATCCAAGTGGATCATACCACCCACCGCTGGGTTTGGATATACCCGGGCTAGTGCAAGGCTAGCATCTGGTAGCATAAACTCAATAACATTGGAAACCACTTCGTTACCGTAGGTGTCGAACATACGTACGCGATAGAAAATTCTACCATAAGTAGGCGCCGTTTCATCGAAGCCATAGCGAAGTAAACCACCGTTGACCACCTCAATCGGGTTTTGGACATTCCCTACTGCTAGGAAGTCAACTCCGTTGAGAGAGCGTTCAACAATAAAGTTGAGGGCACTACCATCGTCCACTAGTATCCAATTTACACTAAGGTCTCTGCTTTGCAGGTTGTTAATTACACCGCTAGCCGTGAAGTTATTCCCGCAAGTAGCAGGGTTGTTAACCACCGTAATTTGTGTAGTACGAGTGGAGGTACAGCCATTTTGAGTAACCGTCAGCGTAGCGGAGAAGATACCAAAAGATGGCCACCTTACTCTTACACTACCGTCGGTATTATTCGTCACATGTGTAGTTCCCGTGAAAGACCAATTCACTATTGCATTGCTTTGGTTACCGAGTGCCGCATAGGTTACCGTTTCGCCTTGGCAAACGAGTGTCGGACCCGAAACTACAGCATTAGCGTCATCCCCCACTTCAACGAAGATGATATTTGACTCAATAAACGGACAGTTATTACGACGTACACAACGCGCAAAGTAAGTTGACTCGTAAATTGGACCAGGCTGGAAATTAACTGAATTAGAGTTGGGCACTGGCGTCCAGAAGTTCATATCCTGCGTAGGATCCACTGTGTTGTACATCCATAAGTAGTTAATCGTTCCTTCACCACCCGTTGCAGGGCTAATCTCCATCAACATATCGGGCACATTACCCGGACCACAAACCTCTTGGCTGAACCCTATGGTACCTCCGTTGGTAACATTGGCAATACATGGATCGTAGAATCCAGCATCCACCGTAAAATTCATTTGATTAGGCCCCACTGTTATGAAGCCAGTCATCAACATAGTAGGATCTATATCGCTATCACGAGTATCATCTCCTCCTTGGTTGGCAGGTGAAGCAATCAACCCTTCCGGACGGTCGAATGTGAGCTTATAGGTTCCCGGACTCACCGAGAACATGTACATACCGTTAGCATCTGTAAACTGCATGTCCATGAAACTGCCGTCTTGGCTGCTAATCGTAACTTTTACGTTTGGAATACCTGATTCGCCTGCATCTTGAATACCATTGTAGTTAGAATCGTACCAGACGAAATCCCCAATCTTAGCCGGGCAATTGGAAACAATGTCGAAAGAAAGTACCAAAACCGCTTCACACTCATCTGGATCGTTCGGTAATAACCTAATCTCAAGATTGTAAGCCCCAACAGGCAAAGTCGAAGGATCCAAAACATCTACCTGCTGGCCAGCGATGGTGTAAATAAAGCTACCTGGCACTGTGGAAGATGGATTCAACGTAAAGGCAGGGTCGAACGAACAGAATTCCGTTGGCGGCTCAGTTTGGAAGAAAATCTCTGGATACCTACAAGTATTCGAAATCGCCACTTCAAAAAGACCGGCTCTAAGCACGACATCATAAGTGAGTGCATCAATCAAACGGAAACGATAAACGTAACGGCTAAAGCCAGGTTGCCCCGAAATCGGAATTTCCTGCAAAACAGTGCCTAGCGGCACAGCTGTTGGGATTGCTGGCGGGTTATTAACCGGACTATCTAGGTACATATTATTTTGCGCCACAATAGCCCAACTTAAGCCTGAGTAAGCCGTAATCTCTATCTCCTCTCCGAACTGACCATCTCCCGTTGTAGTGGCATTGTTCAAACAAATACAGGGGTCCGCAATCGCACCGTTTGGCGGAACGATAATACCTGCATCAACAGAGTTATTAAACTCACCTGCTGCTAAAGTATAATTGGCCGTCATGCCCATCATACCCGGCAGAATATCACTGTCCAACTCGTCGTTAGTGCCAACGTTGGAAGCTGTATAATCAAAACCCGCAGGGATAACGAACTGCACAGAATAAGTGCCTGCTTGTAATCCCATGAAGCTATAGAATCCGTCAGTATTCGTGGTAGTCGTAGCAATGATGGTACCCGCAGCATTCTTAAGGTGTACGGTTACACCACCAACTCCAGGTTCAGTAGGATCTTGCAATCCGTTCAAATTCAGATCCTCCCATACAAAGTTACCTATCCCAGACAGTACTTCTAAACTAGCACTACATACTGTCGTACAGCTATTCGCATCCGTAACCGTTACAGTATAGGTTCCACCGCTCAAGCCAGATATAGCAGACTGGGTACTACCATTGCTCCATAGATAAGTGTAAGGTGCCGTACCGCCGCTAACCGTCACGCTCAAAGCTCCGTTGTCACCCATCGTTGGTTGCTGCACAATATTAACCGCACAGCTCAACAGACTTGGCTGGGTAACCGTATAGGTATTCGTCACTGAACAACCGTTCACATCTGTTACTGTCACCGTGTAAGAACCTGCTGTTAAATCAACTAAATCTTCGGTCGTAGCACCATTACTCCATACATAAGTGTAAGGTGCTGCCCCGCCGTTTACAGTAATATCAACCGCACCAGTGTTGCCGTCGTAGCAACGTACGTTCTTTACCGCGTCAAACAGTACGATAGAACCAGGCTGTGAAATACTAGCAGAAGTTACAGCCGTACAGCCCTGCGAATCCGTGACCGTAATACTGTAGGTACCTGTGCCTAAGCCACTCAAATCTTGCGTCGTTGCTCCCGTACTCCACATATAAGTGTAAGGTGCTACCCCGCCGCTGACCGTCAAGTCAACTGCACCGGTGGCATCGC
>DAINNZ010000191.1:0-6318 GCA_036735605.1 Lewinella sp. | reverse complement strand
CCACGCAGTAGACGCGTAGCGACCACGCAGTAGCACCGAAGGTAAATTCTGGGTTAAAAGACTATAAAAGCAAATAAGAAAGCAATCTAACTAGAAGATAATACGTCATAAAGTAAACGTAACCATATGACTAAACATTCTTTTTTATGGCTGAGCTCTCTTTTTCTGCTACTCTTTCTGGGCACTGAAATGTTAGCTCAAAACCGAAATTTCGTTTTTAACCTAGCTTTAGGAGCTGCTCATACGGGGCTAGCAATAAACCCCGCTAGTGGAATAAGCACTCAGCATCCCGTGAGTGCCATAGCAGGTTTCCAGTTTCAAAAACGCCTGAGTAAAGGCTGGGCACTTAACTTATCGCCTTATTTATTCGAAGCAATAAACGAGGGAGCTACACCTAGAAATCTCGCCAATTTCGATCGGGTTAAAACATCCACTACCTTCCTAAGTTTTGCACTACACCCAAAGTATTTTATAAGCAAAAAATTCTATTGCTCGCTCGGACCAGAGTTGTCATTACGTCTATCAAGCTATGGCTCTACCTACCGAGGTCAACAACGCCAGACTTATCGTAATGAGAGCAATTCACTCAAAGAAGTACATGTTTTAGCGTCTTTTGCCTTGGGCATTTCGGGTAGAATAGGTAGCTCACGGAAAAACGCCGTGGTACCAATAGATGCTTTTTGGTTCACAGAATTACGCCTAAAACGAGGGTTAAATGATATAAATGCCTTGACGATCTCTGAGGATACTTCCATTCGCGTGAGCGGTATCGAGTGGGTAGTTGGTTTATCCTTGGCTTCCCTGCGATAGCTCCCCTAATCCAGATAAGCTGCGGGTGTTTCCCGACGTCGGCTCAGGTTCTCAAACGTCTTACCGATGTGTAGCAACCGAGCTTCCGATAAGGGCAGGCCGATAAACGTAAGACTTTTGGGCTCGCCGCTGTCTTGGTAGCCCATCGGGATGGTGAGAGCCGGATACTCCGCCACAGCGGCATAGCCTGCATGGTAATTGTTGATACTCAGCACTGCATCTAGCTGCTGCGTTTCCAGCATTTTAAAGAAGGATCGACCTGCTGTTTGCAGCTTTTGCTTGATGTTGGTTAGCTGCGCATCGGAGGTTGTGTCGGCCACAACGCCTTCAAAGCGCAGCTGCCCATAGGGAATGTGCAGGGCTGTATCTTGCAAATTGAAGCGCAATAGATCATCCACTGAACGATGCGGCACGGCTATTTTGTCTTTTGGCTCT
This sequence comes from Lewinella sp., assembly GCA_036735605.1. Taxonomy (GTDB): domain Bacteria; phylum Bacteroidota; class Bacteroidia; order Chitinophagales; family Saprospiraceae; genus Neolewinella. The sequence continues at coordinate 5,073 of DAINNZ010000191.1, read as the reverse complement.
TCGCTTAAATAAGCTTTCATATCTCTAGCCATATCGGCGTTTAAGAGGGTCAGGAACTGGTCTAAAGCCACATTTTCCGGTTCCAACTCAACGATTTGAGCCCCTGCCTCTTTCCAAATTGCTACGGCAGCAGCATAGAGAGTATCTTGCTCTAGCAGCTTTTTCATTACGCCTAAGCGAAGGTCTTGGAGCCTAGTAGTGGGCGTAGCGACCTGTAAAAAACCCTGTTCCAAGGTCATTGATTTAGCATCGCGGGGATCTTGACCGAGCATAGCGTCTAATAAAATAGCGTTATCCGTCACATTTTTAGTCATGGGCCCAGGCGTGTCTAAAGTGCTGGAAATGGGCACGATGCCTGAGCGGCTCAACAGCCCGATGGTTGGTTTAAGGCCCACCACCGAGTGTTGGCTAGCGGGCGAAAGGATGGAGCCGGAAGTCTCGGTACCCACCGCAGCCACCGCATAATTAGCGGCCGTTGCTGCGCCGCTGCCGGAGCTAGAACCTCCTGTATCAAATATTTGGCGGCCATAAGGGTTCATCGTTTGCCCTCCCACAGCACTTTGTCCGTTCGGGCAAACACCACAAATAAAATTGGCCCATTCACTGAGATTTACCTTACCGAGTATCAGTGCCCCTTTGCGCCTCAGTTGCTCTACCACGAAGGCATCCTCTGTTTGGTTATTCATCAAAGCAATGGCACCCGCCGTGGTTTTCATAGCCGCTGTGCCAATATTATCTTTCAACAAAATAGGCATCCCATAGATAGGATGATGCCCCCGCGCATCTTTATCTAGCCTACGCGCCTCTTCCAATACCTTAGGGTTCAGCGCTATGAGTGCATTAAGGCTACTGCTAGGCGATAGTTCGTAGGTATAAATGCGGTGTAGGTAGAACAAAACTAGATCTTCATAACTGAATCTTCCGGCCTGAATATGCTGCTGTATCGTGGGGATGTCTTGCTCGAGCACCCATGGCCGCATAGCCCTATAACGCTCGATTGGGAAGGTCGCCACTTCTTCATATAAAGGCCCAAAAACCTGGTTTTTATCCAGCACTTTGCTCTGTATGAAGCGATAACGCATCCGTTCTTGCACATTACTAGCACTAGCGGCTACTTCCGTAGTCTCGTCGTAGGGCGTCCAAAGCGAGTTGGGCTGACGAACTGCTACCACAGCTTGCTGGCAGTTTCCGAAACCTAGCAAGAGCACAACAAACACAACAAATTGACGCATAACCTTTCTTTTCTGCTTGAACCGATCGGGTTCAGGAATTTGGATGGAATGCTATTATAACAGCTATCCGTACTTTTCGTTCCAAAACTAGTTTAGCAACGTTATCCCTTACCAATAAAGATGGCTAACGCAGGGGCAAAGCTTTCCTTGTAGCGCAAAAGCAGGGCAACACGCGGCTATCCTACTGCACCGTCCAGCCTCCATCTATGGCGATGGCTTGGCCGGTAATAAAGGAAGCCGCTTCTGAACAGAGAAAGACCACTGTATCGGCGATTTCTTCAGGCAGCCCCAAGCGCCCCATCGGTTTGGCAGCCTTCATCTGTTCCAAAGTAGCGGCATCGCCTCCTGTAAAGCGATCAATCATCGGCGTCTGGATCACACCAGGGCATACGGCATTGGCTCGAATGCCTTGCTTGGCGTAGTCTAAGGCTACGTTTTTCGTCAGCCCTACCACCCCATGCTTAGAAGCCACGTAGGCTGGAACACCCCCAAAACCCACTAAACCAGCAATGGAAGCATTGTTTACAATGGCTCCGCCGCCCGTTTGGAGCTATTGCAAATCGATTATTTCCTCTGCAGCTCGCAGCCCGCTCAAATAGGCTCCATGCACCGTAGAGAAATAATCGATGCTCGTGTGTTCCCCTGCGAAAAACACTTGGTTGCGAATGGCCTGGGCTAAGTCGTCGAAATGGTGCATCTCGGTACCTACGGCTGTGTAGGAATAAGCTCCGAAGGTATTAGGATTTTGCTGCCATCTTGTTCGTAGCATATTGGTTGGCGAAGGAATATCCTCACCATACATATCTTTGAGGTGCAACATGATGGCAGCTATTACTTCCTCATCTGGCATCTCCTCGGTTAGGCGACCATATTGCGCATAAGCGAAGGTCATCAGCGCATTCACCGAAGGATCTATTTTATGCAGGTTGACAAAATAGTTGAACTTATCCTTTTCCGCTGGCGTGTAACTTAGGTATTGTTCATCGTCCCAAAATACCGTTTCCCAAGTGAGCAAGAATTTATTCACACAGTTCATCCCCACTTTTTCGATAGCCTCTTGTTTCGCCGTCGGCAAAGCGGGTATAAATTCGATAACGGCAGCTTTTAACACTCCTAGGGGAACCGTTAGTAGCACATAGTCTGCTTCACTAGTGCTACCATTATGACTCACTTTTATTTTTTCCGCGCTGTAGTCGATGCGGTTCACCCTTTGATTTAATTGTATGGAGAGCCCTGCAGCTAAAAAATTAGCGATCGTGTCATAGCCATTGGTCGCAATTCGTTCATCTCCGCCATATTCCTCCCCTTCAAAATAGAAAAGGGAAGAAAGCTTGTCTAGGTCTCCCGTATCGAAGGTTAAGTAAGTAGAAAGGAAAAACTGCCAAAGTCGATCATTTGTATAAGCAGGATATAGCGTATTGAAAACTGCTTCAAAACTCTGATCGATTCGCCCGTTATCCATCAAGGATTCTAAGATAGCGTAAAATTCTGTTTCTGCCGCTGCATAAACCTGATCGGTTCTAAGCAGTCCTCCTAGATCATAAGATAGGATGCTCTCATCATCGGTAAAAGCGGTGTTCATTCCAGCTTGTTCCGCCAGGGTGGTTATAGGGTTGCCATTCACGCCGTGTATCCAGCTTGCGCCCTCGTCGAAGGCGATACCTAGGCTTCTATCGGTTCGCAGCCTTCCGCCAATTTTATCCTGTGCTTCTAGCACTTGTACGCTAAAGCCTGCCTCCTGAAGTTTCCTAGCAGCCGCTAAACCCGAAATGCCGGCGCCGATCACTACAACTGATTTCCCATTAGGCTGTGGCGTTTCGTCTTCCTGGCCGCAAGCCGTGGCCAAAACCGTGGCAGAAAGTAGCGTCATGGATAGCCCTCCTAGTGTACTTTGTATGAATTTTCGTCTTTGCATATTTTTGATTTTTGTTTTCTATTTCCAAACTTACCGCTACATCATCCAGCCATATACTGAGCTAGGCTGCTCCACGAAGTAAGAAGCCAGTTTGAGCAGAATCCGCTACGGCTTCTCCTCAAGGCATAGGGCGAAGTAGCTGCCGCACGTATAGACGATTACTTGCCCTCATGTCTTAATGTTGATAGCAGCGGCCTCCACCTTTCACCATTCGCTTACAAGGGCTTCCGCTAGCCGTTTTTGCCCCGCAGGCAGAAGAATTAGCACTGCTGGAAGACCTAGGGGCGATAGATATCGGTGCAGTCGTTGCTTTGGCAGGCCTCGGCACAGCAGCTTGGCTTCTCGTATTCGTGGCTACATCTTGGCTGGTGTGCTGAAAGCAATAACCGTTGGCCAGCCTGGTTTGGTGCTTACAACGGCTATTTGCTTGCGTAAGGCCCTTACATTGTACCGAATGTGCCTCCCCTACCGATTTATCGCCACTAGACACCCCGAAGACAAGTGCAGCAGCATTGGGGGGTTGGCATCTTTTGCAAGGCGTCAAATTCCTGATTTCAGCTCGGCTATTGAGTTTTTCCGAGACATTCTCCACCATTTTGCAACTAGCCAAGTGGTACCTTTCGCCATAGGGCGTTTTATACACGGCCTGCGCTGCTAGCCCGAAGGTGAGGCTAGTGAAAAGGAGGAGAAGGAGGCTATCTTTGATGAGCATAAAATAATTGAGTTATTCAGCGGGTCATGAGCGAGCGTGTAGCAAATTTCATACTGAACGAGGCAAAAAACGCAGGCGCAGTGGGGCTGCCGCGAGGCTTTTTAACAAAGCGCTGTATAAAATTTCGCTACGCGGCTACTTTGTGGTGCCACTTGCAGCCGTTTGATGAACTGCTGAGCAACTCTAATGGTTGCTTTACTTGGCTAGCATCACCATTGCATCGTCAAGCAATGTACCGAGCCATGCTGCTCCACGAAATAGTGGGCGGGCGTGGGCAGAATGCGCCGATCGGGGAAGGCCTGCTGAAGGACGGCTTGTGCTTGCGCATCGCGAGGATGGCCGGCGGTGGGAAGCAGCACGGCGCCATTGGTAATAAGGAAATTAGCGTAGGTACCTGGCAAGCGGCGCCCATCTTCGCGGCTATAGGTAGGCGGATGCCAAGGTAGCGCTAGGAGGCGGTAGGGCCAGCCGTTGCTGCGCCGAAAGCTTCGGAGCTGGGCTTCCATCGCTTGAAAGGCGTGGTAGTGGCTATCGTGGGGATCGTCGCAGGCCTGATAAACAATGGTATCCTCACTAGCAAAGCGGGCGAGGGTATCGATGTGTGCATCGGTGTCGTCGCCAGCTAGGTGGCCATGATCGAGGTAGAGTATGCGGTTGGCACCTAGGGCTTTAAGTAGTTGTGTACTAATTTCAGTTTGGCTAAGTTGGGGGTTTCGTTCAGGGCTGAGGAGGCATTGGGTTGTGCTCAAGAGGGTGCCTTGGCCATCGGATTCAATACTGCCGCCTTCAAACACTAGGGGGATGCTCTCTAAAGCTAGCTCACCAAAAACGCCGGCGCGGTGCAGCCGCTGGGTGAGGGTATTATCTAGGGAGGCATCAAACTTATTGCCCCAGCCATTGAAGGTAAAATCGAGTAGTTTACGCTGCCCGTTTTCCTCGATGCTGATAGGCCCGAAGTCTCTAGCCCAAACGTCGTCTGCGGCGAGGAAACATAGCCGAATAGGGTGGCTTTGCTGTGGCCTCCACCAAGCTTGTTGCAGTTCGTCTTGCGCTACTAAATGCGCCTTGCCCCCGCGTGAGCCAGCAAAAGAGGCATCCATTTCTTCCATTGAAAGACGAGCTGCTTGCTGCAGCGTATCTAAAGGAGGTAAATCACTGCGCCCGCTGCGTTGGCGGCTACTTTCCAGCAGTTCGGTATCGGCCACAATGAGGGT
>DAINNZ010000190.1:0-6318 GCA_036735605.1 Lewinella sp. | reverse complement strand
TTCGCCAAAGCGATAAGGATAGCTTTACACCCTATTTAACCTCTTTCGTTCATTTCTATCCGCAGGCTAAACGAGAAGCCTCCTTGGGCGGCAGTTTTGGGGTGGGGCTACCTATTGGTAGTGGTAGTGGGCTGGATGCCATTACTTTTTTCTTCGGACCTAGCTTAGTGCTTGGGCGGCAGCAACGCATCACGCTGAGTGCGGGCTTACTAGGTGGCCGAGTGAGCCAGTTAGATAAGGGCTATTCGGTGGGCGATACCTTTTCTTTCGAAACCGATTTTTTGCCGCTCACTAGTAGATATCAGTTGGGGTATGCTTTAGGCTTGTCTTTTAATGTAGGCACCGGGAGGTAATTTGGGTGGATACTTGCGTTGAAATGTTTTGCCTTCGGTTTAAGTAGCGTGGCAAGGAGGAGGGTTTAGTTTTTAGCCGCAGCCTGTATTGACTGCACCCAGAATGGCCAGCGGTGGAAGAGGCTATGCTCATCTAGATCGTTGCGCACAAACCGCCCTTGGCGATTCACCAGGATGGCATGTGGTAAGATGGCTTGGCAGTTCAGGCCTTCACAACTCGCGGAAGTTGATAGAAAGAGAGGGAGCTTTATATGAGATTGCTGCTGAAATTGCTGAATGACTTGGGGGTTGTCGTTGCGGTTAATCGCCACAATGGCTAACGGAAAGTTGTTGGGCAGCGATTGGTAAAGCGAATCCAAGTGTAGCAAATCCTTTCCTCTTTGCGGCCCTAAACTCCAGAAATATATAAGCAGTGCTTTGTCGCTAGGCCGGTGGATCGTGGTGTTTTGCTGCTCTAACGTCTTTGCAGCAATAGGTTTGAAACGCAAATTAATGGCTGCAGTTAGCTTTGGCCTGCTTTTGCCGGGGGGTAAGGCTTGTACAACTATTTTTTGCCGACTGCTATCCACACTGCTTAAGTGGTAATACTGCTTACCGACGCTAAAGTAGGTTTGCCGGCGGATAGCTCCTAGGCCTTCTTCCTTGAAGGAAAGGGGGAGGCTGTCTTGCCCAGGGGAAGTGAGCAGCAGCAAGTCGGGGTAGTGCTGTTGGCTACTATCGGAGAATAGCTTACGAATGGGTCGGATGATAGCAATGCGCAAAGAATCGCCTCGTTTAAAGGCCACGTCTGCACCTAGTATTTGCACTTCCATCAAACCCGCCTCTGGAAAGTGCATGACAGATAGATCTGTAGGAATGGAATCCCAGCCTATGCCTCGTCGGAAAAACAAGCGATTCACGGAGGTGTCAAACATGCTTTGCGATAAGTGGATATCCCACTCATTAGCTGTATCGACGGTTTGGCAAGCCGTACTAATTAATAGGAGTAACCAAAGCGCAGCAGCCAGTAATCGGGTCATAGGCTTTACTTTCTACCTAATAACAAGAAAACTGCCGGGCGTTTTTGTAACCGTGGCTTCGGCAGTCGTTTCCACTCAAAGATAGCATGCGTACGAATGTACTGCCCCGGCAGGGTTAGATCCGCAGCGATACAGAAGTGGGTGGAGGGGGAAAGCACCTCAATAGCCGTTTCTATCACGGCTGCGTTGCGGTAGGGGGCTTCAATGAAAAGCTGGGTTTCATTGCGGTTTTGGCTGTCTTTTTCCAGCCTTTTAAGGTCTTTGGCTAGGTCGGGTCGCTTAGGGCTCAAGTAGCCATGAAACAAAAATCGCTGCCCGTTTAAGCCACTAGCCATGAGCGCTAACAAAATACTCGAAGGGCCTACCAGCGGAACTACCCAGATGCCGTGGCGGTGAGCCAAGCTTATTACTTCAGCACCGGGGTCGGCCACTCCTGGCACGCCTGCGTCGGATAGCAAACCAATGTCTTGTCCTTGCTCAATAGAAGGCAATAGAAAAGACGGGATCGTTTTAGGGTCGGTATGTTTGTTGAGCTCGAAGATCGTGCAGTCTTGCAAGGGCGTATCAATGTTGAAATCTTTCAGGATTTGCCGCCCTACTTTCCCTTTCTCCACAATAAAAACACGGAGCTGCCGCGCTATCGCAAGCGTGTGCTCCGGCATCACATATTCACCTTCCGGCCCCAACGGGCTGGGTATCAAGTAGAGTTTCCCTAGGGACATAAAAATGGGTTAAAAAGCCTCTTTTGAAAATGAGCCCCAAAATAGGAAGGTTTTTTCGTTTGTTGGCTAACGCGGGGGCAAATGTAGCTTCATTGCGCAAGTTTTTTAACAATATCCCCTGAAATGAACGGAATCGAGCTGCTATAGCTGCTACTAAGTGTTTCCCAAAGGATGGATAAAAGCAGGCAACTATACTTGAACCGCGCTGCGCTACTACTTGTGCGCTGGGCTGGCGCAATAAAAAGAAGGCACTTTTTTATTTCTGCTTTACCTTTGCAAGATGTCTGATGGCTATACTATTAAGCTTGCCCATTTTGAGGGCCCTTTCGATTTGCTGCTCTTCTTCATTGAGCGGGACGAACTTGATATCTACGATATCCCTATTGCTAAGGTTACAGACGATTTCCTTACCTACCTACGCCAAGCGGAGCGGATGAACATCGATTTAGCCAGTGAGTTCGTGCTCGTGGCGGCTACGCTTTGCCGTATTAAGGCGAAGATGCTTATCCCGCGTAAACCCGTTGACGAAGAAGGCCGTGAGATCGATCCCCGAGAAGAACTAGTGAGCCGCCTGCTAGAATATAAACGCTACAAAAGCATACTCGAAGAGATGCGCCGGCTTGAAGAGGAAAGAGGGCTACGCAATTACCGCGGCAATGTGAGTGCCGAGTTGGCTCAGATTGCCACTAAGGCACTCGTGGATGTAGAGCTGGAAAGCGTAACCCTCTTCAAACTACTGCGCGCTTTCGAGAAGCTGATGCAGCAACTCGAAGAGCGAAAAAACCGGCCTATTGTTCACGAAATCGCGCAGTTTAGCCACACCATCGAGGATCAGCAGCTTCGGATTATGGACACCATCGGCCGAATGCACAAGGGCGGGCAGCGGGCTAGCTTTCAAGACGTTTTTGCGGTCTGCGAGAATAAAATCCACGCTATTGTTACTTTTTTAGGTCTCTTAGAGTTACTCAATCTACAGCATCTACGCCTTATAAGTGGGGAAGGGGTAAACAACTTTTGGCTAGAACCTTGGGCGGAAATAGCTGAAGAGGAGGAGGGAAATAGTGATGATGAGGCAGATGCTAAGGATGAAACGCAACCTACTTACCTAGAGGAGGAGTAGGCGTGTTCAATAGCTGCCTGTACGGTGTCGGTGGCTTTTTCCCAAGAGAAAAGCTGCCTTTGCTGGCGGCCATTAGCTATTAAAGTGGCTGCTAGGGTGGCTGAACGATCGAGCTGCAACATGGCTGCTGCAATGACTTGTGTGTTTTCTGGATCAACGAGCAGTGCCGCGTCGCCCGCTACCTCGGGCAGGCTAGTCGTTTGGCTAGTAATAATAGGTACTTCACAGTGCATGGCCTCTAGTAGCGGCACCCCAAAGCCTTCGCTTAGACTTGGATATACTAGTGCTTTTGCAGCGGCTAAGAGGCCGGGTAGCTCCGGTTCTGCTACGTAACCCAAAAAGTGAATATCGGATCGGTAGGCAGCTTGTTCGTGGGCTGCTTGGCTAGCCGCTGTTTGCCAAGCGAGCCGCCCACCTAGTAGTAAAAGGGCTGGGCTGCCACCTTGGCTGCGGTATTGGTCGTAGGCTGCGATAAGCCGATCTACGTTTTTACGGGGATGGACAGCACCCAGGTAGAAAAAATAAGGTCTGCCTTGGGTGTGCCGCTGCCGAATACTTGCTTGTTCCGTAGCGGACAGGGGCTTAAAAGCAGGTTGTACACCGTTGCAGGCTACTGTGATTTTAGCGGGCTCTATCTGTGGATAGTGTTGTAAAATATCGCGGCGCACGAAGTCGGAAACGGTTACCACTCGTTGGGCTTTGGCCAAGTAGCGTGGTACGAAGTGGGTGTAATACTGTCGTACCAGCGGTGGCACTTGATTGGGGTAATGTAGAAAGGCAACATCGTGGCTTACCATCACCGTAGGTACTTGGCTGTTCAATGAGCAATAGCCATCCGGCGAGAAAAATACATCGCATTGGTGCTTTTTGAGCTGTTTCGCTAAGCTCCATTCAAACCATAGATACCATAAAAAAGGGTGCCGTGCGGGTGGCGAAATAACGAGCGGCTTCACCTGCGGGCCAAAAATAAAGCGAGGGTCGTAGGGCCGATCGAAGCAGAATAGGAATTGATGTTCTGGCCAGCGTTCCACTAGCCGCCTGCTCACTTCTTGGGTAAAAAAGCCAATACCTTCGAGCTGCTTAGGCAGCAAGAAACGTGTATTGATCGCTATTTTCATACCTCTGCTAGTAGTTCCTCTAAGCGGTGGCGGAGTATGCCAAATTGCTGCTTGAGCGCTTGAGCTTCCTGCAAAGCAGCAGGTCTTGGGCTGCCTTTACTGGCGGTGATCATCAAGTTTTTAGCGGTATGCTCCAAGGAAATGAACTCGAATACCTTAGTCTGGTAGCCCATACTTTCAAGGTATAAAGCCCGCAGGGCGTCGGTTAGCATACTGGCCTGCTGCTCTAGTAGAATGCCGTGGCGAAGCAAAGGCTGTAGATTATCTGGGGGCTGCATGGCTCGCCGCACTTGCTTTTGACAGCAAGGTGCTACAATGAGTAAGCCTGCTTGAGCGCGGATGCCTTGTAATAGGGCATCATCCGTAGCCGTGTCGCAGGCGTGCAGCGCAAGGAGTAGGTCTATTTGCTCCGCTTGATAGCTATCGATATACCCTTCCTGGAACTGAAGGCTGGTAAAGCCGCTTGTTTTTGCAATCTCATTGCATTGCTGTACGAGCGCTGGCCGCAATTCTATACCCGTTGTGCTTACGTCTAAGCCTAGCCCATTCACTAAATGATCGTGTAGGGCAAAAGTAAGGTAGCCTTTACCACTACCCATATCTACGATTTTCGCAGCAGCAGGCAGGGGGTGGTTTTGTAGTAGGCCATCAATAATTTCTAAGAATTTATTGATCTGTTTATACTTTTTTTGGCCGCTTGGCAGCACTTTTCCACTCGCATCCGAGATGCCTAGCGCACTAAGGTAAGGCCGGTCTTCGGCAATTAAGCGGTCTTTGGGCCGGTTGTGTAGCACCATAGCCGCCTCCCGATGCCGAGCAGCAGCGGTGTGAAAGCGGGGCTTCCCTTTACGACTCAGCGTGACCGTGATTTGCTCGTCTAAGGTGAAAAGATCGGCTGAAAGGAAATCGGTGCCTAATTGCTCGGCTAGGTATCGGAGCGCTACCTCGGGCTTCTGGTTTTTTACCTCATCCTGATCCGTATATCGAAAGGTGAGCTGCAAACGCAACTGTTCTTTGAGCTGTACAGGTCTCGCATAGATGTTTTGCAAAACGGGCTGCCCTTTATGGCGGCTTTTACCAAGCGTTAGCTTCACAAAACGGGCAGTTCGCAAGGCCGTAGCGGCTAATTGCCAAAATTCTTCAATAGTATTTGCTTCTTTCACTCCGCAAAGGTACAAAGGCTTCTGCAACTAAGCGCTAGATCAATGGAAAATCAGCCTTCTCTTCAAGGTCTCTTAAATTTCCAGTATCTTCCCTTGCTCGCTGATTTGATAGCGTTGTGCTGTACTAGCAGCCGCTTTGTAGTCGAAATCAATAGGACTACCCTGGCCAGAAACGATGTAGATTGTCCGCTCAGGGGTAATCGCTGCGCTAGATTGGGTGAGGTCCACCCCGTCGAAGGAAGTGCCCGCAATGACGCGGCGATCAATCAGCTCGCCACTGCTAGGGTGAAGGGTCGCTAGCACGTAGTGGTATTGTAAAAGATCGGCTCGCCAATAGATTAAACTGAGGTAGTTTTTTTGTGGCGGCAACTGAAAACAAGCCACAAATTCAGTGAATTCATCATTCACCATGGCTTCTTCAATGGGAAGCAGAAAAGCTTCGATGAGCTGACTAGGTAGCGGCGGTGTGGCAGCACTAATGGCTCTAACGGTTTCTTCCCCAAGCGTTAAGGGCAGCTCCGCTTCGGCAAAATACGGTAGGATAAGAGAAAATGGAAGATCACTCGACGGCATGAAACTAAGTGTTTTTTCTTTAAAGTAATTGAGCCGCAAAGATAGATAAAATTACTACTTGTCTTTTGAACCAACGCAACCACTAAGTTGCTCTATGCTCCGATACACGCTAGCGTTCCCAGCCTAGCCAAATTGAAAGTTGGTAATTTTTTTTAAAAAAAATTTACAGCCCCCTTGCGAAATTGTAAAAAGTCTTTATCTTTGCGTCCGCTTAAGCACATTGCCTCAGTAGCTCAGTCGGTTAGAGCGG
>DAINNZ010000189.1:0-6381 GCA_036735605.1 Lewinella sp. | reverse complement strand
TAGGGGGTAAAACCCCATCAAAAGGTCAGTTGGATGCGTCCAACTGACCTTTTTCTATGGAGCCAATATATTTCCATGGATTCAATCGAGGCGTGTAGCGGCTCAAAGCCCAAGGGGGAAATAGTAGGTGGCTCTAAGACAGGAATACCGCCTCCCGAAAACAAGAACTCCCGAAAACAAGAACTCCCGAAAACAAGAACTCCCGAAAACAAGAAAGGGCTACGGTTTAATCCACGCTTGCGCTACAAAGCCTACCCTTGCCCCTGCACAGCGTGCCAGCCTACTGAATGAAATGCCCCGTATGGGGGTATTGGATTTATTAGAGCGCGTAAAGCGGTGGATGAGTAATTTAAACACTTCTCTGACTCAGCTGTTTTACTGATAAAAACGTGACTTCACACCCAACGCTTTTTTTCGATGGAGTTTGTAATCTTTGTAATGGAGCTGTGCAATGGTTGCTACTACACGACCGAAAAGGGCTGCTCCGTTTCGCCAGCTTGCAGTCGGATTTAGGGCGTCGTTTGATGGAAGAGGAGGGTTTAGATCCGGATCGGTTAGACTCGCTGATTTTATACCACGAAGGGAAGATATTGAAGAAAAGCGAAGCCGTTTTGCGTTTGGCGAAGCTATTAGGCTGGCCGTATCGCTTAGGAGTACTATTTCGGGGATTGCCGCTTTTTTTACGAGATGGCATTTATGACTGGGTAGCGCGGAATCGTTATCGTTGGTTTGGTAAAAACGAGGCTTGTATGTTGCCACGGCCCGAGTGGCGAGCTCGCTTTTTAGCGTGATTATACGCTTTTTACCAACTATTTGCGTTTTTAGAACGTTTGGAGACTTACGTTTTGTTAACTTTGCCGAATGTTTTTAACCACCCTTCTTTCACATGTAGGCCGCTACGTTCTGTTGCTACGTTCGGCCATCGCCCGACCTGAGCGCTTCTCCATGTACTACAAAGAGTGGATGCGGCAGATGGAGGCTATCGGTGTAGGTTCTGCTTTCATTGTGGTGCTCATTTCCCTCTTCATTGGTGCCGTCACAGCCGTACAGTTTGCCTACCAATTAGGGGATAGCTTTGTACCAACTTACTACATTGGCTATATCGTGCGAGACATTGCAATTATTGAGATGGCACCTACCATCACCTGCTTGGTTTTAGCGGGCAAGGTAGGCTCTAATATCGCTGCTGAAATAGGAGGAATGCGCCAAAAAGAGCATATCGATGCAATGGAAATAATGGGTGTCAATACGGCTGCCTATCTTATTCTGCCCAAGGTGTTGGCGGCAATCGTGGTTATCCCGATGCTAGTAGCGCTCGCTGCTTTCATCAGCGTGATAGGCGGCTATGCGGCTACGGTCTTCTCAGGTTCTGTTTCGCATGCGGAGTATATATTGGGCATCCGTTCCTTCTTCATTCCCAATAACGTGACAATCATGTTTGTCAAAGCTATTGTGTTTGCTTTCATTCTCACTAGTGTGAGTGCTTATCAAGGCTATTATGTGAAAGGAGGGAGCATTGAGCTGGGTCAAGCAAGTACGAATGCAGTTGTTTTTAGCGATATTCTTATCCTTGTTTTTGACTACTTATTGGCCGTTGTTTTAACCTAATAGAACAAGACATTCTTTTCAACCTTTACCCCTTTCCATCCTTTTTGGCTAAAGCAGGGGCAAGACTCACTGGAAGGCGCAAGTGCATATATTTACCCGCTCAAAATACGCAGCATGATTCGTACCCACAATCTAGTTAAATCGTTTGGAGATACCGAGGTGCTCAAGGGGATCACAACCGAGTTTTTTCAAGGGAAAACCAATCTCATTATCGGTCGATCTGGTGCAGGTAAAACAGTGCTACTCAAGCTACTAGTGGGGCTATTTCAGCCCACTTCGGGCAAGGTATTATACGATGATATAGATTTCTTTTCCCTGAATCCACAGCAGTTGCGTGAGCTGCGGATGTCGGTTGGTATGCTCTTTCAAGGAAATGCACTGTTTGACTCCTTAACAGTGGAAGAAAATATCCGCTTCCCACTGGATATGTTCACGAGAATGACGGCTATTGAAAAGCAAAAGAGAGTTGATTTTTGCCTAGAACGAGTGGGCTTGGAAGGCGTCAATAAGCGCTACCCAGCGGAGGTGTCTGGTGGAATGCAAAAGCGCGTCGGTATTGCTAGGGCGATTGTGCTGAAACCAAAGTACCTTTTCTGTGATGAGCCCAACTCTGGTCTCGATCCACGCACCGCCATTGTAATCGATGAGCTCATTGCGGATATTACCCACGACCAGAACATTACCACGGTTATCAATACACACGATATGAGTTCGGTGATGGGCATTGGGGAAAACATCGTTTTGCTTAAAGACGGTAGGCTGGCTTGGCGTGGCCATAAAGACGAAGTATTAGAAAGCGAAGATGAGACACTACAAAACTTCATTTTCGCTAGTCCTTTCTTAAAACGACTCAGAGCCGATGCGCTAAAACTCAGAAATCAGTAGAAAGTAAACAAAACAGCCACGAAAAAACAGGCAAAGAAACTATTTTCCCAAAGAGGCTTTTTTAAGTCAATAAAGCCTTTTATCTTTGCGTTCCCAAATGGCTAACAGTATTGTTGGTCTCCACTGCCCAGGTGGTGAAATTGGTAGACATGCCAGCTTGAGGGGCTGGTGCTCGCAAGGGCGTGCAGGTTCGAGTCCTGTTCTGGGCACTGTTTAAAAGCCGCTTTCCTTTTTATTAGGAAAGTGGCTTTTTTTGTTTCTCGGCTGTTTCATCTTAGCCATCGTAGCAAAGCACGATTATACTGCTTGGCTAGCGGGTTAAAAAGCGGGAAAAAAAAAGGATTCCACAAATATGCCGTACCTTGCGGCCTCACCCAAATTACTTATCAAATGATACGCATTCTAGCCAATGATGGCATCGCAGACGATGGAAAATCTCTACTCGAAGAAGCCGGTTTTGAGGTAATAACCGATAAGGTGCCGCAAGATCAACTAGCTGCCGAACTGCCCAACTACGATGTGCTCATCGTCCGTTCTGCCACGCAGGTTCGTAAGGATCTAATCGATCAATGCCCTAACCTGAAGCTCATCGCCCGTGCTGGCGTTGGCTTGGATAATATCGACTATGAGTATGCTGCCTCGAAAGGCATGAGAGTAGTTAATACGCCAGCTGCTAGCAGCCAGGCCGTAGCGGAGTTGGTCTTTACACATTTCTTCAGCTTAGCGCGTTTCGTGCATCGATCCAACCGCGAACTGTCGGCACAAGACAGTGATTTCAATAAACTCAAAAAGGCTTACGCAGAAGGTATTCAGCTCCGAGGTAAGTCATTAGCCATCGTAGGCTTCGGCCGCATTGGACGCGAGGTGGCTCGCATCGGGCTTGCCCTTGGAATGGAAATACTACCCGTAGATTTGATGGTGGACGGTGCTGACCTAGAAATAGACCTCTACGCGGCCAAGGATGTGAAAGTAAAGGTTCACCTCGAAACAGTGAGCTTGGAAGAAGCACTCCGCAAAGCCGACTTCCTGACCTTACACGTCCCTTCTGTTAAAGGAGCACTCCTCGGGAAAGAGGAGTTGGCTAGCATGAAAAAAGGGGCTATCGTAGTCAATACGGCTCGCGGTGGGGTCATCGAGGAGGAGGCACTACTAGCTGCACTGGATAGTGGCCATATTGCCGGTGCTGGCATTGATGTATATAACAACGAGCCTACCCCCGATCGCCGCTTACTGAATCACCCTAGGGTGAGTGCGACCCCCCATATCGGGGCTGCAACCGTGGAGGCACAGCAAAATATCGGGCTAGAACTAGCCGACCAAATCATCGCTTTCTTCGAAGCCTAGCAATCCGCCTAAACTGTCTTATCGTTAAAGCGGAGTGTTTACAGTTCGCGGCTGCCTGTGGTGCTGGGCGAAGCCCGAGCCACGGACTATCGTAAATATTTCGCTTGCTAGCGATAGTTACCGTAGTTTTGTTTTGTTTGGGTATGAAATTTAGTGGAATGAAGTTACCGCATAAATAGCCGTGGCGCGCATCAAGCTGCGGCCATTTATGTTTGCTGTGCATTCTCCTTCGTGTAGGATGCCATATTTTGCCGTACTTTTGTGGCCGTGAAAAGACTGTTATACATCCTTATAGGGTTATTGCTTTTGCCAGCACTCTTTATCCACTTGGGTAAAGCGGTGTTCATCGATGATGAAGGCATCCGAGCATTGGTAGCGCAAGAGATGATCTGGCAGGATAATTATTGGGTGCCTACACTGCATGGCGATCCTTATCTCAATAAGCCACCTTTGTGGAACTGGCTACTAGTTCTTAGCTTTAGCCTATTCGGCGAAGCGAATGAATGGAGCAGTCGCTTTCCTACGGTAGTGGCTTTATTAGGCTTTGCCCTAACGGCCTATCGCTTTAGTCGGCCCTATTTTGGTAAGTCGCTGGCTTTTATTCATGCCTTTACCGTCATCAGTTGCGGGCGAATGCTCTTTTGGGATAGTATGCTGGGATTGATCGATGTTTGCTTTAGTTGGGCGATCTATGGCAGCCTGCTTGCGCTATTTCACTACGGCCAGCAAAAGCGATGGGTGGCTGCTTTTGGTTACTTTTATGTAGGGGTGGCACTAGCTTTTTTATTGAAGGGCTTACCCGCTTTTACCTTTGGTGCTTTTACGCTGCTAGCCTATGTCTGGTGGCAAAAAGCTTGGTGGCAATTGCTTCGGCCAGCGCACCTACTAAGTGGCCTGATGGCAGTTGCGATCATAGGAGCCTACTACTGGCAGTATAGCCAATACATGGATATAAAAGTGGTAGCGGATCGGCTCTTAGAGGAGAGCAGTAAGCGGACGGCCGTACACCACGGCTGGCAAGCAACTATCAAACAACTATTGAGCTTTCCCTTCGAGATGTTCTATCATTTTATGCCTTGGACTTTACTAGTGGTTTTCTTCTTTGCTAAGGGGAGCAGGCAGCGAATACAAGCGCAACCCTTAGTAGTTTTCATGTTACTAGCTTTTGCAGTGAACCTACCACTGTACTGGTCATCACCTAATGTGTACCCTCGCTACTTACTGATGCTCTTTCCTCTGCTGTTTGGCGTGGGTTTGTGGCTTTATGAAGGGCAGCGGCAAGCCAAGACGAAATTGCTAGCCTATTTTCATCGCTTTTTACTGCTGGCTATGCTCCTTTGTAGTTTGCTGTTTTTCTTTATCCCTCTCGTTCCAAAAACAGAGGTGGTCGCTTTCCGTTGGGTTTGGGCTAGCAGTAGCGGGCTGGGAGGCTTGTACCTTAGCTACTTAGCCTATTTAGCGATACAGCGCGAACTAGGAAAACCAGTACCCCTTAAATTTTCGGCTGGCTCGCTGGGGAAGCGATGGCAGGCAACACTCCCCACCCAAGCTGTGTTGCTTACTTTTATCGCCTTTTTGCTATTACTGCGTCTTGTTTTCAATGTCTTCGTCTTGCCCCCCAGAGCGGTAGATGACCATAAGGGACGTATGCTCAAAGCGTCCGCTACGGCTCTAGGCCATCGTTTCGCTACGGATGCAGATTCGTTGGCCGTCTTAGGCTTCTCTTTAATGGAGCCGGCTACTAGTTTTTATCTTAGCAAAGCTTATGGGCGGGTAGTGCCCCGACGCTTCGATACAATCTATGCCAACGAAGTTTATATCATCAGCCCTTGGCAATACCCCGAAGCAGCCCAAATGGCGCCAGCCGTGGATTCCCTCTTTATGCGGCATCAAGCACTTGCGCCCCATTATCCAGCCTTGCCCCTGCACTTGGTGCCAACAATAAGCGGTTCATCCAATTCGCCTGCATCCGCTACGGACGAGGAACAAGCAGCCATCCCTTTTAAAACCGATTTTGAAGGCCCCCTTTGGGATGGAATGGGTACGGGCCTTTGGCGAAAACAATAATCTATCCTAGTATGCAGCTTTCAGTAGTCGTGACGGTTTTTAATGAGCATGAAAATATTCACCCGCTGGTGCAGCAAATCCATACGGCTTTGCTTGGCATCGATTACGAGATCGTCTATGTGGATGATGGCTCCACGGATGGTACGTTGGAACGGCTTTATACCCTCGAAGACCCCCGCCTAACCGTAGTGGCTCTTCGCAAAAATTATGGCCAGAGCGCAGCTCTCATGGCTGGTATCGAAGCCGCAGGCGGCACCGCCACCGTGCGCGACCTCAACCGCCAGTTCGACTGGAAGCTGCCGGACGACGAGGCCGCAACCATCGCCGGCCTCGTCATCCACGAGGCCCAGCAAATCCCCGACGTCGGCCAGACCTTCACCTTCTACGGCTTCCGCTTCGAGGTCGTCGCCCGCGAAGGCCACCAAGTCCCCCAACTCCGCCTCGTCCCCCCCGCCACGTAGAACGAGGAGGAGAGGA
>DAINNZ010000188.1:5538-6438 GCA_036735605.1 Lewinella sp. | reverse complement strand
CTACCTCAAATTTAGCGCTTTCCTCACACTCTTTCAAAAATGTCTAGTAGTGTGATTTTTAACAGGAATTCCAGACATAAAAGGGAGCAAGCCACATGAATTGTAATAGAGTTGTTCGGTAGGTCATGAACGAGCGAGAGTGTAGCAAATTTTATACCGAACAAGGCAAAAAACGTAGGCGCAGTGGGGCTGCGGCGAGGCTTTTTAACGAAGTGCAGTATAAAATTTCGCTACGCGGCTGCTTTGTGGTGCCACTTGCAGCCGTTTGATGACCTGCCGAACAACTCTAATATACTCGAACCAATGTGGTTTACCTTCGGTGATCGTTTTGCGCAGCGTTGGGGAAATTATCGCGCCCTTATCCGCGTCTTTGGCAAGTCAAAAAACGCAGGCAGCCCTACGGGTACTGGGAATTTTTAAAAAGGGTCTTCTTGATGTTCATCTACAAAAAGGAAGAATCGTTGAGCTGGCAACCGTTGAAGGAAAAGGAGCGTCCAAACTCGTGGGAGCTTTCAAATCGAAGGCCCAACATTTTGCAGTCTGTAAACTCCACGTCCCTAAAGGCCGTCTTGACGATTTTTGCTAGACTGAAGTTACACCCCTGAAGTGGCAGCTAATGAACTTGAAGGCAGAAAGATCGCTGTTCGCAAAGTCGCTAAGGTGCCCTAAGACAATCTCGCCCTAACAAACCTTCGCTGGCGGCCTTTGTTTCCATACGCAAAACCCAATCTTAGCGTCATTCCATAATTATTTGTATATTTGCCAGCAACCGCTTGTGTATGCAGTACGCTTCCCATTTTCAACCGCCCCCCATTTCTCGTGTCGCTTTCGCCCTGCGCCTATTTGCCCTGCGCCTATTTGCCCTGCGCCTATTTGCCCTGCGCCTATTTGCCCTGCGCC
>DAINNZ010000188.1:0-5438 GCA_036735605.1 Lewinella sp. | reverse complement strand
TATTGCTCGTCTTGCTCGGCAGCTTGGGCACAGCCAGTTTATTGGCGCAACAAAAGGATTACCATGATGGCCCCTATATCGATCACCTAGGAGATTCCCTCCGTATCCGCTGGATTGAACAAGGCGTAGCCAAAGACACCAGCCTAGTTGCCGCTACGGCTCAGCGCTTTGAAAGACCGGGCCTACCATCGGTGGACCTAAGCGACCTGCGCATTCCCCTTGAAACAGAGTGGAAGTTTTTCGATGCCCCCACCCTATTAGCCCTCAGCGATCTGCACGGGCAGTTCGATATTTTTCTGCGCCTCCTGCTGGCCAATGGCGTAATCGATGCGCAAAGAAACTGGCAATTTGGCCAAAACCACCTCATCATCACCGGCGATCACTTCAGCCGTGGCGATCAGGTGATGGATATCCTCTGGCTACTTTTCCAGCTCGAAAAACAAGCTAGCTTAGCCGGCGGCAAAGTTCATGTGCTACTAGGCAACCACGAGTTGATGACCCTGAACAATGATCTACGCTACCTCAACCGCAAATATGCCTATACCGCTGGCGGCTTCCGCCAAATGTACCCCGATTTGTTCGGCCCCCATAGTATCCTGGGCCAATGGCTCCGACAAAAACCCGTGATCGTAGCCGTGAACGACATTCTTTTCGTCCATGGCGGCCTATCCCCCACTATGATGCAAGCAGGGATGGAACCCGAACAAATCAATGCCTATTTTCGCCAAACGATCCTTCCCTCGGCAGCAGCGGCTCTTTCCGAAGACCCCACAACCGACCTACTCCTCGGCGGCCAGGGGCCCCTATGGTATCGTGGCTATGTAGATAGTTTACAGTGCAACGCCGACTCCATCCAAGCGGTCTTAGACTTCTACAACGTCAACCACATCGTAGTAGGCCACAGTAGTATGCCTGAAATTTTGAGCCGATTCAATAATAAGCTCTTTTTTATCGATTGTAGCATCAAGCTAGGTGAAAGCGGCGAAGCACTGATCTGGGAAAAAAATAATTTCTACCGTGCCCGAATAGACGGCAGTCGCGAAGCTTTCTCCCAGGAAGCCGATAGTAAACCGATTAGCCTCTTCGAAGCCCTGCTGGAGAAAGTAAGCAGCGGCCAGCAACTACAACTCAACCTACAGTGCGATGCCCGTAAACTCATCAACCAAAGTAGCCGCGAGGAATACCAAGATATTAATTTTGTGCTACTTGAAAATGGGCAACCGAGTCTCCAACTGCCCGCCAGGGTTCGGGCGCGCGGCAATATGCGCAAAGTAGTCTGCCCGCTGCCTCCCTTAAAATTCGACTTTAAGAAAAAAACCCTCAAAGCACTCGGCCTAAGTGCTGGCGATAAACTCAAACTCGTGATGCCCTGCCGCAGCGGCAAAAAAGACCAAGAGAAACTCCTCCAAGAGTATTTCATCTATGGCCTCTATGCCCTACTAGAGCCTGCGCACATCAAAGCCCTACCCTTGGCCATTACTATCCTCGACCCAAAGGGTAAAACCCTCTACGACTTCCAAGGCTTTGTGGTGGAAGACGAGGTAGCCTATGCCCATCGCACTGGTGCCTATGCCATCGGCGAAAAGGGCGTGATCCGCTCCGCCGCACTGGAGCGAACCGCCTTCGTCAAGATGCTATTCTTTCAATATATGATCGGCAATACCGACTGGTCAGTGCCCAACCGCCATAATGTGCTGCTCGTGCGCCTACCAGGCAACGAACGCTGCACGGCCATTCCTTACGATTTCGACTACGCCGGCTTCGTCTCCCAATCCTATGCCATACCTTACGAAACCCTGCCCATTAAGAGTGTCAGGGAGCGCTATTTTATGCCCTATGCCATTGCTGAACAAGAATTAGAAGCCGTAATTGCTTTCTACCGCAGCCAGCAAAGTGCTATTCTTGCCTACTGCGATCAAGCCACCTACCTGGCGCCGAAAACCATCGAAGCAAGTAAGCAATACCTTCAGGAATTTTTCGACGCCCTTGAAAAACCGGAACGCCTCCGGCGCAGCCTAGAAATGCAATAGCCATGGGGCGCTTTTACACTTGCGCTACAAGGCTTCCCTTGCCCCTGCTTTAGCCAAAAACAATGTGACAAAGTGCCTGCCACTGCGTCTTACCAAAAAAGCAGGCAGCTTTGTGTATAGACGTTAACGTATCATTAACCCACTACACATAACTTCCTCCTACAATTTTGCGTTATCTTTGTAGTACAAAATCAAAAAATACAACTCAACATGAAGCGTATTCTTATTCTCACATTCGTTGTTTTGGGTCTTAGCCTCAACCTAAGTGCTCAAGGAACCCCAGCCATATCGGTTGAATCATTAGAGGTCGATTATGGCACTATTGAGCAAGATGCTGACCCTATCCGCGTTTTCAAAATCACCAACACCGGTGATGCGCCATTGTTAATCACCAACGCTCGCGGTAGCTGTGGTTGTACAGCCCCTCAACGCGAAGACTGGAGCCGCCCAATCGCTGCTGGTGAAACGCGTGAAATGCGTGTCCGCTACGATACACACCGCGTAGGGCCTTTCCGCAAGCGTGTAACCCTTACCCACAACGCTGGCGAAGACACTATCTTAACGATCTTTGGCAACGTGGAGCCTAAAGCGGCTGCTCCTGAAGCCCTGCCTGCTGGCCAGCAAGGTATCTTCAACAACGGTGGCAACTAAGCTACTTCCGGTTTTCAACCAACAAAAAAAGCCTCCTGCACAATTGCGCAGGAGGCTTTTTTTGTTGGATTAGTCTAGTAATCATAAACGAGCGAACAAGGTGCTTATAACTTTCGCCGCCCTATTTCCTTTTTTATCAAAGCCAGCTCTCGGCTCATGTCGCCTGTAACGGACGTATTCTCTTGGGCGCGGCGGATGAGGTAAGGCGTCACTTCCTTCACCGGGCCATACACTAGGTATTTAGCCACATTGTAGCCGCCTTCGGCAAGATTGAAGGTAAGGTTATCACTCATGCCATATAACTGGCAAAAATTGAGGTGCTCGTGCTTTTTATCCAGCCCTTTGGCAGCAATTAGGTTGACTTGCAATTCTACGCTAGTTCGGTTGTGGCTGGCATTACAACTAGCCATCGTTTCGTAGTGCTCCACGCAAAACTGCACGGCTGCGTTAAAAGCCGCATGCGTAGCCCGCAGGTCGGGCTGTATGGGAGAGGGATAGCCCAGCTCAGTAGCTCGGGCGCGCTCTTTGTCCATATAAGCCCCTCTCACCAGCTTAGCGCCTAGCTTATAGCCCTGGCTTTGTGCCTGTTCGTAGCTAGCCATGAGGAAATCGAGCCGATCGTGGCGATACAACTGGAAGGTGTTATAGACAACCACCGCCTGCGTATTATAACGGCGCATCATCACCGTTACCATCTGATCCAGGGTGTCTTGCACCCAGCTTTCTTCCGCGTCGAAGAAGATTTTTACCTGCTTTTTCTTTGCTAAAGAGCAAATGGCATCTAGGCGCTTGAGTACGCTGTCGTATTCCTTGCGCAAGTCGGGGCTAAACGTAAAGTTGCTGGCCTGCAAAGCTTCCAGCAGCCCAAAACGAGCCATGCCTGATATTTTGGTACTTACTACCGGCACAGCAGGATTGCGGGCAGCAAATTCAATACCGCGTATCACCTCCTTCATGGTGGCGTTGAAGTCTTGTTCGCTACTTTTTGCTTCGGCACCATAATCGAGCACCGAGGCGACCCCTCGGCGCCCCAGGCGTTCAATCGCTGGCTCGGCAGCCACTAGGCTCGTGCCGCCCACAAACTGCGGGTAAATCGTTTGCTTCACCACCCATGCAGCCCCCGGCAAACCCCAAGCTACTGCTTTGAGGCCCATGCCGGAAAGCAAGTTGGTCAGCCATGGCTTGTTCATCAATGTGAAAAGCCATGCCGATCGCTTGAGCTCTCGGTCGCTTAAATGCGAAAATGTTTTCTCCGTGTCCTCAAAATCGAGGGCCGGATAATCCGCCCGCAAAGCCTCCAATCCGGCTTGCAATTTTGAAAAATCCTTTACAGGACCACCCTGTTCTTTCATCCTTTAAGTTGGTTTTGGCCAGTCCAGATCAACCAAGCTGCTTCTGCCTGTCCATGTAACATCCCGAGCCCGTTTCGGGTTGCAGCACCTTGCTCAGCGGCTAGCCGCAGCAAGGTAGTAAGACGAGGGTTATAGACCAAGTCGTAGCAAAAATGTTGAGCAGAAAAAGCAGCATAAGGCAGCTCCGGACAACTATCAAGCTGCGGATACATACCCAGTGGCGTGGTGTTAATCACCAATCGGTGCTCCGCTAAAATCGGAGCCGTGAGAGCAGCGTAGGTCAATCGATTTGCACCCGCCTGCCTAGCAACCAGCGTGGCGGGTATGCCCAAAGTCCGCAGCACATATTGCACGGCCAGGGAAGCACCGCCTGTACCTAAAACCAAAGCCCGTAAGGCTAGCGGCTCTCGGTCTGCTTCTTGGCTGTCGCTTCGCTCGCTGGGGCAAGGGCGATCTTGTAGCGCAAGTGTGGACGAAGAGGTCGCCCCTCCACCTAAGCCCACAGGGGCATAAGCCGAGCCTAAAAAATCGAGCAGATCCGCTTCAAAGCCCAACACATCCGTATTATAGCCCGTCGTTTTACCATTTTCCACCAAAATAGTATTCACCGCCCCAATGGCCCTCGCTTCGGGCGAAAGCGCATCCAAATAAGCCATCACGGCCTGCTTGTAAGGAATGGTAACGTTCAGCCCCCCTAAATCAGCCTGCGCGGCCAGGATAGTGGGAAAATCGGCCAAATCGGCTAACTCGAAATTCAAGTAGCGATGCGTATCCGACAAGCCCAATTGCGCAAACTTATCCGTAAAATAAGGCCGAGAAAAACTGTGCGACAAAGGATAGCCCAATAGACCAAAAGTAGGCATATAGTATTGTTTTCGAAGCAAAGATACATCCGTCAACGCAGGAGAATGGCAAATTCCTAGGTCTAATACCCCTAGCGCGCTAGCTAGGCTGCCTTAGAAAAGCTAATAGGCCTACTTCCTCGGAGGGCGTTAAGGTGAACTAGGGCTGCCAGCCTATTCCTCCAAATCAGATAAAGCCGCTTTCGCCCATTCGTAGTTGTTCTTGAATTCTTGATAATCAGGAAAATCCCGCACCAAGGCTTCATACAAGGCATAGCCCTCCTGGATATATGCCTTGGCTTTCCCCCGATCCTTGAGTTGGCCTCGGTGAAATTGGCCAAGAAGGAGATACGACGTAGCCAATCCCTTTTTGAACCCCACATTTTGCGGATAGGCTTGGTGCAGTTCTTTTCCCAATCGGCTGCGTTCTTCAAAGTGCTTCAAGGCCTGCGGCAAATCGCCTAATGCGGCCTGCGTTTCGCCGAGTTTGGAATACGAAATGGCCAAGCCGTTTTTAAAGGACACAGTAGCGGGGTAGCTTTCATAGAGTTGTTCAAATAATT
>DAINNZ010000187.1:0-6520 GCA_036735605.1 Lewinella sp. | reverse complement strand
GTGGGCGATGGCATTGAGGGCAATCTCTACGGGGTTCTTGTTGTCTATTTCTTTATAGATACCCACGCCTACTTGTTCGGCGAGCACACTAAGTTGGTTAATGGCGGCAGGGCGATAGACATCACAGGCGGTGAGTAGTACCTTGAGGTTGCGTTTGGTGCGTAGGTGGAGGGCTAATTTGCCGCTAAAAGTAGTTTTACCAGAGCCTTGCAGGCCAGCAATCAGGATTACGCCCGGGTTGCCTTTGATATTGATGCCCTCCGCCTGGCCGCCCATGAGCTCCGTCAGCTCGTCTTGAACGATTTTTACCATCAGTTGGCCGGGCTTCACGGCTTTCAGCACATTCTCGGTGCCCATAGCCTTGTCCTTGACGCGGTCAGTAAATTCTTTGGCGATCTTGTAGTTAACGTCGGCAGCTACTAGCGCCCGACGAATTTCCTTGATGGACTGAGCTACATTGATTTCCGTGATCTTATTATCACCTGTCAGGGTTTTGAATGCCCCTTCAAGCCGACCACTAAGACTATCAAACATACAGAAAAATTTTGGAGTGCAAATATACAAAAAGCAGCAGAGTAAAGTAGTATCTTGTAATTTTATTACAATATTTAGTTGAAAAACAGCCTAGAGGCTTTGAGATTGAAAATAAAATCCTATATTAGCCCCTGCAATGAGGCCCTAGCATATTTTCCCTCTACGATAGGCCGCCCAATAATCCAATGAACTGATGATACCGGTAGTGCCTTGTGCTCTACTGCAAAACGGCTTTCACCCAAACAACGCTTGTTGGTTTTGGGTGGTCATTCATTTATTCACCATATATCGTAAACCACACACTATTTTTATGTCTAATTTGACCAAAATATTGATCATGCTGGTCGCGTGGCTGATATTTGCGTTTCTAACCCTCAAAACCTGCATACAGCCCACTTGCTGTGGGGCAGGCGGCGAAGATACAACGCAAGTAGTGCCCCCACCTGTGCCAGCCGCCAAAGACTATGCTTTGGTGACTAGCCTCGGCAAAGGCGAGGTGCTTCAGGGAGATTTGTGGCCCGACCTGCGCAGCCGCTTGTTGGCTGAGTACCGTGCCAACCCAGATCAGGAGCTGGAAATTTATGGCCACTATTATGCCGACGAGGCTGCACCGGATGGCTATGAAAACATGGGCTTTTACCGAGCTGAGCTGATTAAAAACATGTTAGTGCCCGACATTCCCGCCGATCAAATCCGGTTACTATCCAGGCGGTTGGATCGGGCCGTGCCTGCCGCCGACGAGCTATGGGATGCCGGCTCATTCAGCTGGCATGCAAAAGATCAGGAGACGGAAATTATTGAAATCGACGATGAGATCATCATCCGTTTTCCTTTCAATAGCGACATTAAAAATCCAGATCCGGCCATAGATGCTTACTTGCTGAAGTTAACACAGCGTTTAGCACAAACCAATGAACGCGTAAGCATCACGGGGCATACCGATAATATCGGCAGCGACGATTTCAACATGCGTTTAGGGCAGCGCCGAGCGGACTACATCAAAAGTATCCTAGTGGGCCATGGGGCTGCTGCCGATCGGATTACTACCCGCTCGGAAGGGGAATCGAACCCAACGGATACGAACACGACCGAAAGAGGCCGTCAGAACAATCGCCGAGCAGTGGTAAAACTAACTGCGGCGCAATAAACCAATTTCATCAAAACACACATAAGACATAACTGATTATGGATATCAATATTCTTTTAGATACGCCTAGCCCATTTGGTTTGGCTTGCACCCCTTGGTGGTGGATTTGGACGCTCGGTGCTTTCTTGTTAGGTTGGCTACTAGATTGGTTGCTCAACAGAGGCAAGCAAGCCACGATCGATCAACTAACGATTGAAAGGGACAAATACCACGGCTTAGCTACCAAATGGGAGAAAGACTACCACAGTCTGAAATACCAATTGGAGGAATCTCAAAAAGCAGAAGCCGATCTACGAGCTAAACTACAACGCTGCCAAGCAGATAAAGCCATCCTTACGGCCGCAGCAGCTGGTGGTGCGGCGGCTACCGGCCTAGGCATTATAAGTGGTGGCAGTGAGGACGATAGAACAGGTGGGGCTATGGGCTTTGCCACACTCTTTACGCAGGATAATCTACAGATCATTGAAGGAGTAGGCCCCAAAATTGAGTCGCTCCTACAGGAGGCAGGTTACAAAACGTGGCAGGACGTAGCTGCTGCTAGTTACGGCGATCTCAAGAAGGTGCTAGATGATGCGGGCAGCCGCTTTCAACTCGCCGATCCTACCAGCTGGCCGCACCAAGCAGCCTTAGCCGTCGCAGGCGATTGGGATGAACTGATTCGCTACCAAAAATTCACGGATGCTGGCCGCGAAACTACGGGCGATTTTGAAACCGACTCCAAGTTCGAGAAGCTAGCGGCCAAAAAAATGGGCTTCTCTAGTACCAATCCAGAAGACCTGAAAGTGGTGGAAGGCATCGGGCCAAAAATCGAGCAGCTCTTCAAAGCGGAAGGTATTAAAACTTGGGCAGAGCTAGCCACCACCAGCACAGAGCGCATGCAAACCATTCTCGATGCTGCCGGAGATCGTTACCGTTTGGCCGACCCAGGCACTTGGGCCGAACAAGCAGGCTTGGCCGCTGCCGGCAAGTGGGAGCAACTCAGCACCTTACAAGCCCAACTGAGAGGCGGCAAGTAAAAGGCATTTTTTTACAGTTTCCTTAGCACAAAGCGGCTGCTGATAGCGATTATCAGCAGCCGCTTTTTATTGGGGTGAGTTGTTGTAATTTGTATAGGGCAAAATAAAAATATTCGATTGTTTGCATAGTGTTTCGCAAAATTACCTATTTTGCCCCCGTATTGAGCAAAATAAAGTAGAATAACTATGAGTGCCAACCTTTCCGCTATTGATTTTTCAGTGATTGCCGTCTATTTTGTTGGCATCATCTTGTATGGTATTTCCCAATCTAAAAACGCCAGTTCCGAGGACTACTTCCTAGGCGGTCGAAGCCTTACCTGGCCGGTGGTGGGCATCTCTTTGTTCGCCGCCAATATTTCTAGCTCCACGCTAATCGGCTTAGCTGGCTCGGCTTACTTGCTGGATATGACGGTCTATAACTACGAATGGTATGCCGTGCTGGTGCTCGTCTTTTTCGCTATCTTTTTCCTACCCTTTTATCTTCGCAGTGGTGTCTATACGATGCCAGAGTTTATGGAAAAACGCTACGATAGCCGTTCGCGTTATTACTTCTCCTTCATCACCGTAGTAGGGAATGTATTGATTGATACGGCCGCTTCCCTCTATGTAGGCACGATTGTATTAGGGCTTATTTTTCCTAATTTGGAGCCTTGGATCGTGATCGTTATCCTAGCAGCTTCCGCAGCGGCCTACACCATTCCGGGGGGGCTCAATGCTGTGGTAAAAACGGAGGTGATTCAAGCGATCGTTCTTATTTTTGGCTCCATCGTGCTCACGCTCTATGGCCTAGACAAAGTAGGTGGCTGGAGTGGTATGGTGAGCCAGTTAGACGAGCTGAAAGCAGCAGGCATCACGGATAAAAATGCCGCCGAGGCAATGAGCATCGTGCGCGATAATTCAGGCGACTGGTGGCGGCAATACGATAGTCCTATTGTGCCTTGGTGGGGTCTGTTGACGGGGGTGCCTTTATTAGGCTTCTATTTTTGGGCGAACAACCAATTCATGGTGCAAAGAGTGCTTAGCTCTAAGAGCCTCAATCATGGCCGCTGGGGTGCTTTATTTGCAGGCTTGCTCAAACTACCGGTGATTTTAATCATGGTCATTCCCGGCACGATTGGTTTCTTGCTCTATCGGAACAACGAATTTGCCTATAAACTACCCGTCTCGGCTAAAAACCCAGATGGCGTGTGTGAAAACCTGCTGAATTGTACCGATTTCACCTACCCAACCCTCCTTTTCGACCTCTTACCGATGGGACTGCTGGGCCTAGTGGTGGCTGGCTTATTGGCCGCCATGATGAGTAGTATTTCGGCCACTTTCAACTCTGCTTCCACCCTGATTACGATGGATTTTGTCAACAAATTCCGCCCTGGAATGAGTAGTAAGCAACTCGTTAGAAGCGGACAAATTGCCACCCTCGTACTCGTCATTCTAGCTTCCCTCTGGGCACCGCAGATCGCTAAATATGGCGATTTATTCCGTTATCTGCAAGACATCTTAGGCTATATCGCACCACCAGTGGTATCCGTTTTCGTTTTAGGCCTGTTTTGGCAGCGAGCGAATAGTCATGGCAGTTTCTTTAGCTTGATGTTCGGCCTCCTGATGTCGGTTATTTGGGTTGTTGGTATTGTAGGCGAGGTGGATCATTGGTTTTTTCAAATGCACTTTTTACTGCGCACAACGGTACTCTTCCTCCTTTGCTTGATCGTTCACGCGGCTGTGAGTCTGGCAACGCCACCACCCGCAGCCGATAAACTGGCAGGCATGGTTTGGACGCCAGCCCTCATCAAAGAAGAAACCGAAGAATTAGCTGGTTTGCCTTGGTATGAAAACTATCGCTATTTAGCCGTATTACTCTTGATCGTCACCATTTTCGTGGTAGGCTATTTCTGGTAAGGACTGTTATTGTTGCCCCCCCCTTACCGTTCGCCTAAGGCTGATACGAGTCAAGGGGTTGTTTATTGTCTCTATTTTTGCCCGTAGGGCAGGGGCAAGGGAAGCCTTGTAGCGCAAGTCTATTGTAAGGAAAGTTCACATAGGATTTACACGTCTTATCTGCTTGATTATCAGTTGTCAATCACTACAAACAGCAGGGTTGAATTAGCCCACAATACAGAACTAGCTAATAAGTTAACACCAGCTAGATTTAGCTAACATTTTATTAGCCAATTGCTAACAAAAGCTTAATCTCCATTAAGTGGTCGTTGGGTTTACACGACTGTAGCTTTGCCAAAAATTTGAATTATGGCAAAAATAGCTACCTTCTTTATTTGTATGTTGTTAGCAGCTACTGGGTTGCGTGCGCAAGCTGGTAACATAAGCGGTTTTGTTATCGACGAAAATGGCCTTGGTATGCCGGGGGCTACCATCTTCATAAAAGCGCTTAATCAGGGCACTATTACGGATGTGCAGGGCCGTTTTTTAATGACGGCGGTGCCAGTGGGCACGCATGCCCTAGCGGTTACTTTCATTGGATACAACGCTCCGGTTGTAGAGACTAGCGTGCAGGAAGGTCAAACGGCTGTTCTTACGCTGCGCTTAGAACCTGCTGCGGTAGTAGGCAGTGCGATACTTGTAATCGGCGACCGGCTGCGCGGCCAAGCGAAGGCACTCAATCAGCAGCGCCAAAGTGCCAATATTACCAATATCGTAGCGGCCGACCAGATTGGTCGCTTCCCCGATGCGAACGTAGGGGACGCCCTTAAACGCGTGCCCGGTATCACGATGCAAAACGACCAAGGAGAGGCGCGCGACATCATCATCCGTGGTATGGCACCTCAGCTTAACGCCGTTACTCTCAACGGCGAGCGTATTCCCTCTGCGGAAGGCGATAACCGCCGCGTGCAAATGGATCTTATCCCTGCCGATATGGTGCAAGCCATTGAAGTAAACAAAGCCGTATTACCTAGCATGGACGCAGACGCCATCGGCGGGTCGGTTAACCTAGTCACGCGCTCTGCTCCTAGAGGCGAGCGTTTTTCTGGCACGTTAGCTTCCGGTTTAAACCTCCTTTCTGAAAAACCCATCTGGACGGGTGCCTTGATCTACGGCAATCGGTATGCTAATAACAAGTTGGGTCTTGTGGTTTCTGCTTCCTATAATGACCACAACTTCGGTTCGGATAATGTGGAAGCAGTGTGGGTGGAGACCGATGCCGGTGTAGTAATCGATGAGCTGGATATTCGCAAGTACACTGTTCGCCGGGTGCGCCGCAGTGCCTCTGCTAGCTTAGACTACGATATCAACGAAAACCACAATATCGCCTTCTCGGTCATGTACAACTGGCGCGATGATTGGGAAAATCGATTCCGTATTCGGGTAGGCCGCTTAGAAGATGCCTTTGAAGACGGTGATTTCACCCAGATTGGCCCAGGGCGTTTCACCGCGCTTGGTAGAGTAGAATACCAAACCAAAGGCGGTATTGACAGCGACCGCGTTCGGAATGCCCGTTTAGAAGACCAGCGCATGGCCAATTATACCCTGAGTGGTAAGCATTTATTTGGGCAGCTGAGTGCTACGTGGAACCTTACGGCTGCCAAAGCCTCTGAGGAACGCCCTAATGAGCGCTATATCAGCTTCCGCAGCAGCAACCAAATGGTGGATGTGGATGTGAGTAATCCGCGGCTGCCTACTGCTTTTTTCTCGAATAGAGCGGACAATTTCGGCCTGGGGCTGAACGAAATCACAGAGAACTATAACTATACAGAAGATCAAGACTTCAACGGCCGCCTCGATTTTAGTATGCCCTACAGCAAGGATGGCAAGCTTAAGTTCGGTGGCCGCTTCCGGATCAAGGACAAATTTCGGGAGAATAACTTTTTTG
>DAINNZ010000186.1:0-6655 GCA_036735605.1 Lewinella sp. | reverse complement strand
TGCCGCGCAGTCGGCTGCCGCGCAGTCGGCTGCCGCGCAGTCGGCTGCCGCGCAGCCCATGATCGTGGCCTGCGCGCTGGGGCACCCCTTGATTAATCCGAAACAGCGGATTACGAACGACTTTCAGCTAGCCGTTCGTGGGCAAATACATCTCATTACGGGCAGCAATATGGCGGGGAAGTCCACATGGCTGCGGACAGTGGGGGTCAATCTGGTGTTAGCACTGGCGGGGGCACCGGTTTGTGCGAGCTGCCTTTGTATGCCGCAGGTACAAGTTTGGACGAGTATGCGTACGCAGGATGCTTTACAAGAGAGTAGCAGCAGTTTTTTTGCGGAGCTGCGGCGTCTCAAGGCGATTATTGACGCGGTGGAGCAGCAAGCGACCCCTGTATTTTTTCTACTCGACGAGATATTGAAAGGCACTAATTCGCGGGATCGGCATACGGGCGCGCGCGCACTGATTCGGCAGTTGATTCGGGCGCAAGGGGCGGGGCTCATTGCTACGCACGATTTGGAGCTCACGGCGCTAGCGCATAGTACAGACGGCCAAGTGCTTAACTATGCGATGGAGGTGCGTTTGGAAGCGGGCGCGTTGGTTTTCGACTATAGTTTGCAGCCGGGGGTGAGCCAAAGCTTCAATGCGACTATTTTAATGGCGCAAATGGGCATAGCAATCGACGATAAAGACGTAAATTTACGGCATGAGTAAAGGGAAAATATTAGTTACGGGTGGCTGCGGCTACATAGGCAGCCACACAATTGTGGACTTGATAGAGAACGGTTATGCGGTTATCTGTGCGGATAACCTTAGCAATTCTACGGAAGCTTCGCTAGTAGGCGTCAATGCGATTGTGGCTCAGTTAGTGCAGCAAGGCCGTATTCCAGCCCAGAAGGAGCCGGTTGTGAATCATCGGATTGATTTGGCGGATCGGGGGCAAACCCTAGCCTTTTTTCAGGCGCAGCAGCCGGATGGGGTGATCCATTTTGCTGCTTTGAAGTCGGTGGGGGAATCGGTAGAGCAGCCAATCGACTATTTTCGCAACAACCTCAACAGCTTGCTAAACGTACTAGAAGGTCAAGCGAGCCTTGGGCGGTCGAATGTGGTTTTTTCCAGTTCTTGTTCGGTGTATGGCAATGCGGATGCGCTGCCGGTGAGCGAGCAGACGCCGCGTAAATCAGCGGAGAGCCCCTATGCCCGCACGAAGCAGATGGGGGAGGATATCTTGTATGACTACTGTAAGGGTTTTCCAGCTTTTGCGGCTGTAATTTTGCGTTATTTTAATCCGGCGGGTGCTCATGAAAGTGCTTTGATTGGGGAGTCGCCCAGCTCGCCGCCAAATAATTTAGTGCCAGTTATTACGGAGGTAGCCATTGGAAAAAGGCCTGCGCTTCAAGTATTTGGCAATGATTATGCCACGCGGGATGGCAGCTGTATTCGCGACTATATTCACGTAATGGATTTGGCTCACGCGCATACCTTAGCACTAGCCTATTTGCTAGGTGGGAAGGCTACTGAAAACCCTAGTCTGTTTAATCTAGGCATTGGGGAGGGTCTTAGTGTACTGGAGGTTATTCATGCATTTGAGGCTGTTACAGGCCAGTCGCTGAACTACCGCATAGCAGGTAGGCGCGCCGGCGATGTGGAGGCGGTGTATGCGGATAATAGCCGAGCTAGAGCGTTGTTGGGGTGGGTACCGCAGCGCGATGTGAGCGCGATTATGTCGTCGGCATGGGCTTGGGAAAAAGTTCGCTCTAATGGATGAGGTAAGCCTTACGCTGCTGGGCACGGCCACTTCGCAAGGGGTACCGGTGATTGGTTGCCATTGCGAAGCCTGTAAAAGCTACGACCCTAGAGATCAGCGGCTGCGCAACAGTGCGCTGTTCAGCTTAGGATCGAAGCGGGTGGTAATTGATACTGGGCCTGATTTTCGGCAGCAGATGCTGCGCTCGGGCACGGAGCAGCTCACGGCTGTATTGTATAGCCATGAGCACAACGATCATGTAGCGGGTTTAGATGACGTACGGCCCTATTGTTTTCGGCAAAGCTGTGCTATTCGGCTGTTTGCCTTGCCGAGGGTTGCGCAGGATATTCGGCAGCGATATGGCTATGCTTTTTCGGGGAATCCTTATCCGGGGGCGCCGGTGTTAGATATGCAGGAGATTCAGGCGATGGAGGTTATACAGTTCGATGAGATGGCGATCACGGCCATTCCTGTGGAGCATGGCAACTTGCCCATTTTGGGGTATCGTTGTGGTAATAAAGCCTATCTGACGGATGTAAAAAGCCTAAGCGAGCCAGCCAAAGCAGCTTTAGCGGGTTTAGAGGTTTTAGTGCTCACCTGCCTACAATATGAAGCGCATCATTCGCACCTTCACGTGGAGGCGGCTTTAGCACTAGCGGAAGAACTGGGTGCTAAACGCACGGTTTTTACGCACTTAAGCCACCGTTTGGGGCGGCATGCTAGCTTTGAGGCTAGTTTGCCACAGGGCGTAGAGTTAGGCTACGATGGGATGCGTTTGTAGGGAATTGATCTTATCGAGGCGCGCTTATTTTTTCCATTTACCTTTTTTCTTACCTTTTGGTTTGGGTCGGTTGCGTTTTTCGCGCAGTTCGTGGCGATTGAGCTGTACCTTTTTATTTCGCTTCACATGGAAAGCGGCTGCTTGGGTGGTATCGAGCTGTATGCGAACGTTTGCTACCCGTTGTTCGGGCATTTCTTCCAGGATAAGAAGGTCGGAAACTTCCACGTCTTGCGGGAAGGGCAGAGCAGTTAGCCGATGATTCATCAATTCTTCGGCGGCGGCGAGGAGAGGCATTTCGGCTTCGCTGACGAAGGAGATGGCTGCACCTCGTTTATCGGCGCGGCCGGTTCGGCCAATGCGGTGGATGTAGTCCTCGGCTATTTCGGGCATATCCATATTGATGACGTGGGAAACATCTTGGATATCTAAGCCACGCGATACCAAGTCGGTAGCAATCAAAATACGCAGTTCACCGGCTTGAAAGCTACGTAGGCTATTGAAGCGATAGTTTTGGCTTTTGTTGCCGTGGATAAGCGCCACCTCGCCGGGGAAAGTGGCTTCTACGCGCTCGAAGATGAGGTCTGCTAGCCGTTTGCCAGGCGAAAAGACCAAAGCCTTTTGATACAAGCCACGATCTGCTAGGAGGTGGCATAGCGCATTGAGCTTGGTATTAAAATTAGGTACGGGGATATACTGTTGGCTAATATTTTCTAGGGGGGTACCGGAGGCAGCGGCTTCGATAAAAGTGGGTAGATTGAAGGTATCTTCGATCACCACTTCCACATCTGGGGTCATGGTGGCGGAGAAGAGTAAGTTTTGTCTTTTTTCAGGCATTAGGTGAAGCAAGCGATCGAGTTGAGGCCGAAAACCCAGCTCCATCATTTCGTCCACTTCATCGATAATAAGCCTTTGGATGGCCTTAAACTTGAGGCAACCATGCAAAGCCAGATCGAGCAGCCGGCCTGGGGTGCCAATGAGTACGTCGAGGCCATTTTCTACCAGTTCCACGTGGTTTTTCATATTCACCCCGCCATAGACCCCGCCTACTGCCAAGGTAAGGTAGGTGCTGAGTTTTCGCACTTCCTCTTCTACCTGCACCACGAGCTCGCGGGTAGGTACTACGACTAGAATTTGCGGGAAGCGATGTTTTTGAAATTTCCACAGCCTGAGCACGGGTAGTAGATAGGCAATCGTTTTTCCTGTGCCCGTTTGGGCAATACCCACTACGTCGCCACCAGCCATAATGGCCGAAAAGGCGCGCTCTTGGATGAGCGTGGGCCGCTCCAATTCAGCATCCGCTAGGGCGTTGAGTAAAGGGTTAGAAAGATTGAGATCGGAAAAACGCATAGATGGATGTAATTAATATGCCCGCTTATCATTCTTCTCCATATAGTTCACAAAAGCTTGGTTGACTACACGCGTACCGCCTGGGGTGGGGTAGTTGCCGCTGAAGTACCAGTCGCCGTTGTTATTTGGGCAAGCTTCGCGCAAGTCTTCTACGGTTTGGTAGATCACCTCCACGGGAAAATTGATGTGCTGAGGCGTCACAATATCGGCAATTTTGCCGGAAATTTCTTCATAGGAGTACAAAGCGTAGAGTTCTTTGACAACGTTTATCTGCTCTTCTTTGGGAAGCTCCAGTTGTTGCTTAGCTTTTTTATAGACAGTTTGCATCTTCTTTTTACCCTTATCGCCTAGCAGGGCTTCTAGGGCTTTGAAGGCTACAAATTCACCCATTTTGGACATATCAATGCCATAGCAATCGGGGTAGCGGATTTGTGGTGCGGAGGAGAGAATGATCACCTTCTTGGGCCGCAAGCGGCTCACGATACTGATGACGCTATCGCGCAAGGTAGTGCCCCGCACGATGCTATCGTCGATGAGCACCAACGTGTCGATTTCGTTTCTTACAATGCCATAGGTGACGTCGTAGATGTGGCTCACCATTTCGCCTCGGCTTGTGGTATCGGCGATAAAAGTGCGGGTTTTGCCGTCTTTTACCACCAGTTTTTCATTTCGAACGCGGGTGGCTAGTATTTTGGAGAGCTTGTTTTTACCTTTTTTTTGGGCTTTTTTGATCTTCTCTTTTTTCCATTCGTCTAGTTCTCTTTCCAGGCCTTCTACTAAGCCCATGAAGGCGGTTTCAGCGGTATTGGGGATGTAGCTGAAGACGGTTTTATCGAAGTCGTAGCGAACGGCTTCCAGTACTTTTTTAGCCATTCGCCGGCCTAGTTCTTTGCGCTCCAGGTAGATGTCGCGGTCGGTACCACGGCTGAAATAGATACGTTCAAAGGAGCAGGCCGCTCTAGGCAAGGGATCGATGAAAGGCTCTTGGCTAACACGACCATCCTTTTTGATGATCAGTGCGTGGCCGGGCTGCACTTCCTCTATTTCAAAGACGCGTTTCGCAAAGACAGTCTGAAGGGCTGGCCGCTCACTGGCGACGGCCACAAATTCTTCGTCTTGAAACCAGAAAGCAGGCCGAATACCTGCCGGATCGCGCATTACAAAGGCGTCTCCATGCCCGATCACACCCCCCATGACATAGCCGCCATCAAATTTTTTACTAGCCCGTCTTAGTAGGCGAGCCACATCTAAGTTTTGGGCGATGAGCTGGTTGATTTCCATATTGCTATAGCCTTCGGGCTTGTACCAAGTATGTAAACGCTGCACTTCATCATCGAGGAAGTGGCCAATTTTTTCTAGTACAGTCACGGTGTCGCTAAGCTCTTTGGGGTATTGGCCGAGTTCTACCAGTTCTTGGAAGAGTTCATTGACGTTGGTGAGGTTGAAATTACCCGCTATAATGAGGCAGCGGGTCATCCAATTGCTTTGCCGCAAGAAAGGGTGGCAGGTCTCGATGCTATTATCGCCGTGGGTGCCATAGCGCAAATGCCCCATCATGAGCTCGCCGGTATAGGGCAGGTTTTCGTAGAGCCATTTGCCATCTTTCGCTTGTTGGGTATTCAGGGCATTGAAGCGGTGCCAGACGCCATCCCAAAGATCATCCAAATAGTTGGAGGCACTGCTACGGCGGCGACTGATGAACTTCTTACCAGGCTCTACTTCGAGCTTGATAGTTGCCATGCCAGCCCCGTCCTGCCCTCGGTTGCGCATTTTACGCATCAGCAGCTGTAGGCTCTTGAGCCCGTGCATGGGCGTACCGTACTTTTCCTCGTAGTATTCGAGGGGTTTAAGCAAGCGGATCATGGCTAGGCCACATTCGTGCTTAATGAAATCGCTCATGACGTCCTATTAAGCTGCAAAGGTAGCTAAATTTAAATAGTTTTGGCTGTCGCAGGGGCAAGTTTTTCTGGTGAGCGCAAGAGGGTGGAAAGGTGGAAGGGTGGAAGGGTGGAAGGGCGATGCCCTGACTCGTGCTGACTCGTGCTGAGCGTAGCCGAAGTAGCGTAGTCGAAGTAGCCTGCCGAAGGGTGGAAAGGTGGAAAGGTTTTGAAAGTGTAAAGGCGCTGCACTGACTGGGGGGAGGGAAAGGGCAGACGCATTAAATCCCCAACACATCTTCTCTGTATTCATCGCTCAGCGAACATTTATTTTGTTTTCGATGTAAGCTGACTCTCTTGTCAGGGAATTGCTTGAGCAAGTTCAAGGCGTAGCGCAGTATGATTGCGAAGTTAGCTGCTGCATTGCCAGCCTGCTTTCGACTACGGTCTTCTCCGAATTGGACATCCAGAGACCAGTGCAAGTTGTTCTCAATAGCCCAATGCGCGCGCACGATGCGGTTGAATTCAGCCGCGCCCACCTTTAAGCTGCTAATATAATACCGTTTCTCGGTGCTGAATACACCCGTCGCCTTTTGATAGCGATAAGCGGTTATCTCTACCAGCGACTCCAGCCCGGCCCAGCCTTCGCACAGCTCCCTGGGCAGTAGGCTCGCAGACAGCACTCGACAGATTCGTTTTTCAATGCGCCCGTGACCACTGCTGGCCGACTCGTGGAAGTGCTCGATCTCTGTCTGTGACCGCGTCTCCTGCTCATCGATTACCGCAGCAGAACTGAATAAGCGCCGCACGGCTTGTTCCAGCTTAGGCTGGTTTTTCTTCAGCCCGATGGCATAGGCAGCTTTGCCGCCGATTATCTTCTCGGTGACTGCCTTCTGGCAACCCATTGC
>DAINNZ010000185.1:3813-6735 GCA_036735605.1 Lewinella sp. | reverse complement strand
AGACCGTGATTTTGACGGATTTTAGACAGAATTGACAGGATTGACAGGATTTGCGGGATTTTCGGGATTTTGTAGGATGCGCCCAGAAGGGCGCGGCGGAGAGACAAGGCGTGCCTTGTCTCTACTTGTGATGTGGACGGTTTTTTGACACAGGTGGGCACGCAGAACCCCGAGGGGGTGACAATGTTATAGACCTTAGTTTGAAAAAAAGTTTAGCCCGAGGGAACTTTTTACATTCGCCAGACTGTTAGAGCAGCGGGAATGCCTGTTTGGTGGGTAGGTACCTCGTTGACTAGTGCTGTTAAAGCTGTTGGCAAGGTCGATTTTCGCCAAGCTCGCGCTTATTTTCCTAGCAGCTTTTTAAGGAAGGCTTGCGCTACGAAACTACACCTGCCCCTGCTTTAGCCATTATCCTTTAGATAGGTATAAGCAAGCGATAAGATAAACAACTAAAACCCTATTTTCACTACCGTCATCGTATCATTCACCCACACAGAATTCAAGAAAAATGGAAGAAAAAGAACGCCATCGGATTTTCGAGATTGAGATCATTATACACTACAAAGCGGTGTATAACTTTCTGTTGAATATGGTGGGCCGAGACGTGTCGAAAGCAGAAGACTTGACGCAGGATACCTTCGCGCGTGCTTTCACGAAGCTGGACAAATACGAGCCTGGCACAGCTGCCCGAAGCTGGCTATTTAAAGTGGCCTACCATATCTTCGTGAGCAATTACCGCGACAAGCGGCGGACGGCGGAGGTAGAGTTGGATGATCGGGTCAGTGGCTTACAGTCAGAAGTGAGCGAATTCACGGAATTAGTTGGGGAGCTCATGCATGACCCCGACCTGCTAAGCGGCGTACTATCGGATGAGGTGCAAAGAGCCTTGGCTAGCCTATCCGCTGATCAAAGAGCGATTTTGCTACGAGCCGACTTGTATGACAGTACGGAGAAGGAATTGGCGGAGGAAATGGGTATTACACAAAACACCGTCAAATCGCGTACACGCCGAGCTCGCCTCAATATGATAAAAAGCCTACAAGGCTTCGCCAACGGGGAGTATGGCATCACGAATACCCGAAATCTCGAATAAAAATCAAGGCGCCACCTCTTGCCCTCGGGCAGTAGGTGGCGTTTGTTTTCGATAGCTAGATGTCTTTCAAAAATACATAAAAGTAACTGCCATGAGCAATAAAAAGGATCAATCAACCCATTCGAACGGCGCTGTAAAGCCCCATCCCTTTTCAAGGATCAGCTTATTAGACAAAGACCCAAAAATGGAGGAGAGCCCGCGTATTTTATCAGACGAAACAAAGCTGACAGCGGAAGAAGAAGCGATAAAAAACTTCAAGGTATTTATAAAAAAGAACGTGTCTTTAGTACAACCAGCGCCTGATCTACTCGTGAAAATACACCAGCGCATCGATCAATTACAAGCCAATAAGTGAAGGCTTAGTTTTCATCCACGCCAAAGTGGTATTCCGTTATTTCGTTGTACTCTTCTTCTGGCCAAAGCATAGGGGAAGGGAAATGGGGCTGGTTGGGCGCATCTGGGAAGTGCTGCGTTTCAAGGCAAATAGCCCCGTGTTTAAGCAGAGGGGCGGCCTTGCGATGCAGGAACTGCCCATCTTCAAAGTTGGCAGTAAAAACTTGCAGCCCTGGTAGGGTGGTATAGCAAGTGAGGTTGCGCCCACTGGTGGGTTCATACAAGTAAGCAGCTTCTTGGATATTGCCGTTTTTGTTTCCGATGATGTAATTGTGGTCTATTCCCTTTGTAGGAGCTAGCAGTGGATGTAGTTGGCCTTCGAGGCGGTTGCCTAGGCGGGTGAGGTCTCTAAAATCGAAGGGGGTGGCTGCTACGCCCAATAGTTCGCCAGTGGGTATTTGCTCTTCGTCGGCAGCGGTTATTTTATCGGCTAATACCTGTAGTTCGTGCTCGTAGATAGTTCCTTTCCCTGCCAAGTTAAAATAACTATGGTTGGTAAGGCTTACGATGGTGGGCCGTTCTGTGATGGCGTGATACTCAATGATGAGGCTGCTTTCATTCGTCCAGATATAATGGCAGCTAACGGCTAGGCGGCCGGGAAAACCGTTGGTTGTTGCGGGACTGATATGGTGCAGTTGGAGGCTTGCTTCGGTATCTTCGGTGCCAGCGTAGAGCACCTCCCAGATTTGCTTGTCGAAGGCATTGGGGCCGCCGTGGAGGCAGTGCTTACCGTGATTGGCGGCAAGGGTATAAGTTTGTTTCCCAATTGGGAAGCTTGCCTTTCCGATCCGATTGGCGTAGCGGCCAATGAGCGCACCGAAATAGACTGGGTTTTCGAGGTAGGCTGTGAAATCATCGTAGCCGATGACCACTTCGCCAAGTAGGCCGTTTCTATCGGGCACTTGAATAGACTGAATGATGGCACCGAAAGTGGATATTTTCACTTGATGGCCAGTATCATTGGTGAGGGTGTAAAGATCCACTTGCCCTTGTGGGCTAAGGCCAAATTTTTCTCGATGGATGCGAGGCATAGGGGCGTTTTTTTTTAGATTGACTGCACTTCTGCGAAGCCGCCTTGGTCTTCAATTTCGAGGAACTGCTCCCAAGCACTTTTGGCCAGCTCGTTTGTGAGGGTCTCCAGATAGAAACTACCGGCAGCGGGGTCGGCTATTTCTGCGAGGCCGGCTTCTAAGCGAAGTAGTTGTTGGATATTGCGCGAGAGGCGGCGTCCGGTAGCGGTTTCGCCTCCCTTTGCCGCTACATCGGCAGGATGAAGAAAGAGCAAATCGGCACCCCCTGTAACAGCGGCTAGGGCTTGGGTGGTGAGCTGTAGTAAGTTGGTGTTCATATCCGTTGTAAGGCTATCTATACCGCTATGAGCTTCTAGTCTGGGCAGCACAATTTGGGGCACTTCAAAGCCTTGTAATACATTGGCC
>DAINNZ010000185.1:0-3803 GCA_036735605.1 Lewinella sp. | reverse complement strand
AGGCACGTAATTTAGCCACATCTACATAGAAACTTTTCCCTAGGGATAGTGAAAACTGCATGTGCTTATTGGCGGTGGCGGCATCGAAGCCGCGGTTGCGTAGCATATTAAGGTACTCAACACCTTTAGCGACGGTGAGGGCTAGCTCGGCATCGGCTCGTTCTGGGCCTGTATTGAAGGCATTCCCATTCACTTGTAAGACGCGGAAGCCTGGCATATAAGCTGCCACAAAGCGTAGGAGGCGAACAAGAGGCTCGATAGGCGGATCGCTCCAGTCGAAGAGCGGATCAAAATCAACGGCGCCTCGGATGGAAGCTAGCGGGTAGCCCTTCTTACGAAGGTAGAAGATCAAATCGCGGAACAGTTCTGCGGGGTCTCTATCGGGGAAGTAAAGCGAACAGTGCAGCGAGATAAACGGTAGCTCGATTCCCTCCAAAATTTGCGCAATTTCATCGGGGCTAGGCTGGTGATGTAAGTTAAAAAGCACAGCCTGAGCACCCCCGGCTAGCTCTTCTAAAGCTAGACCATTCATACTACGGGCGTTACTAGCACCTACGTAGCTTCCTGCTAGCCAATCATTATCAATTGCTAGTGCTCCACGCGCCGGCACCTCGGCCGGGGTGTAGAGCGGGGAAAGCCGAATTTTTTCATTTAAGGCCCAATCTAATTCCGAAGGGTCTTTCCCCTTCAATTCCTTTGCCGCTCGGGCTAACCAGTCTGTTTTTCCCATCTGCGGGAAAGCAGTTGCTTCCTTCATACAATATAGCGTTTTATGGCTGCGAGGAAAGCGAGCTCCTTGCAGTCAGGGTATAAAGGTAAGGAATTGTCTTTAAACAACAAGCGGGACGCATCTTTTTCAAGACGAGTCCCACTTGCCAATGACATGTATATGCTTATTGTGCTTTATAGTGCGCTCCGAGTACAAAGAATACGAAGAGCCCTAGGGCGGTAGATTCGGTGTAGCATTTAGACATCCTGCCCCTTCATCATCTTATTCCAATACAAGTAAGGAAGCATATATTTTTTGAGCATCCATAGGCGCCAATGCTCTTTGGAACTGTCTTGAATGAGCAGCTGCTTGAGCTTCGGATCGGGGGTGAATTTGTTGGCATAGTCGAATTCTGCTAAAACCATTTTGCCGTAATCGGTCACTAAAGGGCAAGAAGAGTAACCATTGTAGGATTTTGTGCCTATCTGCTCGCTCTTAATCAGTTGGTCGATATTATCGACCACGATGGGCACTTGTTTACGGATAGCGGCCCCCGTTTTAGCGGTCGGCAGACCAGCTACATCGCCTAGGCTAAAAATATTGCCGTAAGTTTGATGCTGGAGCGTGTGTTTATCCACGGCCATCCAACCACTACTATCTACTAGGTTCGAGTCGCGAATGAACTTGGGGGCTACCGAAGGCGGAGCCGTGTGTAGCATATCGAAGTGGATCCCTGTAAGGTCGCCGTCTTTTTCGATTTTTACTTCTTTGTGGTTATGTTCTTTGGCGTGGTCGGCCAAGGCATACCAAGCAATGCGGTTGGGGCCATCTATTTTCTTGAGCTGATAACCGAAGCGAAGGTTAAGGTCTTTGTTATCTACTACTTCCATCAAAGTTTTGGCAATTTCCGGAACGCCAAAAATGACAGTGCCTGGCGTTGCAAAAACCACCGTGGTTTTCTCTCTTACGCCCGATTTCCGAAAGGCACTATCCGAGAGATACATGGTCTTTTGTGGTGCGCCACCACATTTGATCGGGGTGGTAGGCTGGGTAAAAAGCGCGGTACCCCCTTTGAAATTTCGTACTACTTGCCAAGTATGCTCGGAGTCGGTGTAGTTGCTGCAAACCGTCTCTTTAGCCGCTAAAGCCTCGCCTAAGCCCGGCACCAAATCCATGTCATAGACCAAACCTGGTGCGACAACGAGGTAGTCGTAGGTAATTGCTCCGCTAGCTAGCGTGTGAACGGTATTTTTTTCAGGGCTAAAGCCAGTAGCTTTATCCTTGATCCAGCTAACACCCTTAGGGATGATATCCCCCATGGGGCGAGCTGTTTTAGCGTAGTCGTAGGTGCCAGCACCAACTAAGGTCCAGGCTGGCTGGTAGTAGTGCGTATCGGCCGGTTCTATGATGGCGATATTTTTATATTTTTTTTGCTCCATGAGCTGCGCCGCAACCATGATGCCGGCCGTGCCGCCTCCGATGATTACAATTTGATGATGGTTTTGCATGATACGCTTAATTATTGATGGGTAATTCCGCTTATAACAGAATTATTGTATAAAGATAAGGCAGTTGGCAGGATGCTTACAGTGATCGAGATCACATTGAGCCTTTTAGACTGTATTTTCGTCCAACTTTTCCTGCTTCGGAACTGTTTGGTCAGGGAAAATAAGCAACAACAGACAGCATGGAAAAGTATTGGGATATTGCCATGGGCGCCTACAAAGGCTACGCGAATTATCTTTGGCAGGATGTGAGTCAACCGCAGTGGACTTCCTATTTTTATATGTTAGTTTTAGTGTCTCTAATTTTCTTTTCCTTAGAGGTGCTAATACCTTGGCGCAAGGGACAGGCCATTTTGCGGAAAGACTTTTTCTTGGATGCCTTTTATATGTTTTTCAATTTCTTTTTGTTTTCCTTGCTCATCTACAATGCTGCCTCTATGGTGGTTGTGAACCTTTTCAACGATGGTATCAAAGGGCTGACAGGGGGCTTTGATTTACAGGCCGCCAACCCGCTATCGGGTTTTCCGCTTTGGGCTATTCTATTGATCGGCTTTGTGGTACGAGATTTTGTACAGTGGTGGGTACATCGTTTGTTGCATCGCTCTGATTGGCTTTGGGAGTTTCATAAGGTGCACCATTCGGTAGAGGAAATGGGCTTTGCTGCTCATTTACGCTATCATTGGATGGAGACGGTGGTGTACCGAACCATAGAATATGTTCCTTTAGCTTTGCTCGGTATTGGTTTGTACGATTTTTTCATGATCCATCTATTTACACTAGCTTGGGGGCACTATAACCATGCCAACATCCGTGTAGGCGGCCGCGTGAGTGGTGCGGTGGTAGGGGGCTTGCTGGGCCTAGCTTTTGCTTTTGAAGCCTTCGATCTTCAGTTACTGGCTGGCTGGGCTTGGGCACCGAAAGCTTTTACGGTGGTAGGTTTTACTTTAGCGGGGGGCTTCTTATTAGGGCCTTGGATGCCCAAGTTGTTTAATAGCCCCGAAATGCACATTTGGCACCATGCTCACGATCTGCCCGAAGATCATCGCTACGGCATCAATTTCGGGA
Source organism: Lewinella sp. (assembly GCA_036735605.1). Taxonomy (GTDB): domain Bacteria; phylum Bacteroidota; class Bacteroidia; order Chitinophagales; family Saprospiraceae; genus Neolewinella. The sequence continues at coordinate 524 of DAINNZ010000185.1, read as the reverse complement.
TTACACTTGCTCTTTGGGACTATATTTTCGGCACCGCGTATGTGCCCAGAGAGGGTCGGGATATTCCGCTAGGCTTTGAGGGCATACAGCAGTTTCCTAGCACCTTCTGGGGGCAGTTTTTGACAGGCTTGAGGCGAAAATAAGCCAGCCGTTCCCCCTATCCGTCTTTTTTTATGCCTTTGGCTTAGATTTCCCTTCCTTTTCTCTAGCTGAATCGATGTGGTTTGAGAATTTCCTTTTCATTGGCCGAAGGCAGGGGCAAGGGCTTGTTTTGTAGCGCAAGAGCGTGACCAACAAGCCTCCCTAGCCTCCCCAGTATCTTGGTCGCCCTAGTATCTTGGTCGCCCTAGCTGCTTATTCGGCGAAGGAGCTTGGGCCCTTGCGCTACCAAGAAAGTCTTGCCCCTGCATATTTGCCCAACTCTTAAATCGATTGGTTCGATAATGAGCGCTGCTGAAAGCTGCTTTGTTATACTCAAAACGAAGTGGTTCGGGCATCGCCCGAACTACCAACCTATCGTAAAT
>DAINNZ010000184.1:0-6780 GCA_036735605.1 Lewinella sp. | reverse complement strand
CTAGCTGCGCTTGCTGATCGGGTAGCCGCTGTAGCTGATAAATTTGTTGGGCTAGCGCATTGTCTTGCTTCAGTAAGTCCGCTAGTGGCCCCGGCTGCGCCATCGCGAGCTGACGGAAAGATTGGTCGTACACCACAGCTCCTTTAGGAATATCGAGATACGGTAAGGTGCGGTTAAGGTAGCTTAGGTCTTGCCGCTCGTACCACATATAATCGGCTATGTGCAGCAGGCGATCGACAGCTATGCGGCTTTTTATGTAATGGTGACTGGCTATATTCCAATCGGTCAGCCGATTGGCTTTTTCCGTTATTTGTGTAGCCAAGCGTTCTGTGATGGCAAAGGCGCGTTCCACGCCATCCATCCCTAAATAAAGGTAAGTGGTGGCTAAATTGCTGAGCAGACTGATAGCATAATTTTCACTCACGTTTGCTACGCGCAGGCTAAACGCTAAGGAGGTGTCAATGCCCACGGCTAAACAAGCTTGAACCGCAACTTGATGAGCGCCTATATAGTCGTCTTGGAGACGGCACTCGATGCTTAGCAAGCTCCAGTATTTGATATGATGATCTGTTTCTTTCTTTTGAATGGCGGCGTAGGCATTTTTGCCTAGATTGATATAGGCCGGAATTCGATCGAATACTGAAAATTTTCTTAATTGCATAGATGCACTTTCTGCAAAAAATAATCTAGTAACAGGGTTTTTTGCTTGTTTGAAAAAATCAAAGTATTCTAAGTAAAAATCTCTTGCAAGTTCATTCTGTAGCGCAGCAGCATAAGAGAGCAAAACCCTTTCATAATCTTCTGGAGATAGTAGTTCTTGGGCTTCTTGCTTCAGCACTCTTTCCATTTTTTTGAGGCTTTCAGCTTGAGGAAAAAGGGCGAAGCGTTTAAGTTTAGCCAGCCAGTGGATGGCTTTTGCAGGGCTACTCATATTTACCACATCCAGTAGCAATAGTTCGGCTAAAGCGGTTTCTCCTTCGCGGATAAACATATCGGCCAAGGTATAGCTGATTAAGGCTAAGGAATCCGGGCTGATGGCTAGCGACTTCCCGATATCGAGGCAATCCATTAGGGAGGCGAAGGCGAGTTGCGTATTTTCGTGGTAGGCGTGAAAGGAAGCCCACAGAAAGGTGGCTTTAAATCGATCTCGACCTTGGGTTTCGGTAATGGCTCGTTGAATGTCTGTCTCCTGTAAGCCGACAGCTGGGTTTTGCCAGGTTTGTAGCACAAAGCGATCGAGCACGGCTTGGGTAGAAGCGCTGTACTGCGCCGATAGGGAGATCAATAGGAAGCCTAAGAAAAAAAGAGTAAGTAGGCTGCGCTTTTCTAATGGTAAGTAGGTCATAAAGCGGTTGGTAAGTAGTGAAAAGGGAAGAAGACCTACAAATATAAACGTTTTTAAAATTTGGGCAAAAAAAAGCACCCTGCCTTAGGAGGAGGCAGGGTGCTTTTATTAAGTAGCCATCTGATGATAGCTAGGAGGAGGCTATACTATTCCTCTTCCTTCTTCGGCTGGTTATCGTCCGCATTTAACTGCTCGCGCAACTGCTCGAAAGCAGAAAGATCGCCGAGGGTAGATTGCTTAACGGTCGATTGCGTTTTACTGATTGCTTGGCGCGTTTCGCGCTGTTCCTCTTGGCGTTCTTTTACCACTTGGTCTTTCGCTTCGCGGCGCACATCGTTTACGTATCGGCTATGGCTAACCATCAAGCGTTTGTCTTCGCGATTGAATTCGATCACTTTAACCGTGAGCGTTTCATCCACGTCGGCCATTGTGCCGTCTTCCTTTTTCATCAGCTTGATGGGTGCGTATGCTTCTAAGCCGTAAGGCATCTGCACGATCATACCGCGGTCGTCTTTGCGAATAACGGTGGCTTCGTGGTAAGAACCTTCAGGGAAAACCGTCTCGAAGGAATCCCAAGGGTTTTCTTCTGTCTGCTTGTGACCCAAGGACATTTTACGGTTTTCATTATCTACCTCCAGTACCATTACGTCGATCGGCTGTCCTACTTTCGTAAACTCAGCGGGGTGGCTGTAGCGCTTCGTCCAAGACAAGTCGCTGATATGGATCATACCACCAATGCCATCGTTGAGCTCAACAAAAACACCATAAGGCGTGAGGTTTTTCACTACACCGCTGTGGCGAGAACCTACGGGGAATAAGGCAGCGATATTTTCCCAAGGATCTTGGATCATCTGTTTGATAGAAAGCGACATTTTGCGGTCGGCCCGATCAATGGTGACCACTTTCGCTTTATACTCCGCCCCCATGGTGAAGTAATCGCGGGCATTTACCGGTTGGTTGCTCCAGCTCACTTCGCTTACGTGAATCAAGCCTTCAACTCCCGGCTGGATTTCAAGGAATGCGCCGTAGTCTTCAATATTAACAATCTTGCCAGTGACGCTCTGACCTTCTTCGAGGTCAGCCACAGAAGCATCCCAAGGGTGAGCCTGTAGTTGTTTCAAGCCGAGGCTGATTCGTTTTTTGTTCTCATCAAAGTCGAGTACAGCCACGTTTACTTTCTGGTTGATCTCAAGCACCTCACTTGGGTGGTTGATACGCCCCCAGCTAATATCGGTGATATAAAGCAGACCATCTACGCCACCGAGGTCGAGGAATGCACCGAAGTCGGTAATGTTTTTCACCACCCCTTCTAGTACTTGACCGCGTTCGAGGCTAGCGATGATTGCTTCGCGCTGCTCAGCAAGATCACTTTCGATAAGTGCTTTGTGAGATACAACGGCATTCTTAATGGTTTCATTGATTTTCACCACTTTGAATTCCATTTTCTTACCGACGTAGCTATCATAATCCACGATAGGCTTGATATCGATCTGAGAACCAGGCAAGAAAGTTTCTAGGCCACCACAGTCGGCGATCAAACCACCTTTGGTTTTGCTGATGATACGACCCGTAATAACAGTGCCATTGGCATAAGAATCGCGAATACGATCCCAAGCACGGAGCAGTTTTGCTTTACGGCGGCTCAAGACAAGTTGGCCACGGTCATCCTCCTGCTGCTCTACGTAAACGTCCACCATATCACCAACGGCGAGCTCGGGCGTATCGCGGAATTCAGAAAGGGATAGAATACCATCCGACTTGAAGTTCAAATCGAGCACCACATCGCCATCTACGATTTGAGAAACCTTAGCGGTAATGATAGAAGACTCTTGAATCTCCGTCATGGCCTCTTCGTAGGCTGCGATCAAATCCTTTTTCTCCGCTTTTGTATGAAGGCTACGAGATTTGTTCGAAAGCGTCCAGTCGAAATCGTCGTGCGCTGTACCGGTGGCACCGCTGTTGTCGTCTTCTTCGATACTAACATCTTCCTCGCGGCTGATCTCTTCTTTTTCTCCGCTAGTGGCAACCGTTTTGACCAAAATTTTTGGAGCGACCACTTTTTCCTCTTCCTCCTCAATCACTTCCTCCACTAGCGCCTCAACGGCTTCTGCTGGGCTAGTTTCGGCTACAATTTCGTTGGTGGTGGCGTCCGTACTTTCGATTTCCGGCGTGCTATCGGGGGTAGGCGTTGTTTCCGTACCTTCTGCGATAGGGTCTTTTTCTTCTTCTTGAAGCATTTGCAATGCTGTGTATTGCTGCGGCAACCCAAAAAAAGCGGGCTACAACAGTTTTTAAATATTTGAAAATGAACCACTTCGGGGGTGGTTTTCCCCACAATTGGCGAAGGATTTCACCAAGGCGGTGCAAAGGTAGCTATTTGAGAGGATATCGACAAATAAAAAATGGATTTTTCCTACCTTTTAGCGGCTTAAGCAACAGTAGCTAGTAAAGAGGGCTTAGGGAGGGGATAAAAAACAAGCTCATAAATAGTAAACTCTCGCAATTTTCACCGACCTTTGCCGTATGTATTTAATGCGTATCCGACTTCTTCTTTATCTGTTGTTTAGCCAATTGTCGCTCTTCGTGCAGGGGCAGGGGACGACTATTAGTTTACAGCCTAGTCAGCTTAACAAAGAGATCAACGTTAACAAGCTCGATATCGACTTTGAAGAAATCAATATTCTAGCGGTTACCAACCAGAGCAACCGCAGCATTAAACTAGCTTTTGATCCGCATTTTATTAGCGAGCCGGGTGGTTGGACGGTTTTACTTCGCCCTAAACCACGCGGCAATGCTAGCTATCCTTACAGTCCTGCGGCATTAAAAGCCTCGGCTACTGATCCGGTTACCTTTTCAGCGGGCGAAACGATTGAATTTTACCTCATTTTTCAGCCCAATGCAGTGGTGGGTGAAGGGCGTTTACAGATACCCTTCTACGAGGAAAGCCGCCCCAGTCAAACCCTAGCAACAGCCAAGGTTAGTTTTAAAGTAAGCCACCAAGGCAGCAGTGGCAGCACGACCGCTAAACCCAAAAGCCTGCGCATTTTCCCTAATCCCGCCGTGGAGCAGTTCTTCCTAGAAACACCGGCCAACTTACAACTAGGGAAAGTGGAGGTCTATAACACCCTCGGCCGTAAACTCCGTAGCTTTCCGCAGCCCCCCAACGGCAAAGAAGGCTACCCTATCGAAGACCTGCCCGAAGGAATCTACCTCATCACCATCTACGACGCTAAGGGCGAAAAGTTGAAAACCTTCCGCCTGCTACATCGTCGCTTTGGTGCCTAAGGCATGAGCTTAGGAAGTCGTTGGCTGTTGCTTCGCTCGCAGGGGCAAGGGTTTACCTTTTAGCGCAAGACCTACCCAGGCTTTCCACAACAGCAAGGCTGCTTCCTTCGTTATAAATGGGTGAAATATCTGCTTTACTTTTGGTGGTTAACTTCCTTTTGCTGTATGGCTCCTAGCCTAGCGGGGCAAGCTGCTTTTTTACCCGAACAACAAGTGGCCTACATTGCGCTCGATCCGCTAGGGCAGCTATATGTGCTAGAAGCCAACGGACGGCTAAGTATCCAAAACAGTCTTAGCAGCCAAGATTTTTCCTTCGAGGATAGTCGCCTCGGCCTCCCCGATGCCCTCGACGTTGGCAACCCTCTCGGCCCACTGCTCTATTTTAGCGATTACCAAACGTTATTGCTCCTAGATAGAACGCTGCACGTCAATGGGCAGCTCGATCTACGGAGCCATCCTAAGGTGCAGCAGCCGAGCTGCTTCGCCCGTAGTTTCAACGATCAAATATGGCTTTATGATGCCTGGGACTACCGCCTCAAACTGCTCAACGCCAGCGGAGAGGTGCTCCGAGAAAGCCTCGATCTACGGCAGCGCCTCAATATCCTAAGCGCCCCATCTAAGCTGCGGGTAGTTGGGGAACTGCTCTTCGTGAGTTTTCCCGACGGGCGGTTGGCAACCTTTAATTTCCTAGGCCGCTTCTTGGGCTGGGAAAGCCTCGCCGAAGCCGAGCAGCAGCAATGGACGCCCCAAGGCCTCCTAGGCTGGACGCCCCAGGGCGCCTGGCGCTGGAATGGCAGCGAACTACAAAGCCTTCAAGTGCCAGCCGCCGCCCTCACCGCCCAGCAACTGATCCCCTGGCAAGGAGGGTGGCTAGCACGAATGGAGGAAAAGCTCTTCTTCTTTGCGAACAACTAAGCATAGCGCAAGAGTGAAAAAAAATTCAAACATTTTTGCAAAGTAAAAACAATTTGTTTTATATTTGTGTTCTGAAACGGTGTTTCTACTACACACTATAACGTCTTTGAACCTAAAACTCCCTATCGGCTAGCCCGCCAAGGGGGGTGTTTTCATCAGTGTTTAAACGGTTTAAAGGTTGCAAAAATGAATATTTCACTTTCTCAAGTCCTAGCCTTTGCGCTTAGGCATTGGTTACGTATCTTAATCGTTGGCTTCTTACTATTTTTGCTGAATAAGAAGCAGATTGATCTTAGTTTGCAGCTCGGCCAGCCCAACGGTGCGCCTAGCTTGCAACAGCCGCGCCATCGAATGAGCGAACAAAGTAAGGTGGATCTCAGCGAACAAAAAAGTAGTGCTAAGAAAAGCTGGACAGATCGCCTCCATATCCTAGGCGGCGGACAAGGTATGACGGCCTACCAAGCACTACAAAAATTGCCCGATGAGCAGATCGCGGCCTTTCTAGAGCGTTTTAGCGATCTAGCTAAAGAAGAACAACAAAAATATGGCATCCCTGCTAGTATTATTTTAGCCAATGGCCTATTACATAGCCAAGCTGGTAGTCATCCTGCCGCTGTAGAGGCGAATAATTTCTTTGCCTTAGCCGTTACCGCCGACTGGCTAGGTGCGCAAAAAACGTTCGATGGTCAGCCCTACCGCACCTACCAAAATGCTTGGACGAGCTTCCGCGATCATAGCCTGTTCGTTACCACTGGCTCTTATGCCTCCCTAGTGGAAATTGGTAAGACCGACTACCAGCGTTGGGCCGCTGCGCTCGAAAAGCAAGGCTTTGGCTCAGAAAAGGACTTAGCCACACAATTGCTACAGGTGATCGATGAGTGGCAGCTTTTTCGGTTAGATTAAAGAGACGCTCCTTGTAGGGGGTGTTGGGGCTGCGAGGGGTTTCATATCCCTCGCAACCACTCCTTTGCGCTAGTTGGGCTTGTTTTTATTGCCCTGCCAGCGTAATACCACCAAGGCTAGTATAAGCAACGCAATGATGCCAAAAAGGTAGTTGTTGCCGTGTAAAATGCTTTCTTCCATCTTGTTAAATTTAAAAGGTAATTTAGTAAATGTATGCGACGGGATTTTGTTTATGTGCTGTTGATGGGTTTTAGACAGGATTGGTGAATTTTAGACAGGATTGACACCTCGACGCCGCTCGGTGCAGTGCAGGATTGATGGGATTGACACCT
>DAINNZ010000183.1:0-6833 GCA_036735605.1 Lewinella sp. | reverse complement strand
GAATGCACACCACGCAGTAGACGCGTAGCGAAATTCTGGGTTGAAAGACTATATACTTGAACCGATGTGCTTTGAGCAAAGCACCAACTAACTAGCGTACCGGTTTCGCCGCTAGCGATATGTATTCCAAAATTAGTTGATTTGGGCATAAATTGTGACAAAAATATAGCTGCCCGTCTAATGGATAGTTACCTACCACAACATAGGCTAGCTGCTGGACAAAGAAACAGCCATAACAGAAATGCCTTGTTTTGAGTTTGGCTACACAAAAACTTAGTATATTTGGTTGCCCGTAGGAGGATGAAAATTTGAAAGAAAACTTTATTTTTCCTGCTTCTTCGATCCGTAACACAAACTAACAATTATGAGAAATCTACTTTTGAGCCTATTCGTTTTACTGTTTACTACACTAAGCGCACAGAGTTTGACGGAAATAAGTCGGGCTTTGGGTCAAGGCAACGCGGCTGTCGTTGGGCAGCATCTGGATGCAGAAATAGAGCTTTCTATCCTTGGGGTAGATGATTTCTATGCCAAAGCGACCGCTACTAAGCAGTTGGAAGCCTTCTTCGCCAAGCATGCGGTCACGAAATTCGCGCAGATACACAAAGGCGTATCTCCTACTACCAAAGCGGAGTACTGCATTGGCAATCTGGAAGCTGCCGGGCAAACCTTCCGGGTGGTCATCTACATGACAGAGGTTGCTGGCCAGCAAAAAATTAAAAAAATGAGCTTCGATCAGGAATAAGCATTGCTTTTTACCGTACCGAATTAAAGCCACCTTCGATCTTTTGTATCGAAGGTGGCTTTTTTTATACCGCTCCTGCTTCAAACTGCCCGTTGGCTAAATGGCTCCAAAAAATACCACTAAAAGTGTACCTTTCCATACCAAAGCCCGTTACAGTACCCGAATGGATAGTTGAAAAACTTAGTAGCCTACTCCGCTGCTAATAACGAAAAGAACGTAGAATAGACTGCTTTGGTAGTTATCCGAACCCTTAGCTATAAATAGTATCCTAATAAGTGGCCTCTCGGCCCTGTATTTCCATGAACATATAATCGTAAAAGACAGCTACTGTAATAAGGGTAGCTGTGTTTTGCACTTCGCCAAACTGTACCTCTCCCGGCAGTTGGCAATGCCCTTTTGGTTGCGTAAATTACTCGCAGCTAAGGGCTTGGAAATACGTATCCACATGTGAAATAGAATGATTTACAATAGCCTAAATCATTTTCCTGAAGAAAACCTTGGGTTTCTAACGGAATACCTTTGCGCCAATCAATTTGATTGAAGCATCGAAGAATTTGCTTTTTGGCAACTTGGCTTAGGGTGTTGGTTTGTAGCTGCTGGTGCACAAGCGGTTGATAATCAATGCTAAGCTAGTTGCCCCAGATAGTAAGATCCGAGTAGCGGATCGATTAATAAACCGATTTAAAGACACGCTTTAAGTATGAAATTCATTCCTATTTTTGCCAGTGGGCTGCTTAGCCTACTACTGGCCCTGCCTTTGTTTGCCCAGTTGCAACCTACCCGGCAGTCTGTTGCCAATTCAGCACAAGCTTTTGGTCAAAGGGTTGCGTCTTCTCAAGATGTTTCCGATCTTTTTCAACCACTGCAAGTCGCTGGCCGTTCCGTACTGCTCGATCCAGGTATTGAAAACTACCAGTTGCTTAGTATAAACGAAGAAGCTAGAACGCAGCTTCTTCAAGCTGCTCCCCTTAGTTTGCAGCTTCGTTTACCATCGGCTACTCAGCCTAATCGTTCCCTGGCGGTGAGTTTGCAGCAGGTCAATCCTTTTGGCGGTAGTTCGATAGTTCGTACGGCTTCCGGTAGGCTACTAGCTACGGCCGGTCTGGGGCTGCATTACCAAGGCATTGTGGAGGGGATGCCGGGTGCGCATGTAGCCATTAGCATCCTGCCTAACGAGATGCAGGGCCTGATCGCCATGCCTGATGGCAGCAACCAAATTTTAGGTCCTCTGCCCCACGCCAACGAATGGGCAGCACAAAACCAAACGGCCTACATCTTATATGAAGATACCCCTATATTTCAGCAACAAGCCTTGGATTGTGGCACAGCTGATAGTGCGCTACCTTATACGGCGGATGAACTACGCCTTCCTAGCGGCACGGCTCGATCGGCGCAGTGTGTGGGCGTCTATCTTGAAGTAGATCACGACATCTTCACCAACAAAGGCGGTGCCAATAATGCTGCTGCCTATGTGGCCGCTGCTTTTAACGAAGTAATGTTGCTTTATGCCGCCATTAATGTAGAATTGTACATTAGTGAAATATTTGTTTGGGATCAGCCGAGCCCCTATGCCGGCACTAGCTCCGGCACTTTACTATCGCAATTTCAAAATACGCGTCAAAGTTTCAACGGTGATATCGCCCAATTGTTAAGCTATAAAGCTTCTGGTGGGGTTGCGATTCTCAACGGGCTTTGCCATCCTTTTACGGCAGCGCGTATGAGCTTTTCCAGTATTGGTACTAGCTTCCAGCATACGCCAACGTATAGCTGGACGGTGATGGTGATGGCACACGAGCTGGGACATTTATTGGGTAGCCAGCATACCCATGCCTGCGCCTGGAATGGAAACGGCACGGCCATAGATGGTTGCGCGGGTTTCACGGAAGGAAATTGCCCCAATCCAGGCGCACCGGTAGGTGGTGGATCTATCATGTCTTATTGCCATATTACGAATATAGGCATTAGCTTCTCAGTAGGCTTCGGTCCGCAGCCAGCAGCCGTGATCGCCAACCGCGTAGCCAATGCCGCTTGCGTAAACGGGGGTAACTGTGGTAGTAACCCGCCCCCTCCTCCGCCGCCGCCAACAGGTGGTGGCAACAATGGCGGCGATGATGACGGCGATGAACCAGCCGATACCAATCGCTGCCTGCTTAATACCGTATATCTGCAACTAACCTTAGATCATTTCGGTATGGAAACGACTTGGCAGCTGGAGAACGAAAGCCAAGAGGTGCTTGCTAGCGGAGGCCCCTACCCAAAGAAAAAAGCGGGCTTCCGCTTCCGCGATACGCTCTGCTTGCCGGATGGTTGCTACCAATTGCGACTGCTAGATCAGGATGGCGATGGCCTCTGCTGCCAGTATGGTCAGGGTTCCTATTTGCTTACCGATTCTATAGGCCAAGTGCTAGCGACTGGTGCCGATTTTGACTCGATTGAAGTGCGCGAATTTTGCTTGCCCTACGTCGAACCACCCGTCGGTAGCGATTGCCAAACCATTTTTTTTGATGATTACACGATACTAAGCTACGGGATCAATCAGGATGCTGGCTTGTATAGTCTTACGGATCAGGGGCGAGGAATCTATATCGCCAACAATGCTTGGAAAGCCATTGAACTCCCCTATAACCTCACGGCCAATACGGTGGTAGAACTAGAATTTCGCGCTACGCTACAAGGTGAAATTCATGGCTTTGGTTTCGACGACGATCTGGGTATTTCTCCAGCTTATACGTTTAAGTTGTATGGTACACAAGACTGGGGAATTACTAATTTCGCCAACTACGACGGTAGCGGCAATTGGAAAACTTACCAAATTCCTGTTGGGCAGTTTCTAACCGGTGAAGCGCAATACTTCTTCTTTGCCGCCGATCATGACCTAGGTGCTAGAAACGGCAATAGCTTTTTTCGCAATATTAAAATTTACGAAGGCGGAAATTGCGAAGCCGAGGAATTAGTCCAAACGGCTAGCGATACTCCTAGGGAATCAACGACTACTATCTGGCCCAATCCTGTAACCACTCAGTTGGAGCTCGCAACAGGGGAAGGGGGTAAATATCAAATTCACAGCCTAACGGGGCAGCTAATGGCTCAAGGACAAGTGCCACCGCAAGGGCAGCTTCGTATTACTACCACAACACTGCTAGCAGGCACTTATTTGCTTAGCTTTCAAGGGGAACAACAGCACTTCGTTCAGCGATTCATCAAGGTAAACCCGTAATGTTTCGCCCTTCCTAGCTCTTGGCTTTATACTCGAAATGGAGTGTTTGAAAGTAGCATCACTTCGTTTCGAGTATAGCCTAGGGTGAAAATTGAGCTAATATAAAGAGGAACACCTGCCCCTGCGTTAGCCAAACTGAAAATACTTATTCCTGAAAGGCGGTTCCAATCCTTTTATGGGCACTGCCAGCAGGCGCAAATAACGAACTTATGGCGAAACAACAATAAAAGTATGCTACAGTCCGTTATGTAGCTGTCTTTCGGTACCAATAAAGACGTTAACGACACGTTCATTGATTGATTGCATCTCCGGTAGCGTAACCAACCAACCAACACGCCTACTGGAGGATAACTGCCATTGATCTTCATCAAACCAACCTTTTATGTCCACTATTCAGAGTAATCCAATGCCCTCCAATCCAATGCCAAACACGGAGGGAGATAAAAAATCCAATATCCTTACCGTAGCTTTGATTGTGGTGGCGCTATTTGCCGCCTTCGCAACCTATGGCTGGATGAGCAATCGTTCGCAAGCCACCGAGTTGCAATCTTCCCTCACCGAAACGGAAGCCTTCAAGGTGCAGGCCGAGCAACAGTACTACGAAGCATTAGCGGAGCTAGAGCAAATGCGCGGGGATAATGAGGAGCTTAACGCCATGATCGACGAGCAAAAAGCAGAGCTCAAAACAGCCAAAGAAAAAATCGATGGCCTTACCCGCGATAGCCGAAATCTTTCTGCCGCACGCAGGGAACTTTCTGCCTTGCGCACACAGGTAGATGGCTATCTCGCCGAATTGAACCAACTAAGGGAAGAGAACCAAATGTTGGCGGATGCCAATAATCAGCTAACTAGCGAGAAAAATCTCTTGTCTAGCGACCTAGAGTCGGTTCGCCAATCTAATGAAGCACTTTCGCAAGACCGCGCTGTGCTAGTGAGTCAAACGGAACAACTGGCTGCTGAAAAAGAAAAATTGAGCCGTAAAGTAACAGCTGGTGCTGTAATCGGTGTTTCTAACCTCAGTGCCGTGGGCCAAAAACAAAGGAGTTCAGGCAAATATGTGGATCGCAATGATGCCAAGAATGTTGAGCGGATCTATGTCTGCTTCAATACCGATGAAAACAGGGTGGCTACAGCAGGTGAAGAGGTTTACTTCCTTCGTATTATCTCACCAATCGGTGAAACCATTAATATTGCTGCGGAAGGCGGTGGGGCACTGAGAAGCGAAGAGTCAGGGGAGATGATTCCTTACACTAAACCCGTTTACTTCCAATTTGATGGCACCGCTGGCCGGCTTTGCACAGAGTGGAATGTAGCTAGCCAAAACTACAGTGCAGGTACCTATAATATCGAGCTGTACAACAAAGGTTACTTAGCAGGTAAAACCACGATGGTGCTTAAGTAGGCCCAAAAGTCATCCCCACCAACGCTCAATCCCAAAAAACTGCTAACTTTGTTTGGCCGATTGCCCTTTGGCAGTCGGCCAAATTTCTTTTATGGACGTTCATCAAGCCACTACGGCACTGCTGCAACAGGATTTTTCGCTCGATGCGAATGACCCGGAGGCGATGCATAGCCCCCAATTCGTTATCGAGCTACTGGCTCAACTAATCGAGCAGGCACTGATCACTAAGCCCGAGTGGCTGATGAGCAAACTCTACACCATGGATGTAGCTGAAGAGGCCGTTAGGGAAGCCCTGCAATCGGAGCAGGGGGTAGCCCCTCCTCTTGCACTCGCTCGTTTGGTGTATGAACGGCAGCGCCAACGAGCCTACACTAAAGCTACTTTCAAACCAAAACCACTCGATGATGAAGACCTGGCTTGGTAAATTCCTCCGAAATGGCGGTTTCCTACTACTGGGCTTGCTATTACTATGGGCTTTCAGAGCCTGGTACATGCAGCCGAATTTCTCAGCAGGCGAGTTAGCTGCTGATTTTAAAGCGACCAGCCTAGATGGCAATAGCTTCCAACTGAGCCAATTCAGAGGCCAATATGTATTGCTCCACTTTTGGGGCTCTTGGTGCGGCCCGTGCAGACGCCAAAACCCAGCACTCGTGGAGACTATCCAGCGCCTAGGCTTGGAAAAAATTCGCCCCATCAGCATCGCCATTGAACGCGATAGTAGCCGCTGGCAAGCAGCCATCCGGCAAGATGGGCTTTTTTGGCCGCAGCAAGTGATGGATGTTACTAGTAGCCAAAAATTCCTGAATGGCCCAATCAGTAATCTGTATGGTGTCAATCAAGTGCCTTCCGATTTTTTAATCGATCCCAAAGGGCATATCGTGGCCCACAACCCGAGCTTGCGCTTAGTCCAACAAATCATTCAGGATGCGCGATGATATCAACCTGCTTTTCGATTACGCAGAGGCACTTAGTGGCCAAGTCCCCACCTATCTACATGAACTTGAAAGAGCCACTTTCCTGCGAACACTAGCACCGCAGATGCTTTGCGGGGCACTACAGGGCCGCTTGCTAGCCTTGCTTAGTCGCTTGCTGCGCCCCAAACGGATTCTCGAATTAGGCACTTTTACGGGCTATTCCGCGCTTTGCCTCGCCGAAGGCCTCCCCGCAGATGGGCGGCTGGATACCCTAGAAGGGAATCCCGAAATAGCGGCTATTGCACAACAGTTTTTCAAGGCCTCTCCTTTCGCCGAGCAACTACATTTGCAGCTACATAATATGGATGGCTCACGCAGGGGCAAGACCGACCCTTTAATCGCAAAACTGTTGGAAGCCGGCGATTATGACCTGATTTTCCTAGATGCCGACAAACGCAATTATGCTAACTACTTCCACCAACTCATCCCGCACCTCCGCCCCGGAGGCCTCTTTATCAGCGATAATGTGCTCTGGGACGGGCGTGTTGTGAACCC
>DAINNZ010000182.1:0-6849 GCA_036735605.1 Lewinella sp. | reverse complement strand
GTTTTGTTTTGCATGGCTCAAAAAAAAAACACGGCTCCTGCAATTTTGCCCATCCTCAAACCCCGCTACCCACTTCCACTCAATAATAAACGCGTATTGTGGATGTTGGTACTATTTCTTTATATGGCCTTGAAATAACTCACCCTACTAGTTGCTTTGACTAATACATCTTAAACAAATCCGACTATGATGCCTACTTTACTTATAATAGAAGATGACCACTTGGTACACGAGCAATTATTGAAAAATTTCCAGTCTTGGGGCTGGAAAAAGCTACTCAGTGCCTACAACAGTGATGAGGCCGCAGCCATCTACCTGCGCAGTAAGCCCGATTTGTTGTTGGTAGATATTGAACTACCAGGCAAATTTCGAGATGGCATTGAATTTGTGGAAAGCCTGCGCAAAAAAGGAGACGATGTGCCAGTGATCTACCTATCGGGCGTAAGCAATGAAGCACTACTAGAACGAGCGCAAAAGACCGAGCCCGAAAGCATCCTAAGCAAACTAAGCCTTGATTTTTACCTAAAACCCAACATTATTAATATACTGGAAAAATCGGGAAAGTTCCCTGCCTCCACCGAAAACGGCCCACTACAGATTTTCGTCTTAGATTCCAAGCGATTGCGTGTGCCCATCCTATTAGACGATATCATCTGTGTGAAATCTGAACATAATACGAGCTGCCTGTATTTGACTAACGGAAAAAGACACTGCCTTACGAAGCCTATTAAACGATTTTTAGCCGATCTTCCCAGGGGCAATAGCCTCGCGCGCATTAATCGATCCTGGGCCATTAACCTTAAAAAAATTGCACACATAGAGCCTAAAGATCGGCATATCAAAATGAAAGATTTCGAGGAGCCTGTTCCGATAGGAGAAACTTATTTTAATGCATTAAGAAAAAAACTCGGTTTTTAACCGCCACCTACCCCTTAGCTGATACCGAAAGAGGGGGGAAATACCGAGGTGTAAAAGCGGGCTTCGACAAGTTCAGCTACCATCAAGCTTGAGCAGTGAGTGAAAAGGAAAAAAGTGGGAACCGAAAACAATTTTAACTATCTTTACGCTCGGAGGATGCTGCTTCATCCGTCCTTTGCACCCACACTATGTACTCCTTTTTGAAAATATTCTACCCTTTATGCATATTTTGGGGGCTATCGAGCTTGTCGGCTCAGATGCCTTCCTACCGATTATTTACGGTGCTGGATGGGCTGGCGCAGCAGCAGGTTACTTGTATATTCAAAGATAGCCGAGGCTACCTCTGGGTAGGTACTAAGGGCGGGGTGAGTCGTTTTGACGGGGAAAAATTTTTCAACTTCAGCTACCGAGACGGGCTGCCCAGTGAAACCGTCCGCGCCATCGACGAAGACCGCGACGGCAATGTCTGGATATATACCAGCACAGGCGTGGCGAAATACGACGGCTGTCGAATCCAAGCTTTCTCCTTTCCGCCTGAGTGGACGCCATCGGACTACAGAATACTGCGCGATACAGCTGATCGGGTATGGATCAACCGTAATGCAGCGCCTCCTATTGTTCGCTTCCTAGCCCGTGGCGATAGCTTAGTGTGGGCCTCGTTTAATTATCGCGGTGCAAGCATAACTCATGTGCATAATGGCAAAGTGTATGGCCACTCAGATAGCTTGGGGTACTTAGTTTTTGAACAGGATAGCCTTCAACAACTAGCGCAGCCAAACAAAACCAAAAGAAGCATCTACTACGATCATCAGCTCCAAGACAGCCTAGTAGCCTATGCCGTACCCAACGTAGGGCAAGCATACTATCTAATTCAAAACGGCCAGGAGGAATTTTTCCTGCGCTACCAGCAGCAGGGGCAGCAGAGGTTTATTGACAGCATCAACTTCGCCGTTTTAAAACGCGATTTCTATCTACCCGCTGGCAAAAAGCTATATCACCTCGATGCGACCGCCCAACAGTTACACGCCCTCCCGCTCCCCGATATTGTCTATCTCAACTACTACATAGATCCTGCTGGTATCATCTGGCTAGGAACGGAGGAGGGGCTGCTACAACTCTTCCCCAAAGGAATCATCAACTACACCCAGCCGGAGATGCGCTACGTCTGGTCGGTGATAGAAGACGATGAGGGCGATTTTTGGTTACCTAGGTATTCCCAAGGACTCAGCAGAATACGCGGCGACAGTATATGGGAAGAGCAAGGCTATTTGACAGCCACGGAGAACAGTAAATTATTTTATTTCGGCGCAAAAAAAGACCAGCAAGGCCGGCTTTACTTTCCCACGGGAAAAGGTATTTTAATAAAGGAAGGCCAGCAGTGGCAAATAATGAAAAGTCCGCAGTACAATAGTGTCCTCATTTTCGAATGGGATAGTCTGCGGCACCAATGGCTAGGCGGCACCCGAAGCGGCGTAAACCTCTATAAAAATGGACAGTTTATCCGCTACATCGGCTCCCAAGAAGGCTTGCATCCTAACAACTTCATTGTATCTATTAATATAGATCAAGAGGGGAACTACTGGCTCGGCAGTTTTAATGGGCTGAGTCGCTACGATCCCGATAATGGAAAAATGTACAACTACTCGCTCAAAAATCCGAGTGGACAACAAGAAGGTGCCATCTGCCTCTATCGCGACCATACTGGCCTGCTATGGATTGGCGGAAGAAGAGAGTTAATGATCCACGATGCCAAAAGAGATACCATATTGAGCGTACCTTTAGAGCAAGACCTGGGCTATATCAACGATATTATCGAAACCAACGAAGGCCAGCTACTAGTGGGCACCATGCGCGGCCTTATCTGGTTGGATCTGGACGCTTACCACCACGACGGCAGCATCCGCTACCATCACATGAATCAATACAACGGCTATTTCGGCATCGAGGCCACCCAAAATGCCCTATACAAAGACAGCCGAGGCGACATCTGGGTACCCTCCTCCACTATCACCACCCGCTTCACCCCTAGCCAGCTCAACTTCTCCTCCCAAGCGCCCAGACCCAACATAGAAACCGTCAACAGCCAGCGAATCCCCTTCCAATACCAGCACGACGATAGTGTTTACTCCCTCAGCAGCCAAGAGCTCACCATTACCTACGGCAGCATTGGCTACAATCGCCCCACCAAAACCACCTACAGCTACTTCTTAGAAGGCCACAGCACAGCATGGTCGCCTTGGTCGGCCAGCAACAGTGCCAACTTCCGAGGGCTCCGCTCTGGCCAATACCGATTCCTCCTAAAAACCCGCGACCCCAACGCAGCAGCTGGCAGCGAAGAAGCCAGCAGCCTCTCCATTCGTATCCAACTGCCCTTCACTCAAGAACCCTACTTCCCTGCCCTCCTATTCAGCATACTAGCGTCTCTACTCCTGCTAGCGCTGCGGATGAGCTACCTGAGTTACCAGCGAGGCCGTTTAACAGCGCGGCTAAACGATGTTCTCCTCATCAAAAAAAATAAAATCGAAAGCCAGCGCGACGAGATCGAAGCCCTCAAAGATGACCTCAGTCACCGCTTCAGTAACTGGATGCTGCTCCTACGCACACGGCTGCAACAAGAACTAGAACACGACCCCCAAGTCGCTGCCCAAAACGCCTATAAGCGCTCGCTGGATCTTGTCCAAACCGTTAGCTATATAGAATTCCTCCTTCAAAAACAGGCTGGAAAAGCCATAGATATACAAGCCTTCCTAGAAGAATTGGCCGATTTTTTTCGCTCCCTCACCGACAATCAGTCAACCCTCATTTGTTTCACCATCAATACGCCCTATCAACTAGACGCTCGATCCACCAAATATCTCGCCTTGCTGATCAATGAGCTCATCACCAATTCCATCAAACACGCCTTCAAACAGCAGCCACAGCCCCACATCCACATCCAGCTCCACAAACAAGGCGAACACTTCCTACTCACCTATCAAGATAACGGCTGCGGCATCCCCTCAGAACACCAAGCCAGTACCGGCAGCCACCTGCTAAAAACCATGAGCCTACAACTAGGTGGGCAGAGCCAATACGCAACAAGCAAAGGGCTGCTTTTTGAGCTGCGCTTCCCAGCTTGCTAGTAGCACACCAAAGGTGTAGGTGACTCACGCACGTACGCGCCGGGGGCAGGAGCCATGCCTGCTAGAAGGAGCAGGGTTCGCGTGCAAAAAACAGGGCTTCGCGTGGAAGGTGGAGGGCTTGGCGAGAAAGGAAATTTCGTGTTTTTATTTTGCTTAATTTTGGGGTAATCTGAATAATACCACTACTAATCTATTGACCCCAACAACTACGCCAGCCCCCCGAATAAGCCGAAGACGCTGGAATGTCGGGGTCAAGCTTCTAATAGAATTTTAATCCTTAAAGCAAATTAAAATGAAACAGATTTTCCTGTATTGCATCCTTTTCTTTCTGTCCTTATCCAGTATCGTAGCACAGAGCGGCATGACTGACTTCTTCCGATACGAGGGAGTCAAGGCACTAGCCTTTCTAGCACACCCAACCAACGACTTCAAACGAGGCACTTATGGTGTTTATACCGACAGGGTGGTTGTAGAAATATTCTACTACGAAGATTACTACACCAAAGTAGAACTGACAAGAAATGGTGATTTTTTCACAAGAATAAGGGTTCTGGAGGACAACGACATTGTTCCTCCCTTTACTGCCATTTGGGCTTTGAAGGAGCTTCTCCGCGAATTCATTTCCTCTGGAGATGAGCAGGATAAACGGGTCATTGGGCAGTTTGAGCAGATGGTTCAAAGTAGCGTAGCGAACATGACAGGGCGGGATATTGCCTGCCTGATTACTACACTCGCTTGGTTCGCTTACTAAAAATTAGTTCCTATAGTATGAATTATAAAGGACTATTAACGCTGATTTGCTCTGTAGGTTTGCTCCTATTGCTAGTAGGCCAGCATCAGCAAGTTAATCAACTCAGATTACTAGAGGCCGACAAGAGCGAATTTCTTAATATTCGTTATGGCCTGCTCAGCCTAGATGAGTGGAAAAGCAAGAGCTATGAAGCACTAAGAGCCAAGATTTATGAATTTAATCTAAATACAAGTGATCAGGCAGCCATCAGACCTCAAATAGAAAGCTTGCTTTACACCCTTCTTGACGAGGTGGAAATGGTGGTAAGAAGCAAACAGAGCCAAGGAAACTGGTGGCAGCAGATAATTACCTCGCTTGTTCAGAGCTTAGTACTCGACTTCAATAGTATTCGTCAGCAGGTACCTCATTTTACTGATCAGCTGCTTAGAGAGCTGGGAAGCAATGCCAATCAAGGGCAAATCAAAGACTTCCTAGCTAGAAAAATATATGAGCTCCTAGACATGGATACTCCCAGACTAGATGCTGCTCTTCAAGCTCATTATTTTTCCAAGTACAACTGCTCTAGTTATGCTGAATGTGGTTATGCCGTCGATGCTCAAATTATTCCGCTAAAAGAAGAATTGGCTACCAATAAAATTTGGATATATATAGTTTCACTTTTCTCGATTATCTTATTCTTCGTACCTCTTTCTCAAAGCACTAATAAGTTCAACATCGGTTCTTTAGTGATCCTAGCATCTATTTTGCTTATTGGCGGCCTAATATACCCTACCATTTCTATCAATGCCAGAATAATGGATTTTAATTTTAAAATCTTGGGTATGGATGTCCATTTCGGTGAGCAAGTCTTATTCTACAAGTCAAAAAGCATTTATGAAATTGTAGTTCTCTTGATCCAAGACGGTAAAATGGATACAGTTTTGGTGGGTGCTTTAATACTCCTATTTAGTGTCTTGTTCCCCATTACAAAGCTCGTATTGTCTCTTCTGGCCACCCAAGATCAGAACAACCCCATCACCAACTGGCTTACTACCAAAGCCAGTAAGTGGTCTATGGCGGATGTTTTTGTAGTGGCCATCTTTATGGCTTTTATCGGCTTGAGAGGCGTTATTGGAAGCCAAATAGCTAGCATACAAACCGACAATCCCTTTGTGGATATTATCGCAACTGATTATACCAGCCTAGAACTAGGGTTTAGCCTCTTCATGCTGTTTTGTATCAGTAGTCTGGCGTTAGGCTTAGAAGTAAAAAGATACGGAAGAGGTTCCTATCTTTAGCAATATTAGCTATACACAGTCCCAATAACAAAGAATCATAATTATTCACCTAGCAAAAACAACATCCATTATGTCTAAAAATTTTTCTCATTCCTTTGGTAGCTTTACAGCAGGGTTCGTGGCTTTTATGTTTCTGGGATTAGTTTCTATTGGGCTTGGTATTTTGATGGAAGAAGAGGGAATAGTGGAAGAACCTGGCGGCTGGATTTTCGTCTTCGGCTGCCTTTCTTTGTATTTTTCCATAAAATTCGCTCGCCTGATTGCGCAGTACAAATGCGGCCTGGCTTCACCCGGATGGACTGCTTTTTTTGATAAAACTAGCAAAGCCTTCGGTACCACCCTAGTTCTGGGTGGGCTATTCCTAGCACTTGCGCTCATAGTAGGGGAACGAAATGGTGGTCAGGTATTTGCCATACTCTTCCTCTTTTCTCCTATAATGAGTATCTACTATGCCTTTATCCATCCTAGTATTAAAAACTGGGTGACCTCACTATTCCAACGGAGAAAAGAAAGGCCTACCTACGGCTACAATCCTCTGCCGAGCTCAGCCCCTCCTGCTGGTAACAAATCGTGGTTCAAAGAAAAAGTCATTCCCGCTATCATTACCAGCACCCTGCCTGTGATTATTTCTTGGTATCTTACAGAAAATGTTGCTATTACTATTAGCACGCCAATTATTGGTACAATAGCACTCCTGAGCACAGGGAAAGGAGCCTAAAGCGGTGTATGGGCGCAGTTGCGATTTCTCCCCCCTCCTTTTAGGTTTTCTTCATATTTGTCA
>DAINNZ010000181.1:0-6920 GCA_036735605.1 Lewinella sp. | reverse complement strand
GGAAAAAGACGGCCAAGCACTCGTATCGCTCGTGAAAATCGGCCAAATGCCAATGCCCCAAGAGCTGAGCGTACAGCTTAAAAATGGCGAAGAACACCACTTCTACATCCCACTCGTGATTATGCGCGGCGAAAAACCCCAGCCAGCCTATGCCAAATCTTGGACAGTAGCAGCCGACTGGCCTTGGACGAACCCAAGCTACGATTTACTGCTTCCTTTCAGCCTCAACGAGATAGAAAGCCTCCGCTTAGATGCAAGACAGCGCGTTTTTGATAGCGACCCTTCCAATGATGGTTTTCCGCGTTAGGTAGGGGCTTATACTTGAGTCAAAATGGTTTCCCCATCGCCTAGCTGCGTTGGGGAAACCGATTTGAGCCAAGAACTTGTATGGTTTCAAATACGAATGCCACAAGATGAATATTGAACATATCCGATATGCGTAGGGTATTTCCCAACCACATCGAGCCGCAACTGCTACACACCTCCCCCCCTACCTCAGGCCACGAATACAATCATTAAGGTGTCTTACGTTTAGTATAAGTACTCGGACAAAATTAATTACACCTTTTCACTCGGCATCTTTTGCTCCCAGCCAGCGTTAAAAAGCCTCGTCTTAGCACCACTAAGCCTACGTTTTTTGCCTCGGCTGAAAGCAAAATCTACCAGATTGAAAAGTTGCATTAAATATGTCCGAGTACTTAAGTATTGCTAACTTTAACGATTCGCCTTGACCAAGATCAATTTCCCTAGCCATTTATTGTCGCCACCCGAGCAGGGGCATCCGCTTGCTATGAAGATGCTAATCCTTTGTAAAAAATTTCCTTATCCTTTGCACGATGGGGAGTCGCAGGCCATCCACGGCCTTAGTAAGAGTTTGAGTGAACTAGGCGTTGAGGTAAGTTTATTGGCTATGAATACCAGCAAACACTTCTACGCAGGCAAGAGCCTTCCTAAGGCCATGAGCCACTATAAAAGTGTCAGAACGGTAGCGATCGATACCCATATCCGCTACTTCGATGCCGCTAAAAACCTGTTACAAGGCCGCTCTTACCACCTCAGCCGCTTCGAACAGCCTGCTTACCAAGCTAGCTTGGCCGCTTGGCTACAAGAAGAAGACTTTAATGTGGTGCAGCTCGAAACGCTGTATCTTGCTCCCTATGTAGCAACCATCCGCGCTAATTCCAAAGCCCTAGTGGCGATGCGAGCGCATAATGTAGAGCACGAAATTTGGGAGCGCATCTGCGAAAATGTCCGCTTTTTACCCAAAAAATGGTATCTCCGCAAGCTCACCCAACAACTCAGAGCGTATGAAACGGAGCAACTAGCTGCCTACGACCTCCTATTGCCCATCACGAAGCGCGACGACGGCCATTTCAAACGCCTCGGCTTTACAGGAAAAAGCAGCGTAGTCCCTATTGGGCTAGATACAGGCTGCGGTAAGCCTAACTACGAGGTCTATCAAGCCCCGCTTAGCCTTTCCTTTATCGGTAGCCTAGATTGGGCTCCTAATATAGAAGGACTTAACTGGTTTTTAGCCGAGGTTTGGCCGCTAGTACACGAGGCTTTCCCCCAACTTACCTTCCACATCGCCGGCCGAAATATGCCCGAGCAATTCTTAAGCCTCCAACTGCCCAATGTAATCATTCACGGGGAAGTCCCCTCTGCTTGCGATTTTGTCAACCAACATGCTATCAGCATTGTGCCGCTACTCAGTGGCGGTGGTATGCGCGCTAAAATTTTAGAAGCCATGTCCTTAGGCCGCAGCGTCATCAGCACCAGCATCGGTTTGGAGGGCATCAACGCTAAGCACCAAAAAGACGTATTGATCGCCAACCAAGCCGGCGAATTTCTCGCTATTTTACAGCAATACCTTCAACGGCCAACTCAGCTGTTAGCCCTCGGGCAGTGTGCTGAAAAAACTTTCCACCAACACTACGACCGGCTCTCTATTGCTGAACGTTTGCTACAGTTTTATCAGCAGCAGCTTGGTAAGCCCGTGGCTATTTAAACCGTTGTAGGAACACAACCGATAGCCTTCTTCGGTTGATCCTGATC
Organism: Lewinella sp.; assembly: GCA_036735605.1. Taxonomy (GTDB): domain Bacteria; phylum Bacteroidota; class Bacteroidia; order Chitinophagales; family Saprospiraceae; genus Neolewinella. Next base: position 4,865 of record DAINNZ010000181.1, on the reverse strand, counting down.
GGGCTAACGACTTGTAGCCCCACTTTCGCCTAGTGCCGCTAGTGGGCTTCTAACCAGTTCTTCCCTTTGTCCGTGCTCACCACAATCGGTACGGATAGATCGGGGATAGCCGTTCGCATTAAGTCTTCAATAATCGGCACGACGGTTTCCACTTCCTCTTTAGGGGCATCGAAGACTAATTCGTCGTGTACCTGTAGCACCATTTTCGTACGGAAATTACCCGCTTCTAAGGCAGCTTGTACCCGAATCATAGCAATTTTTATCATATCCGCAGCCGTTCCTTGGATGGGCGTATTCATGGCCATGCGCTCGGCATTGCTACGGCTCAGGCCATTGCGCGAATTAATATCGCGCAAATTGCGCTTACGCCCCAGCAGGGTGGTCACATAGCCTTGCTCGCGGGCATCGGCCACACTGGTGGCCATATAGTTTTGCAAGCCAGGAAAACGCTCATAGTAGGCTTTAATCAGGGCACTAGCCTCTACACGACTGATGTTCAATTCCTGCATAATACGCTGGGCTCCGGCGCCGTAGAGAATGGCGAAGTTGATGGTCTTGGCTTGGTAGCGTTGTTCACGGGTAACCTCCTCATAAGCCACCTCAAAGATGCCGGCTGCCGTAGCACGGTGAATATCTCGGCCGCTTTGGAAAGCCTCCACCATCCCACTATCGTTGCTAAGCGCGGCTACTAGGCGAAGTTCTATTTGCGAATAGTCGCTCGCTAGTAATAAATGATCGGCATCGCGCGGTATAAAAGCTTTGCGAACCTCCGCGCCTTCAGGCGTTCGCACGGGGATATTCTGCAAATTGGGGTTGTTGCTACTCAAGCGACCCGTGGCCGCAATGGTTTGGTTGAAGGAAGAATGAATACGCCCCGTGAGCGGATTAACCAACTGCGGCAAAGCAGCTACATACGTACCAATTAACTTACTCAAAGCCCGATGCCGTAAAATCTTGGCAATAATCGGGTGATCGGTGGCTAAATCTTGTAAGGTATCCTCATCCGTTTTATACTGTCCAGTCTTCGTCTTAGCCCCTTTGTAAGGGATCGCCATTTGGTCAAAAAGTATCTCACCGATCTGCTTGGGCGAGCTAATATTGAAGTGCTGGCCAGCCAGATCGTATATTTCCTCCTCAATAAGTGCTAGCTCCTTGCTCAGTGTTTCTCCGTATTGCTCCAAGAAGGGCACATCCAGATTGATGCCCGCCATTTCAATTTTTGCTAGTACAGGAATGAGCGGCGCTTCAATTTCTTCATACAACTGCTTTAATTCCGCTTCCTCAATTTCAGGCCATAGCGCATAGTAGAGTTGTAAGGTGATATCGGCGTCTTCGCAGGCATAGTTGCTTACTTTTTCCACGGCTATCTGCCGCATAGAAAGCTGCTTACTGCCTTTCCCAATAAGGCTTTCAATGCTCACGGGCTTGTACTTCAGGTAGCTTTCGGCTAGGTAATCCATATTATGCCGCTGCTCGGGGTGCAGTAGATAGTGCATCACCATCGTGTCGAGCAGCGAGCCAGCTACCTCAACCCCATAGCGGTAGAGCAAAATGAAATCGTATTTGATGTTTTGCCCTACTTTAGCGATGCTCGGATTGGTCAACACAGCTGCAAATTCAGCCACAATAGCCTTGGCTTCGTTTTGATCGGCAGGAATGGGCACATAAAAAGCCTGATGCGCCGCAAAACTAAAGGACATACCCACCAATTCAGCCCGATTGGGGTCTAGCTCGGAGGTTTCGGTATCAAAAGCAAAAATGCTTTGCTCGCCCAACTGCGCAATCAGAGCAGCGCGGGCAGCAGCAGCATCGACCAACTGGTAATCATGTGCCTCGGTAGTGATGTCTTTATCGGCCACAGAGTGAGCCTGAAGCTGACTAGTGGACGATGTTTTTTCGTTTTGGCTAAACGCAGGGGCAAGGGTATCACTAGGCGCAAGCGCAAAAAGGTCTCCCTGGGTAGCCTTCGGTGCCTTCGGTGCCGATTGGCCTAGAATCTCGTCGGCTAGGGATCGAAACTCCAACTCCTTGAAAATTTCACTCAAGTACTCCCGATTGAAAGGATCGATCTGGTAATTCTCTGGGTCGAAGGTAACTGGCACCGCAATATCGATGGTTGCTAACTGCTTGCTCAAAATGGCTTGCTCACGAAAATCGATGAGGCGCTCTTGGTTTTTGCCTTTCACTTTGGCCACATTTTCGAGCAAATTCTCTAAACTGCCAAACTCTTGAATAAATTTAGCAGCCGTTTTAGGCCCGATGCCCGGCACCCCCGGGATGTTATCTACCGTATCCCCCATCAAGCCTAGAAGGTCAATCACTTGAAGGGGGTCTTGAATTCCCCACTTCTCGCAAACTTCTTTTGGCCCCAGTATTTCAATACCATTGCCCATCCGGCTGGGCTTATACATACTGATTTTTTCTTCCACCAACTGGCCGTAGTCCTTGTCGGGCGTCACCATATAAACCATATAGTCCGCTTTGCTAGCTTGCTTAGCGAGGGTGCCAATGACATCATCCGCCTCGTAATTGTCGATAATGATAACCGGAATTTGGAAGGCCGCTAAGATTTGGTGCACCCAAGGAAAAGCTAGGGTAATATCCTCCGGTGTTGCATCCCGATTCGCCTTATAGTCGGCAGCCATTTCGTGCCGAAAAGTAGGGCCACTAGGATCAAAAACACAAGCAAGGTGGGTGGGCTTTTGCGTCTTCATTAAATCCCACAAAGTGCGGGTGAAGCCCATCACAGCCGAGGTATTCATCCCCTTCGAATTGATGAGTGGCCGCCCAATAAAAGCGAAATGCGCCCGATACACCAAAGCATGACCATCTAATAGAAACAACCGCTTATCTTCCATACTGCAACTATGCTTAACCTACTTTATCAGGGCACAAGATAAGAAAGCATTCGCACTTCTGGGGGGATAAATGGCTAATCCCTAGTAATAGGGCTGCCTATTCCTTCCCCACAGTAGAGGAAGCAGCATTGATTAATTCTTCTACCTGTGAAAGCCAGCTCTTTGCGTGGTGTAGCCTCTGAGCAGGATCAACACCTTTGGTTTCGTAAGCAAGAAATTTTTTATGCGCCTTGGCCGTGAGCACTACCGTAAACTGAGTATTGGGTATATACTAGCCCCATCACCGTTCCTAGTTTCGCGTAATAGATGCCTTCCACGGATGTTGCTTCTTTATCCATCAGCACTTGACGCAAGCTATCCAGATCATAACTGACACGGGGATATACCACCTTACTGCTGCTTATACTATCTGCTGCTTTTTCATAAATTCCGATGTGCCAGTCTTGAAGGGAAATGACTAATCGGCTCAAAATTTCAAAACAATTGTAGGTACTGACCGCAGATTGTGTTCGTTCCAAAGCCAAGACTAAGGCTTTTTCATACGCTACCTTATTCGCTTTATAGGCTGGCGTCTGCTCTATTTGTGCATTCAAATACTGAATATCCGCTTGGCAGTTACAGCTGTCATCTTGTCCATACACACTACCTATCAAGGGGAAAAGAAATAGTATTAGTAAAGTGAATTTTTGCATCATTGATTTTAATTGTTGGGTCGGTTGAGTAGCGGAAACAAGTCGCTTGAGATGAAAGTTCACGATCTAGCACGCTAAAAAACCACCCCATCCAACGGCTAAGGCAAAAAATACTGGAAAGACGAAAGCATCCGCCCCTACCCCACTTGCGCTACAAAGCAAACCCTTGCCCCCGCGAGCGAAGCGATAGCCAACACTGGTAATTATTAGACTTGTTCAACCGATCATCAAAGCACAGCTAGTGTAACAACACTACCTCTCCTTTAAACTGCCGACTACTGCCGTCTATATAATGAGCCGTAAAGTGATAAACGAAGAGAGCCGGATTAAGAACTTGCCCCCGATAAGTACCATCCCAGGCCGTAGCCGGATCATTGAGCCTCACCGTTGCTAAGCGGAAAAGCGCCTCCCCCCAGCGGTTGTAAATGCCTAAATCGCTGATGCCCACCACTTGGCTGCGGTCGCCTTGGATAAGGAAAAGATCATTTGTCCCATCGCCATTCGGCGAAAAAGCGGTTGGCACATATAGTCCATCAGGGCGTTCAACGGTAATACGGATGCGGTCGGTAGCGCGGCAGCCCTGCTCATCGATCAACGTTACGCTATAGTCAGTCGTTGCCAAAGGTGCTACCCAGCGACTACGGCAACCTTCACAAAGACCATCGCTGTAAATAATCCTGACAGTATCCAGCGGATTGAGATTATAGCGCAGACGAATCAACGCACTATCCCCCCAGCGGATACTTTGGTCTGGGCCAAGGTCTAGCTGCGGCGGTTCTATATTGCCGATTTGAAAATTTTGCGTGCTGCTACAACCATCACTATCGGCCACTTGCAAACGGTAGGTGCCCGGTAATAGACCACTAAAAATAGGACGCAGTTGCTCTCTGCCTGCATCAATTTGATAGGTATAAACACCACTGCCCCCTGTCGGATTAGCAACCAGCAGACTTCCTCCCAAATTATCACATCCTGCATCGCGCGGCTGCATCACAAAGCTAATCGGTGGATTACCGTAGGTTTCTACCACTACTAAGCTATCACAATCGCCGATGGCTAGTTGTAAAGTATCCAAGCCATAAGCCTCTGGATCACAAGAGAAGACGCGCCTATATCCTATACTAGATGCTCGTAGGCTTGTTTGCGTGACTTCAATACTGGCGCAGCCCGCTTCGTCTTCCACCAGTCTGCGCACTTGCCCAACGGCTGCTAGATCGCAGGTAGTTTCATGCAAGTATATCGTGTCGGTAATAAGCCAGTTGACCTGCGTCAGCAAAATGGTATCGCAGCCCAGCAAGCCCGGGAGGAGGCTTTG
>DAINNZ010000180.1:0-7261 GCA_036735605.1 Lewinella sp. | reverse complement strand
GCCCACCAATAGTTATATTTGCGGCCATAGCGGTGGCTAGCAAGAACCCAGCTCGCTATTTTACTTATACGCAGCGGATGGTTCTCTGCAAATTTTTCTTGACCAACAAATGATTAAACCAAAAACAAAGTGGTTAAATAGGTGCCCCAATCGCCCGCTAGGGAAAGTGATATTGGCAACCCTCCTGCTGTTGTTTTTTCTAGCCGCTTGCGGCGGGAAAGCTACAGAGGAAGTAGATACTACTGCACTGCCCGTAGATGCCATTAATCCGCGGCTGCCTGGCTTAGACCCTGGCATTGCCACAATCAGCGCACAGATAGAAAACGCCCCTAATGATGCTTCGCTCTATGCGTCGAGAGCGGAGCTATGGTATGAGAAAAACAATTTTGATAACGCGATTGTCGATCTGCGGATTGCTCTGGAGCTAGATAGCCTCAATATTGGGTATCATTATATTCTTACGGACATTTACTTGGACTATTTTCAATCTCTACTAGCGCTAAAGACCATTGAAAGGGCGGTGAGTATAGACCCCGAAAATATTGAAAGCCTACTGCGATTAGCTGAGGTGCGCATCATTTTGAAGCGATACAAAGAAGCGCTAGCCGCTATCAATGAAGTAACTCGGCTGAAACCCCGCGAGCCAGATGCCTACCTATTATTAGGCCAAATTTTCGCAGAACAAGGCGACACTACCCGAGCCATTAGCTCCTTACAGGAAGCAGTGGAAATTAATCCCGACATGATGGATGGCTGGATCACGCTCGGGCGGCTTCACGCTGCGAAAGGGAGCAACTTAGCCGAGCGCTATTTTGAAACAGCTTATCGCCTTGACTCCAACAGTATTTACGCCGTACACGCTAGAGCCGATTTTTTACGGGATCAGGGGGAAATAGCCGAAGCTATCCGTCTATACAAGCGCACCTCAGCTATTGATCGGCAATATGTAGCTGGTCATTTCAATGCAGGCTTGCTCTACTTAGAGATGGATAGCATTGAAATGGCTTTTCGGGAGCTGAACATCGTGATCAAGAACGATCCCATCCATATTCAAGGCTACTTCTTTAGGGGCTATGCCCAGGAAATGATGGGCGATCTAGCGGCTGCGAAAAAAGACTACGAAACAGCCCTACGGTTCTCACCTGACTACCAATTGGCCTTGGATGGCCTAGCTCGGGTCCGATAGGGAACGCAGCATAAAAACATCACAGCCCCCGTGCCCCGTAGCCCCCATGGGCCTTGGGATGGGCTCGAAGCCTAGTTTTCTGTAGAGTTTTCCGGCGGCTTGCATCTGGCTAGCCGTTTCAAGGTACATCTGTTTGTAGCCGTCTTGTAGAGCTGCGTGCATACACTTTTCTAGTAAAGCTTTACCGAGCCCTAAGCCTCTGATACTTGGCAGGAAGTACATTTTTTGCAGCTCACAAACAGCAGGGTGCTCTCCGCCTGCTAGCGGCGCGTAACCTCCACATCCGAAGAGTTGCCCCATCGTGTCGCTTACCACATAGAAGGCACGTTTAGGTGCTTGGAAAGCTTCAAACATCGCATCCACCTCAGGGTCTTGGATAGAAAAGCCTTCGCCTACGCAGCCAAACTCAGGCATCACCTCCCGGATGATGGCAGCCACCGCTGCGTTGTCTGCGGCTGCAATGGGGCAAATGTTGTACTTTATTTGCATTAGAGCTTCAAGTAGCGGAAGTCCATTCCTTTTTCAATTCGCTGTAAGGTCTCGAAAATGAGGCGGATGACGCCCTCTACATCTTGCTTGTGTGCCATTTCGACCGTTGTGTGCATATAACGAAGCGGCAAGCTAATGAGTGCAGAGGCTACACCGCCGTTGCTGTAAGCAAAAGCGTCGGTATCGGTACCGGTAGCACGACTGCTAGCCTCTCTTTGTAGCTCTATTTCGGCAGCTGCGGCAGTTTCTAAAATAATGGCAAGCAACTTATTATGGACAGCAGGTGCATAGGTAACACTAGGGCCTCGGCCTCCTTTCACATCCCCCACTTTCTTTTTATCCATCATAGGCGTATGTGTGTCGTGGGTCACATCCGTTACAATAGCCACATTGGGGCGAATGGTCTGGGTGATCATCTCCGCCCCGCGGAGGCCTACTTCTTCCTGAACAGAGTTGACGATATAAAGCGAGAATGGCAACTGAATATTGTTTTCTTTCAGCAGGCGAGCCACTTCGGCAATACAAAAACCCCCCATTCGATTATCGAGCGCTCGCCCTACGTAGTAGCGATCGTTCATCACCTCTAACTCATCGGGGTAGGTAATCACACAGCCAACGTGGATCCCCATATCCAGAATTTCCTGTTTACTATCAGCACCAACGTCAATGAAGATATTATCAATTCTTGGGGTCAGTTTAGCATCTTCTCCGTGGCGGGTATGGATCGCTGGCCAGCCAAAAACACCTCTCACGATGCCTTTATCGCCATGAATATTAACGCGTTTCGAGGGCGCGATGAGATGGTCACTACCACCGTTGCGAATCACGTAAATGAAGCCATCGTCGGTGATATAATGTACAAACCAGCTGATCTCGTCAGCATGCCCTTCAATAACCACTTTGTAGTCTTGGCCCGGATTGACGACGCCATAGGCGGAGCCGTACGTGTCGATTTGCACCTCGTCCACGAATGGCCGGATATAATCCAGCCAGAGCTGCTGACCAGGTGCTTCAAACCCCGTTGGGCTGGCATTATTGAGATACTTAAATAAAAAGGCTTCGGAAGCTTTTGTAATTACTGACATTGTAAATGGTTTTATTGGCCCCATTCAGCGGGTGCGTCGCGCCATGTTTGTAGCATGGCCATTGTGCTTTGGTCTATTTGTCCTTCCTCGAGCACTAGTTGTAGCAAGGCCGTATAATTGCTAAGCGTAGCGAAGGGTATTTCAGCCTGAGCAAAAGCTTGCGCAGCATGGGGAAACTCGTAAGAAAAAATGGCTAGTACGCCAGCTACTGCTACACCTGCCGCGCGAAGGGCCTGGCAAGCTTGTAGCGCACTGCCACCGGTTGAAATCAGATCTTCAATTACTAAGTAGCGAGACCCTAACTGTAGCTGGCCCTCAATTAGGTTTTGCCGGCCATGTGCTTTTGTATTGCTGCGAACATAGATGTAGGGTAAATCTAAACGATCAGCAAGTAGCGCACCATGTGGAATACCTGCTGTGGCTACTCCTGCAATGCCATCAACCGCTTCAAAACCAGCAGCAGCAGCTACGAAAGCCGCCACTACGGCTTTGCGATGTATAGGATACGATAGTAAAACCCGATTATCGCAATAAATAGGCGAGCGCCACCCACTTGCCCAGGTAAATGGGTTTTCGGGTTGTAACTTTACCGCTCCAATGGATAGTAAACGGCTTGCTATTTCTTTATCAATAGACATTTCACTAAATTTCGGCCAAATGTACGAAATCTATATTAACGATCGACCATTAAGGCTCATCTCTTTAGAGGATGTGGCTAATTTAGGTACTTTGCCAAGCACTTCATTGTTAGCGCGCTACACAGGAAAGGCTAAAACCTTGCTCCAATATATTGACACACTCGAAAAAGCCTCGCAGCGGGTGCTGGAGATATACGTCTATACCCCTGATATTGCCCAGCTTTGGAGCGATTTTTCCGGCCAATTCAAATTAGTAGCAGCCGCTGGCGGCTTGGTAGAACTACAGCAGAGTGGCCGCTATTTATTCATTTATAGGCGGGGCTACCTTGATCTACCCAAGGGTAAAATAGACTTTGGCGAGACACCCTCAGCCGCTGCGCTACGAGAAGTACAAGAAGAAACAGGCCTTCAATCGTTACAAATACTAAAGCGAAAGCTGCCCGAAGGCCAAGTCGCTCACCATACCACCTATCATACTTATCGCGACGGCCAAGGGCGACGTGTTCTCAAGCCGACCTATTGGTACTATATGCGTAGTGAGCAAGCCGACTTGGTGCCTCAAATAGAGGAAGACATTGAGTGGGCTCGCTACTTGAGCTTCGAGGAGGCACTAAGTGGATCACTACCTTTCTACGCCAGCCTGAAAGCACTCATACAAGAAATAGCAAGGCCTTAAGGCCCCTTGTCTTGCATCCGTTCGTGCTCGTTCATGAACAATCGAATCACGCCCTCAACCGAATCGTTTTGGCTATATATTGGTTGCCGATACTAGTTTTTGAGCTAATCGGTGGTTCATTTTGTGGTGGCTATTCGATCGGGATTGACGCGAACCACCTCGCTTTTAGTGTCGTCTAATGCCACACGCCTACTGCTTCACAATGGGTAAACTTATGTGTGAAGGGTATTGCTTCGAGTGGTGAATCGTATTCCTTGCTACCACACCTTTTTCCTCATCGTAGTTATTGCCTCCTGTATTAAGGTTACGTTCGAATCGGGGGAAGTTGCTACTAGAAACTTCAATGCGGATACGGTGGCCCGGTGCGAAGAAATTACTAGTTGCCATAGGCGTAAGCTCCACTTTATACACCTCTCCTTTTTCCATTAGTACACTTTTGTCGTAGCCTTCTCGGTAGCGTAGGCGTTGAATGGTTTCATCCAGATTATATGCTCGGCCATCGGGATATACATCAATTAGCTTGATCGTGAGGTCGGTATCCTTCACATCGGAAGAGAGGTAGAGTGTGCTTTCTATGAAGCCGCTCACTTCCACCCCTGCCGGAAATGGCTCGGTGGTATAAACTAAAATATCGTGGCGCGTTTCCATACTTTGTTGGTCGAAGGAGCCTCCTTTGACAGCATCGCCGGTACAACACACATTACCACCATAGGAAGGCACGGGCTGATGGGGGTCATAAACGAAGGTATCGGGTATATCTTTAGCAGGGGCTTCCCTTACTAGGCGACCATCGCCGAAGCGGCTATTCGCTTTGCCGTTGCTACTTAGGAAAAAAGGTGCCGGCTGGGCGTTTGCAGGTGGCCACACGTCGCTACTTTGCCACTTGTTGCTTCCCATAGTGTAGTACTGCACTTTGGGTGTTTTATTGCTAAAGTCGTTAGTTTCATTTTTAAGCCAAAGATCAAACCAGGCGTAGATTTGCTCGTCGTAATTGAGGCGTGCGTCGCCTACACTTCGCTCTCCGACAATGGTAGTAGCCGTGGCGCGGGTGTAGGCACAATGGAGCGTGGGGGCAATTACTAGATACTGTTGTTCGCGCATCGCAGGAGAAAGTGCCTTTTCCCTTACATGTTGATACAGAGCTAGGTTCGGGCTGATCGATACGTCATACCAGCTTGCAAACCAGAAAGCGGGCACATCGAAGGGCATATCGTCGTGATACAAGCCACCTTCATACCATTTAGCGGCATTGGGGCTTCGTGTGATCATCTCTTCATAGATACCTAGGGGGCCTTTTTGAGCTTTGATAATATCTTGCACTGGCAATGTTTGTAAGCCCTCCGACCATTGAACCGGAGGGTATTCTGGCGACATGTCGTAGAAGCGCTGTAAACGGAGCAGCTCTTCGGTGCTAATATCTTTTGGTAGCCGAGGTCGCATTGGGTCGTGCTGAACGCTATACAGCCAAGCAGTGAACAGCATTTGTTGGGCACCGCCTCTGAACCAGTTGCCCTGTTCAAAATAGTTGCCGATACGGCCGACCCCAGCACCATAGCCTTGCGGCACAATCGCTTTAAGGGCGGGATGCCCTAATGAAGCGGCAGCCATTTGCCATTCGGCGGTACTAGAGCAGCCTAACAAACCGATGTTAGCATTCGACCAAGGCTGCTCGGCTAACCAAGTAAAGGCATCCCAAGCATCGGTGAGAGGGAGGCCTAGAATATCCCATTCCCCTTCGCTAAAATAGCGGCCTCTTTCGTTCTGGACCACATAGGCGTAGCCTTTTTCTACTGCTTTTAGAGCCGTTTGGTAGATGCGTTCGCTTTCTTTTCCATCGCCCCATGTATTGAAATTATAAGGCGTGCGAGAAAGGATGACAGGCACTTTTTGATCGGTCTTGGGCCGGTATATATCCGTGCAAAGCCGTATGCCATCGCGCATAGGCATCATCACTTTTTGCTCGATATGGGCAATGGCTGCGAGCTGCTCTTTGGCAGTAGCTTGTGCCCATACGGCAGCAGTATAGGTAAAAAGGAGGAGAAATAAGAAAAGCTTTTTCATTTTTTATCCAGTTACTTGCAAGAAAGTCTTGCGCTAAAAATTTACTCTTGCCCCTGCATTTATGCCCGTCTTCTACTGATGAGCGTAAGGCTGTACCCTGTTTGGGCTTTAGACCGGACTTTAGCCCACAAGTACTCAGCATTCTGTGGTCTTGAGTTGGTAGTAATAGTGGGTAGGGGATAGCAAGATACGCTAAAATACTAGAAGAGCGGATAGTTTGGGCGGCTTTTTAAACTCGTTCATAGAGGGCGTAATAAAATAGCCTCCTTTTGCCTTCTGCGGGAGGTAAAAGGAGGCTATTATATGAGGCTAAGCCCCTCGCCGTAGAAACGTATGCACTCGGCTAGCGCGCGTAGGAAATGGCGCGTTTTTCGCGAATCACCAGCACTTTGATTTGGCCGGGGTATTGCATAGTTTCTTGGATTTGCTCGCTGATTTTGAGCGCCAGCGCATCCGCTTCGTTATCGTTTACTTTTTCGGCTTCCACCAGCACGCGCAGCTCCCGTCCGGCTTGCATGGCGTAGGCTTTTTCGACGCCTTTGTGGCTAGTGGCAATATCCTCTAGTTCGTTGATCCGCTTAAGGTAGCTTTCAAGAATTTCGCGGCGGGCACCAGGTCGGGCACCGCTAATAGCATCGCAAGCCTGTACGATGGGGCTAATGATACCTACCATTTCGATCTCGTCGTGGTGAGCGGCAACGGCATTCACTACGGCAGGGTTTTCGCCTAGTTTTTCACAAAGCTGCCCGCCGATAAGGGCATGGCTCAATTCGCTTTCTTCATCGGTTACTTTACCAATATCGTGCAGCAAGCCAGCTCTTTTAGCTAGTTTCACTTGCTTCGTTGGCAAGCCGAGTTCGGCGGCCATCACAGCGCAAAGGTGAGCGGTTTCTATGCTATGCTTGAGCAAATTTTGGCCATAGCTAGAGCGGTAGCGCATACGGCCTACCATACGGACTAGCTCGGGTGCGAGGCCATGAATATCTAGTTCTACGATGGTTTTTTGACCAATTTCACGGATTTCTTGCTCCAGTTCTTTGCGGGTTTTAGCCACCACTTCTTCGATACGAGCAGGGTGGATGCGGCCGTCGCTCACCAAACGTTTGAGGGATAAACGAGCCACTTC
>DAINNZ010000179.1:0-7328 GCA_036735605.1 Lewinella sp. | reverse complement strand
GATTGTCAAATAGTAAACAAGCAAAAGAAATAAAGGTGCAACTAAAAATATTGTGTATTCAAAGTCGGCAAATTTTGATAAAATAAAATGCAAAGCAATAAGTACAAGTCCAATTGGCATTAAAATTTGACCATATCTAAAACCACCAACTTTCAAGTTTTTAGTCTGATTGTCATTAATGTCAACTGAGATATTTGGGCTGCTACACCAATCAATTTTCGCTGTTACAGTATGTTGTCCTTCTGTCGCAGGAAAGTCTTTGGTTTCGCCATTTGCAATTGTTCCAACTTGTTGCCCGTCAATAAAGATTTTGTAATCTCTCATTCGATTATTGTATTCACTTGTCCGTTTTAGTCTGATTGTCGCCATTTATTATAGTTTCTTAATTTATTGTTCAACTTGTCAAAGTCAGTTATTTAACCTGCGGTCGCTTTAAGCTGACCGCCAACGGTCGGTGCAAAAGCAGTGGCCGCTATTAGCGGGTATTGACTTTTTGCACTTTGTTAGAGCACGTTTTCTTTTTTCTTTTTCTCATTCATAAAGGTATCTAAACGATTTATGGTCTATTCCTGAAATTAATAATAATCTATCAAATTGATTTTCGATCTTTGGAAGGTTATTGAATTGACCTAAATCCAAATCTGATAATCCATATCCTATTGTATCAACCACTGCCAACCACCATTCAGAATATTTATTTCTATAATTTTTAGTTTTCTCTTCTTTTTCAGCGATAATCAATTTTAGATTCTCGTAGATTGAACTGACTACAAATCCTCCTGAACCTCCGTCACTACTCATTCCATATTTATATTGTTGGTCAAGTTTAATTTCTGATGGAAAAACTCTCATCCTAAAATATTCATCGTACTCATATTCCCTTCTCTCTTCAATGGAGGGTTTGTGATTTTCTAAAACTTCTTTAGCAAACTTTTTTATTTCTTTTTTCGATGGAATTGGTCTGTTGAAATAATATCCAACAAAAGCACTTTTCTTGTAATTTTCATCAGAGACTTCTTTCATTACCCTCCTTAGTGTTCCATGAACTGAAAATTCATCTTGTTCAAGTCCTTCGAAACTATTTTCTGTTTTTTTATTTTGGTTAAGTCTTCTAACTTCGATTGCAATTTTATTATCTACAAGAATATCTGGTGGCACATTTCCGTCTGGCTCAAAAAGGATGTTTTCATATCCTTGATGAGTTAAATTATCAATTACAAGTTTTTCTTCCCTATTCGGGGCCATTGTTTTTGTTTTTCCTAATGTACTCTAACTCTGTTATATCCAAAAGAAACCAGCACCAAACCTTCACTTTCCCCCAAGTACACCCAGGTAAAAAAGGCAAAGCGCGTTCATCATAGTTTCAAGTGGCACTTCCGCGCGCAAGATACACCCTCCCCTTTTACATATGCAAATTTTGCACGAAATTTTTTATTGAAAATGTAGGAGCATCCCCCGCCCAAAATGATGGATGCTTGGCTGCTGAAAACCTGGCTCCTAAAAATAGGCACTCGTGTTGACTAGTGCTGAGCGTAGCCGAAGTAGCGGCGTCGAAACACGGCTCCTGCACGCAGTGCCCGTCTGTAAACCCGCCTGGGCCGAGACGCCCGTATGGGTTTAGTAGGGCGTGAGCAACAACAAAAAAACCTACCCTTGCGAATCCAGAAAGGGGCTTCGCAGAGAGCCGCTGCTACCCTACCCTTACGAATCCAGGAAGACTTTCTAAGGGGCGGTGCTGGGGTCCCTTTCCTAAGCGCAGCGGACGCATATAGTCTTGGGATGTGTGTTCTTCTGCTTTAAAATATGCAAAGAAAATACTGGATGAGTAAAATTATTTTCTATATTTCATTTGGATGTATCCGTTCATCCCCTGTTCCCCTCGTGTTAGGAGGAATTTTAAAACAGGAAAATATTGAATGAGTAAAATAAATAGTCGCCTAAATTTACAAAGTAGGGAAGGCTTCGTAAGCGGGCGGGGGAAGCTTCACCGTCGCCTACCCTTACGAATCCGGGAAGGCTTCGTAAGCGGGGGATAAAACCTTGCTCTAAAAAGAAAACACTCGTGTTGAGCGGCGTCGAAACATGGCTCCAGCACACAGTGCCCGCCGTGCCCGTCTGGGCTACGGTTTCTACATAACTTTACAAAATACTATTTTTCCCAAAAATTCTAGAGCAGTCATCGAAACCATCGCCCCCGATAGGGGTCGCACACGAATAGCCCCCGATTTTAATCGGGGGTAAAAGAAGTGCGGTGAGTCACTGCTCTGAAGGAGCAGCATGTGAAATGGTCGATTTCATCAAGGAACTTTTAATTTTCATGGTCTTTTGTTCATTTTTTTTCACATTCAACGCCTTCAGCGTTGCGGATCATGGGGTACGCTCATTAACCACTGAATGAATTCAGGGGCTATTCACGTTTTGACGCCTTCAGCGTCCGCCTAACGAAACGTCAAGATGTGTAGAAACCGTAGCCCGTATGGGTCTTCCAACCCGCCTGGGTCTGGGCGTGAGCAGAACAAAAAAAAACAAAAATCCCCAGCACCAAGCGGTACTGGGGATCTTGTGTATTAGTGTTGTTCGGAAAAAATAGCTTGTTTTATGGCCGTTGTAGCAGCAAGCGCCCGACGCCGAACGCTTGCCCATTTTTGGATAAACGCAGCGTATAGAGGCCAGCGGGTAGATGGGAAATATCGAGGGCGGCATCCTGGCCTTGACCGTATTGGTACTGACTTTGCGGGCGACCCAGGGCGTCTATCACTTCCACTGCTAGCTGTTCATTTTGCAGCGCGGCGGGCAGGATGAGCCTGGCGGGGCCTTGGGTAGGATTGGGATAGACCCGGATATTTTCCACACTTGGGCGGAAATCGAAGAGCCCCACCACCACAAAGTCTTCCTCGATGGTGTGGCGGTAGGTGTTGGTGACCACCGCTTCGTTGAAATCGAAGTAAATATGGGCGGTATTTTCCACTAAGGTGCCGGGAGCTAGACCAGCCTTGGGGTGGATGCGGAAGCTGACGGCGCCGTGGCTGCCTGGCTCGTTGGTGAAGGAATCTACTAGCAGAATATCTTGGTAAATGAAAGCCAGGGCATGGCTGCTATCGATCTTGAGCTCCATGGGGTGGCTGCTGCTCAGGACTTGTAGCGTAGATAGGTCGAGCAATGGGCTCAGTGTATCGCGAATTACCACGAGGAAAGCCGTATCGGTGCCGGTATTCTGGAAGCGGATGGTGTAGTCGATGGGCTGATTGGCTTCGATGTAATTTTCACTGGCATAGCCTCTAGGCTCGGCTAGCTTATCATTGGGGTCATAAGCGCCGATGATGGGCTGGCAGTCGGTATCGATCCAGTAAGCATCGTCGCTGACGGGAAACTGTAGGGCGAAGCCGAGGCTTGTTTGGTCATTGGGGGAGCCGCCGCAGCCTTCTACGAAGTCGATGGGCATCAGCAGGCCGGGGTGTAAGGGTTCTTGCATCGCCCGCAGGTGGTAGGTGCTACCATTAGCGGGTAGGCTCACCTCGGTGGCTTGTAATGCCCCTAGTGGATCGGAAGTGGTGGGCACCGGCGTGATGATAACGCCGTCTTCCACTACGATGTAGCTCAGATCGATCGACATATCGGCATCGCCCACATTGCGGAGGCGGAACACCACACTATCGCCTTGGCATTCGCCTGTTACGCGCAGGCTAGCACCCGTCCAGTTTGGATCGGCTGGCGGACAAGGGTTGTTGGGCTCGGCTGTGGCAGTGATGCAAGCTGCGGCGCCTAGCGGGGCATCCGGATTGCAGGTGTAAACCATAAAGCTCAGCAAGCCGCCAGCAAAAGGCGCTAGATCGCCGATGGCCCAGGTGAGGGTAAAGATGCCCGTGATGGGGTCTTGTACGATGCTACTAGGCGTTTGGCCATTGAAGGAAAAAACGCCATCGGCGAATTCATCTACTGTTACGGTAATGAGGGTATTTTCAGCCACCACAGCCCCTGTGTTTTCGTAGCGTACCCAAACGGGGCTATTGAAGCAGCGCCGGATGAGGG
The DNA here is from genome assembly GCA_036735605.1 of Lewinella sp. Classification (GTDB taxonomy): domain Bacteria; phylum Bacteroidota; class Bacteroidia; order Chitinophagales; family Saprospiraceae; genus Neolewinella. Next base: position 3,299 of record DAINNZ010000179.1, on the reverse strand, counting down.
GCACATTCACATCCACCGTGACGCGTGGGCAAGCCAGCTCGGGATCGGCTTGTAGCCCTAGATCAATAGCAGGTAGCACCGCATCTGCTGTGACGGTAAAGACTTGGTTGGTGGCACAAGCATCGAATAGCTCATTCGGAGCGATGAGCTCCACGGTATATTGCCCGCTGGGGAGGGCAATGGACCAAGTGCCGGCGCCAGCAGAAGTATTCGAGGTAGCAAAGCTCGTGTAGGCAAAGTATTCCCGCTCGGGCACATCCACGCCACGAATGCGGATCAGTTGACCGCCTAGCGGTATTTCATCATTTTGGCGATTACAATCGAGGCTTTCATCTAGGTAAACTAAGCCATTGAGGTTGCCACAGCTCAGGTCTTCCGGAAGGATGAGGATGCTATCGATATAGGAACAAAGCGCATTAGGAGGCGTGAGCGTAGCAATGTATAAGCCTGGGCCATACTGGTTGGCATCTACTGAAAAGGCGAAGACGGAGGAGCCATCGGGCAGCGTCCAAGTAGTTGGAAAGCCAGCATTTGTGGTGGTCGAGAAAAATAACTGCGCAAAACAGCCCAAGGAGTCGTTGCTAAAGTTGTTAAAAACGATCTCGGCACCAAAGCTTTGGTCGCCCACCACTACGCTTTCTTCGATCGTACAGCTACCGCTACTTACCAAGACGCGGTAAATGCCGGCAGTATTGACGGTTAGCAGTTGGCTATCACTGAGCACATTCCCGTTCTCGTCTCGCCATTCGTAGTTAACAAAAGGCAGGTCATTGATTACCGTAGCGGTAAGAACCACTGGTTCGTTGTTGCAAATGCGAGGCAAGAAGGGTTCGATAAATAGCTCTAATTCATTGTTGTCCCAGACATCAAACGTGCTGCTTAGTGTGCAGCCGTTGGCATCGGTTATCGTTACTTCGTAGGTGCCGGCAGGTGTGTTGTCGCGGTTCTGCGTGGTCATTCCATCCGACCAAGCAAAGGTGTAAGGCGGCAGTCCTCCAACGGGATTGATGAAGATAGCTCCGTTGGCAAAACCGCAACTGGCAGGTATTACAAAGGTATTGTTGGGCGATAAGGAAATCCCACCAAGCTGATCTACCGATACCGTAGCCGAGGCCGAACAACCGGCTGCATCCGTTACAACCAAGGTGTAAATTCCCACTTCCGCAACCACTTGCTGTGGTGTATTCACGCCGTTTGTCCAGGTATAGGTGTAAGGCGGTGTACCTCCCGATAGGGCGGCGGTGAGTATAACTTCGTTGCAGGTGAATTCCCTACTGATATCAATCACTAAATCCGTTCCATTCGGTAAAAAGTAAGAAGCTATCCCAGTACAAAAGTCAGTCGCATCTATTAATTCAAAGAAATACTGCGTGCCACCTGCTAGCCCATCAATCACATTCGTATTCATTACCCCCCCACTTTGGCCGCCTCCGCTCCAAACAATTTGGTAAGGTTCTTGCGCCCCTACCACCTCAAAAGTGATGCTGCCATTCGCTTGGCCGCAGTCTGCCCAAGTAGTATCGGTCACAAAAAGCTGAAGGGGGCAGTTGTTGTTGATACAATTATTGACAAAGGTAACAGGAGAGCTTTCGCAGTTGGTTCCTAAAATAAGTGGCTGCAGTATAATCGGCTGACCAAAAAATGGCCCTAGCAGCACGGTGGTATCAAAAGGATAAACAACCGTAGCGTCCCCCAGCGACCAGCCGCTGGCTTGTAGATTTGGTCTGGGCATTTGGACGAATAGCTCCACACCGCCCACATTGTTGGAGCAGAAAGTCTGCAGGATTTCCAATTCCGCTACGCACTGCCCATGGGCTTGCTGCTGAGGAATAGCCCAAGTAAAGGCTAGGAAGATGAGGTAAAAAAGTGTCCGTTGCATACGATAGATGTTGAGGAGAATGAGTAAATATAGTTAGTTGGCCGCAGTGCCGCTCTACTTTGATGCTACAAATGTGCGGTAAGTAGTAAGATAAAAAAAACACATTTTTTAGAGATTGTAGATTATGCTATCGCTGTAATACTCCTCCCCGCTAAGAGAAGATCGCAGTGCATCGAAAGGAGGAGGTAGGCACGGAGTGCAGGAGCCATGTTTCGACGCCGCTCAACACGAGTGTTTTCTTTTTTGAGCAATGTTTTCGATATCGTGGATAAAAACCAGCTTTTTTGGTCAGTTGGACGAATCCAACTAAACAAAAAGCTCCTCCAAAGGGTAGTATTTAAAAATTTTGTACATTTACCTCATATTGTAGAATAAAATGGCACAAAATTTACTCGAACCGCTACTCCTTTCGCTGGATAATAAAGAGCGAAAGCAAATAAAATCGTGGCTAGGCTGCCCTTTGCACAACCAAAGAAAGGACCTGCTTCCTCTTTTTGAGCAGCTTTGCAAAGTTTATCCCTTTGCTTCTACCGCTGAACCAAGCCCGCTCGAAGTCGCAGACACGAAGCAGCGGCTACGGCGTTCTTATTTGTTGGATCGGATCGAAGATTTCTTGGTTTGGCAGCAGCAAGAGACGGAGAAAAAGCGCAGTCCACTCCAGCTTCCCTTGCTCCGTGCCTACCGCCAACTAGGCTTAGAGAAACACCTCAGCAATCGGATTAATCGCCAGCTGAGCCAAATCGATAAGACGAGCCTCCTGAATGTCAACGATCTCTACGCTCGCTATCAAGTGGAGGAACTTCGGCAGGAGGTTTATCTGGATCGCGATCGAAAACTACCCAGCGGCTACGACCAAGCCGATCACTTTCTATTGGTTGCTCAGTTGAGCGCAGCCCTCCGAAATGCCACCCTGCAATTGGCGGCGGCACCCTTTAGTAAGACCAAAAGTGATTTCCCCTTGCTGCCCGCTTACTTGGAGCTCTTGGCCGCCCGACCAGCTTTGCTGGCACAGCCTACTATTGGAATCTACTACCAGCTGTGCCGTTATTATCTCGCCGAAGATACCCAACAACTGCCGCCGCTAGCGATCCTCATCCAGTTGCTACAAGAGCAACTAGCGGGCTTTTCCTACTTCGAGCAGCGCGATCTGCTCAAACTATTACTCAATCTTGCTATTCGCCAATTGAATGAAAACCCCTCCGAACCGAATCTTCGACAGGCCTTCGAGCTATACCAGCTTGGCCTCGCTCAGCAGCTTCTCGTAGATCAAAGACGTATCTCTACCTTCACCTTCCATAATATTATGGGTATTAGCATCCGATTGAAAGAAATGGACTTCGCCCGCCAATTCATGCAGCAATACGCCAGTCTTCTCCCGCCTAAAACCGCTGAAGAGGTCATTGCCCTCAACCAAGCGCGA
>DAINNZ010000178.1:6484-7428 GCA_036735605.1 Lewinella sp. | reverse complement strand
CAAGCCGAAACCCAACGCCACGAAGCCACCATCGCCAAGCTGAAAACGGAACTGGCACAGCTACAAACCGCCCTAACTGCTGCCCAAACCACCGCCGCCGCCACCGAAAAACAACTGCGTGCCGAAATCGCAAAACTAAAAACCGACCTCGCCGCCGCACAAAACGAACTGGAAGCCCTAAAAGCCCAATATGAACATCCAAAACCCGCTGATGACGGCCTCGTTTTCATCAAAGGCGGCACCTTCGAGATGGGTGACGTGCTGGGCGATAAGGAATACGACAATGAAACCGTACACCGCGTAACGCTCGACGATTTCTACCTAGGCCAGCACGCCGTCACCTTTGCGGAATACGACCGCTATTGCGAAGCCACTGGGCGCGATAAGCCGAGCGATGAGGGTTGGGGTCGCGGCAACCGGCCCGTGATCAACGTTAGCTGGTACGACGTGGTGGCCTACTGCAACTGGCTGAGCGAACAGCATCGCCTAACGCCCTATTACAACCTAGACAAAACCCGCCAAGACCCCAACAATAACAGTAATGATGACAAGTTGAAATGGATAGTAACACCCAACCGCAACGCCAACGGCTACCGCCTACCCACTGAGGCCGAGTGGGAATACGCTGCGCGCGAAGGCGGCAAGGAAGTCCGCTTTGGCAATGGAAAAGGAACGATAGACCCCAAGGAAATTAACTTTGATGCCAGCGGAAGCTATAAAAAACCGTACTCCGTGGTAGGCGAATACCGCCAAAAAACGGTACCCGTAGGCAGCCTGAACAGCCCCAATGCCCTAGGCCTGCACGATATGAGCGGCAACGTGTGGGAATGGTGCTGGGACTGGTACAGCGATTACCCGACAACGGCGCAAAGTAATCCACGGGGTGCTGACAAGGGCACTTACCGCGTGAATCGCGGCGGCGGTTGGTTCGACGATCCGCAGAA
>DAINNZ010000178.1:0-6474 GCA_036735605.1 Lewinella sp. | reverse complement strand
TCGCAGCTACGACGCGCCGACGTATCGCCTCAGCGATATCGGCTTTCGTCTTGCCCGCAGTTAGGAGGTATGCCTATTCGGCCCTAACTATGAGCAAAAGAAAAATGCGAACTACCGCTACGGAATGAAGCTAGGAGGAGCGAGGGACGAGCCCGACGGCGGAATGGAGAAGGGGGAGTTCGCCTCGCGAGGGCTTTTAAGTCTCCTCATGATTTTAAAAAAATAAATATGTTACAAGGATACAATCCAAAAAACGAAAACATCCAAGTTTGGATCGATGGCCGACTTTATCCAAGAGAAGAGGCCAAAATCAGTGTGTTTGACAGCGCAGTACAAGGCGGTGATGCCGTTTGGGAAGGGCTAAGGGTCTATAAGGGCAAAGTTTTTTCGCTGGAGGCTCACTTAGATCGGCTATTTGATTCAGCACATGCGCTGCTGTTCAAAGGGGTGCCATCTAGGGAAGAGGTAATAGCGGCTATTCATGCTACCTTAGCAGCCAATGAGATGGTAGAGGACGTACACATTCGCCTGACGCTTACGCGGGGTAAAAAAATCACCTCAGGGATGGATCCAAGGCTCAATCAGGCGGGTTGCACGCTCATTGTTTTGGCAGAGCATAAGCCGCCGGTTTATCCGGCTTCCATTCAATTAGCCACCACTTCTGTACGGCGCAACAGCCCCATGAGTATTGATAGTAAGATTCATCACAATAACTTAATCAATAACATCCTCGCTAAGATCGAAGCTAACGAAGCGGGGGCGGATGCAGGCCTGATGTTGGATAAAGACGGCTATGTAGCGGAGGCGAATGGCGTCAATGTCTTTCTGATTCGCCGAGGCACCGTTTATACGCCTTACGCAGACTATTGCCTGCCGGGTATTACGAGGGCTTTAGTATTGCGCCTCTGTGCCGAAAATGGCATCCCCCATGCCGAAGCCCGCTTGAGTTTAACGGAATTTTATACAGCAGACGAGGTCTTCACTACCGGCACGATGGGCGAGCTCACGAAAGTGCAGGCCATTGACGGCCGGCAGATCGTCAACAAGCACGGTGCTTCCATACTTGACCGCTTGCAAAGCTTGTTTCGCGCAAAAACGCAAGCCGAAGGGTAGGCGAGAAAAAAAGGGGGGGACACGCACGCTTTTTTTGATGCTAGCGTGGCTACGTTTACGGATACTGCGAGGCTTCGCAAACGTCTAGCACCTAGGTCTCCCTAGCTGCTTATTCGGCGAAGGAGCTTAGGCCCTTGCGCTACCAAGAAAGTCTTGCCCCTGCATACTTGCCCAACTACTAGATCGACTGGTTCGGTAGTGCGTGCTGCTGCTGAAAGCTGCTTGGATGTAAAAAACAGCATTACTGCAAAATGGACCCATAACAGGCTGCTTCTAGGCAGGCCGAACCGCAACGCTGCCTCTTGCTGTAGCGATTTTTATATATCTTTACTGTATATATCGTTGTTCTAATCTATAGTATGCAAGATCTACTCAAAACAGCCGCTTTTATCAATGGGCAGTGGCAAAAGACGGCTCGCACGTTTCCTGTTTTTAATCCTTATTCAGGGCAGCTTATTGCTGAGGTGGCCGATGTGGGTGCGGAGGAAACGGAACAGGCCATTGCCGCTGCGGCCATCGCCTTTGAGGAATGGCGCCAATGGACGGCCACCGAACGCTCCGCTGTACTTCGGCGTTGGTACGATCTACAGCTGTTGCACCAAGAGGCATTAGCGACCCTCCTGACGATGGAGCAAGGTAAGCCCCTAGCAGAGGCCAAGAGCGAAATCCTTTACGGGGCTTCTTTCATCGAGTGGTTTGCTGAAGAAGGTAAGCGCGCTTATGGCGACGTGATCCCCGCGCAGCTGCGCAACAAGCGCCTACTGACGCTGAAACAACCTATTGGGGTGGTGGCGGCTATTACGCCTTGGAATTTTCCGCACGCCATGATTACGCGCAAGGTAGCTCCTGCGCTCGCAGTAGGCTGCACAGTGGTGGTGAAACCTGCCGAAGATACGCCGCTTACGGCCCTTGCTTTGGCTGCTTTAGCTCAAGAGGCGGGCTTTCCACCGGGTGTTTTTAATGTGCTGCCTAGCAACCGACCGAAGGAAGTAGGGGCTGTACTGACCGCTAGCCCGGTCGTTCGGAAGCTTTCTTTTACCGGCTCCACGGCCGTTGGTAAAATACTGATGCAGCAGTGTGCTGCCACCGTGAAGAAACTATCCCTAGAGCTGGGAGGCAATGCGCCCTTTATCGTCTTTGAGGATGCCGATGTGGCCGCAGCCGTAGAAGGAGCCATCGCTGCCAAATACCGGAATGCGGGTCAAACTTGTGTTTGTGCGAATCGAATTCTAGTACAATCGAGCATCTACGACGCTTTTATGCAAGCCTTTCGGCCAGCCGTAGCGGCTCTACGCCTAGGAAATGGCTTAGAAGCGGGCACGGATATTGGGCCGCTCATCAATCAAAAAGCACTTCAAAAAGTGCAGCAGTTGCTAGCCGATGCCCAAGCTAAAGGAGGCCAACTTGCTCAAACGAAAGCCTATGCACCTGAACAAGGGCTTTGCTACCCAGCTAGTATTATCGAAGATGTTCGACCCGACATGGCTATCAGCCAAGAAGAGATATTTGGCCCCATCGCGCCTATTTATCGCTTCGAGACAGAACAGGAGGCGATAAAGCTAGCCAATGCTACCCCTTACGGACTGGCAGCCTACTTTTACGGCCGCGATCATGCTCGCATTTGGCGCGTTGCGGAGGCACTGGAATACGGCATGGTGGGCATCAATACAGGCCTGATCTCTACCACGCTGGCACCTTTTGGCGGCATCAAGGAAAGTGGCTTTGGCCGCGAAGGGTCTAAATACGGCCTAGCGGACTATCTCAACATCAAATACCTCTGCTGGGAGGTGTAGGTCGCCTAGCAGCTTCCGCGAAACTTTCTACTAGCTCGATGGCTAAGCGATTGAGCGTTTGAATGGCTAGGGGAATATCCCAGCTAGCTCGGTCGCGGGCGGTAACATAGTTGCTAATGCTCCGAATTTGGGTAAACTTACGCTGACTAGCTAGGCAGGCGTAGAAGAAGGCAGCTCCTTCCATACTTTCTACTTGCGCTGCCGGATAGCGTTGCCGCAGGCTTTCAATAGCTGCCGAGTAGCCGCTGACGGTGTTCACACTAATGCCCTGGCAGGTAGGTAAACCAGTACCGAATACAGCGGTGTGCGGGTTCACTAGCTGCCCCTTGGCACTAAAGATACCGCTTTCTTGCTCCAATAGGCCGAGTTGCGCTAGATCTAGGAAATCGCCCGTGGCCGTCGCAGCGCCTAGATCTGCGAAGTATTCGCTGCTAATTTCTACTACTTGCCCCAAGGCCAAAGAGGTATCTAAGGCACCGCCAATACCTAGTTGTATAAGCAGCTCGTAGGGATGCCGTGCTAGCACAGTACCCAGCGAAAAAGCCGTAGCCGCCATGCCCACACCACTGTAGAGAATAGATAGCTGTAAATTACCCAATCGATAATGATCGGGGCTACTGACTTCGCTTTGGGTGGCTAACCAGTCGGCTAGTGGGGCCACCTCTGCCCGTGTAGCGGCTACAAATAATATTTTCATAGCGGAAGGCTTATTTGGGTAAACGTTAGAGGAATAGGTATTAAAACCGCCTGTATAGGCAGGTGTATAAAAGCGGCCGTGATTCCTCCGGGGAGGGCTTGCTGCGCTGCCCAAGCTAGGTAATAAAAAGCGGCTAGTTCTTTGCGTACTTTCTTTTCCCATTTTGGGCTGGGTAGTAAGCAGTGCTGCACGAGCACCCGATCTTTCGCATTGTGCAGCCATAAATCAAGGGTATTTTCGTAACGCTGCTCGCCGATGCTTAGTCGGATGGGCAGCAATTTTTGCCGTTCACTAGCTGGGTAGTGATGATGTAGCCATTCTTCAAAAGCTTGGCCTTGCGCAAGGAAGTTAGCGGCTTGCGCATCTGCTGAAAGGCCAAATCGGAGAATGATTTCATCGGCCAGCTTGCGCTGTTCATCTTGGCTGAGCTGCTGCTGGTGGGAGGACAAAAAAGTGGCCATTGCCTTCCCGTAGGCTGCTTGATATAGGCTACTGCTCAAGGAAAGTGTTGGATAATAAGTAAAAGCAGCGCGGGCATCGGCTTTCGGGAATTGCAGTTGCATTTGTTCCGCACTAATGGCTAGCGGGGGGTGGGGCTGCCGGCCCTTTCGGGCACCTGCCATAAAGGGAGTTGGGGAGAAGCTGGGTTCGGCGCTAGGCAATGTTCGGGCTTCTATCCATGTTTGGGTGAGCTTGTCGATTTCGTGGCCTTCCCAAACAAAGGGGGTTGCGTGGTCGTGTGGGTCTAAAACAGGAGCATTACCCGATTTGAAAACGCGATCCAGCCAAGGTGCTCCTTTTTTAGCGGTCGGCAAGATGAGGTAGTCGCGTGCGCGGGTAATGCCTACGTAGAGCAGCCTCGCTTCCTCGGCGCTGGCTTCCATCGTTTTTTGTTGCTGCCACTCGCTGGCTGCTAGCCGATCGGTGAGTTCTAGTCCTTGCGCATTAGCACCGTAGGGATTTACCCAGAACCGAAGCCAGCGATCGCGCAGCGGATCGTTCGGGTCTATATCGGTGGCTTCACTGATGATCGTTTTACCCCACAGTTCGGCTTTGAGGTCTTGGTCGAGGTTGTGGCAAACGACTACGGGCCACTCCAAGCCTTTGCTACGGTGATAGGTGAGCACATTAACGGCTTCGGAGCTTTCTCCGGCGCCCTGTTTATCCATCTTCTGGAGGCCAAGTTGTTGTAGGTAGAGCAGTAAGCCACCTACGGAGGCGGCCTGCTGCAAGCGATGGCAATTCTCTTCATAGGCCATAGCTAGGCGGCGGAGTTCATCCAGGTTACTGAGTCTTTGCTCGCCTTTACCCCAGCGGATGACAATACGCCGAACGGCTAATTCTTCCAACAGGAAGTTAATCAATTCCGTTGGTGAAAATTCTTTGCTTGTTGCGCGAAGGCGTTCTAGCTGCTGTATGACGGGGTCTGCTGCCCCCCAGGGAGCAGCTCGGTAAGCTTGAGCCATGTTGTCAAGTTGCTCTAAGTAAGCAAGGCGATCATCTAATAGGGTGCCAAGTGCTCGTCCGCTCGCCAACAGCATGATTTCAGCCGCAGAAAGGCTGTCTTCGGCATTGAGCATATAGCGGAGCATGGCTAGCAATAGGCTGCTTTCCGCCGTTTGCAGTAGGCCCGTGCGCGCTAGAGCAGCCGATACACCTGTGGCTTCCAAGGCTTGCGCCATATCAGCACAGTCGAAGTTACTGCGGCATAATACAGCGATATCACCTGCTTGTAAAGGGCGGTAGTGCGCACTTCCTTTAGGTCGGATAGCCGGAGGATTAGCTAAAAGGGCTTGGATCGAGCGCGCTAGCACCTGGTGGAACCATTCTTTGGCATAGTAGCCGCTTTCCAGCTCGTAGTGCCAATGCCAAAGAGCCGATCGCTCCGCCTCCTCGCTCGCTTCTTGGCTTTTTAGCCGCTTCGGTATTAAACGGACTTCCTGCGGAGGAATTTCAGGAAAAGCCCGAACGAAAATCGCATTGCTGGCATACACCAGATCCTCTCGGCTACGCCAGCTATAGGATTGGATATTTTCTGCTCGGATACCGCCGGCGTGACGAATAACGGCTGCCATAAGAGCCGGCTCGGCACCACGGAAGCCATAGATAGACTGTTTTGGATCGCCGACCCAAATACGCTGCTTTGCCAACTGACTAAGCCGCAGAAATAGAGCTAATTGGATGGGGGAGGTATCTTGAAATTCATCGACCATCAGTAGGTCAAGCTCTTCGCGTAAAGTGGCCTGTACGTTGGGTTGTTCTAATAACCGCAGTACCAAGACTTCCATGTCGGTATAATCGATTTGTCCTCTTTTCTTCTTGTAGCTATCGTATTCTTGAATGGTATCCCGCGCACAGTCGAAAAGCAGGAAAATGAAATCGCGAATATCGTCTTGAAAAGCTTTCAGGGCGGTATGGCCTTGTGCAAAAAGGATGAGTTCTTCCACCAGCTCATGGCTTTTGACGCCTACCTCCTTTTTTATCTTCGTGATTTTTGCCCAGTCGGACCAAGCTAGCTGTTCTCTTCTTTGAAGTTGTTTTTCTAGTATTTGGAGTTGTTGGGCTGCTTTTTGGGTTTTTGCCGTGCTATCGGCCGGGTTGTTGGTTAATGAGTCGATAGTATTGCGGAGTAGCAGCGTCAGTTGCTGTTGTGCACTAGCTGCACTGCGCTCGTCGGGTGCTGGTAAAAAGGCAGCAAAAGTATCCCAAGATCGCTGCCGACTCAAGGCAATGTTGCTAGCTGAGAAGTCGTTAGCGCGGATCACTTCCACCATTTCACGCACTTCTCTACGCCAATTGTATTCGGTGCCACTTTTGGCTAAGCCTAAGCGGCCAATGAGGTCTTCTAGCCGTTCAATGGTTTCTAAGGGG
>DAINNZ010000177.1:0-7459 GCA_036735605.1 Lewinella sp. | reverse complement strand
TTACCCTGAATCAACTGGGTGGGGTCGTTGATGTTACCGACGTTGAAGTCTTCGGCTTTTACAGACGTAACGGCAGAAGTAACTTCCTTACGCGTGGTAGTACCATAACCGATCACGACTACCTCGTCTAGCAATTCACCAGAGGAAAGTTTAATGTCCACTACACTTTGGCCAGTTAGCACAATCACTTGTGTGCTGTAGCCTGTATAGGAAAAAGTAATTGACTCGGCATTAGCCGGTACATTCAGGGAATAGTTACCGTCGAAATCGGTAACTGTTCCAGTAGAGGTGCCCGTTACAAGCACGCTAGCCCCAATTAGAGGGTCGCCGTTTTCGGCATCGGTCACTGTGCCAGTCACCGTTCGCTGCGCAACGGCAGCAGCGGTGAACCCGACCACAAGCAACACAAGCAAAAAGGCACGAACAAAGAAATTGTCGTTAAGCTTCATACACAACTTGAGTTTGATTAAAAAAATGGATGGTAAAAAAAATGCCACTAGCCTTCACAGGCTTAGCAGTATCATATCCTATCAACTCAGCATGATCGAGTTGATTATATCGTTTTAAAAAGAACAGCCTCGCACTCCTCCCAAGATGAGAAGAGCCCGCTTCTAAACAAGCTTGGCGGATTTGAATTGGCATAATCTTCTACTTTAAACTCTAATCCCGTTAGGTACCCTAAGTATATAACTCTGCAAAAGTGCAAACTTTCAACGAAAAAACCAAATACAAAGGCAAAAATTGCAAAAAAAAGTCGTTCGCCAAATTATATTCTAACCGATGTCAACATAATTAATGTTGGTACATGTTTTTTTCAACCAGAAGATAGTCAGGCTTTTCTACCATCTTGCCCTCCCTCTTAACGTCCGTGAGCTTGTATGTGCTGCCTGCTCTACAACCAAAAGACAAAAGCCACTTACCTTTGCGTAATGAAAGTACAACTTTGGGTGGTTGGTAAAACCAATGAATCGTATCTACAGCAAGGGGAAGTCATCTATGAGAAACGCCTACAGCACTATTTGCCCTTTCAGTATATCGTATTGCCGGAGGTGAAACCGCCTGGCAAGCTTAGTGTAGAACAGCGAAAGCTCAGAGAGGGGCAAACTATTTTAGCCCGATTGGAAACACAAGACGGGCTGTTTTTATTAGACGAGAAAGGGCTAGAAGTTAGTAGTCTAGTTTTTAGCCAATGGCTCGATAAGCAACGGCAAGCGCCTTTTAAAAAACTGATTTTCCTTGTTGGCGGAGCTTACGGTTTTTCACCCGCTGTGTATGAGAGAGCCAACGGGCAGCTTAGCCTCAGCAAAATGACGTTTTCCCACCAGATGGTGCGCCTTTTCTTCCTAGAGCAGTTGTACCGCGCCATGACTATCCTAAAGGGAGAGCCATACCATAACGAAGGCTAAAGTAGAATAGGAAATATTCCTCGAATCAAAAGTAGTTTTATGCAGATTTACTTATTGGAATAGCCCTGCCTTCTGAGTCTGCTTAGGCTTGCTTGATTAATACCGAGGTAACTTGCAATAATATTGAGCGGCAAGCGCTGGTCTGCCTCAGGATGGTGCTCCCGTATCCAAGCATAATGCTCGGCCGCTGATAAAAGGCGGCTACGGCTGCTTCGTTCTTGCATCAAAGCGAACTGATGTAAGCTCAACTTTTGTATCAAGTTGCTGAAGGAAGGATAGTGCTTTGCTAGGTCTTTGATTGTCCCAAAAGCTAGTTTCACATACTGGCTGTCCTCGATTAATTCAATCTTGTAGCCTGTTGTTGGTTGGTTAATAGCTGCTACATTACTGATGATATCGTCATCCATGCAAATCCAAGTAGAAAACTGCTTGTTGCCGTGTATCCTGGCTAAATGCGCAGCTCCCTGATGAATATAATAGAGATTATTGCATACCTGATCTTCTTGTAGTAGTAAGGCTCTTCGACGGCCTTGGTCGATGACAATTTCTCGTTCCATTAAGTGCTCTACTCCACTTTCTAGCTTGCCAAAGCGTTTCAAATAGTCCGTAAAAGCCGTAGTTATTTCTAAACGGTTGATGGTCGTGTTGTTGTTGTTGTTCATAGCCTTGTTTTCTACTAAATACCTGCTGCAACTCGCCTTTCCCTTGTAAAAAAGCACCTTTCCCTTGTAAAAAGTCCTTTTACATAGTGCTTCTGCTAGCTCTCGGACGCACAAAAACCCGATGGGTCACTCAATTGCTTATTTTATCCTATTAATCGCCATTTTCCAGCTATTTTCAGACAGCGTTCTATCACATCTCGCACGCAGCCTTGGCCACCTCGGAGTGGACTAATATAGGTAGCCAACTGCCGAATTTCGGGCACGGCATCGCTAGGGCAAGTAGGGAAACCAACTCGTCGCATCACTTCATAATCCGGCAAATCATCGCCCATATAGAGTATTTTTTCCTCATCCAGTTGCTGGGTGCGAATCAATTCTTCATATACTTCAAGTTTTCGCTGGATGCCGCTGAAGATATGCTGAATACCTAAATTAGCTAAGCGGATAGTAACGCCTTCACTGTTCCCTCCCGTGATGATTATCACCCGATAGCCTGCGGCTAAGGCGACTTTAACCGCATAGCCATCTCTAACATTCATTTGCCGCAGCAGCCGGCCGCTCTCCAGCACTAGTAAAGACCCATCTGTGAAAACACCGTCCACGTCGAAGATGAAGGTATCAATCTGTGCAAACTTTTCTAATTGGTTCATATTTTTATACGCTTGTGCTACAAAGCAAACCCTTGCCCCTGCCCTACGGGCAAAAATATATAAAAATAACATCCTTTACCCAATTTTCACTGTTGTGGCAATTGAAGCAAGTCGCTTATCTTTGTGAATGCATTACTTCGTCTTCCTCTCATTTTCAAACAATTCGCTATGAAGTCAATCGATCATCAACGCATCGCTCGCCTAGAAGAACTCCGCACCCGAGCCTTCGATTTAGTGGTAGTAGGCGGCGGCATCACGGGCGCGGGGGTAGCTTTAGATGCGGCCTCCCGAGGCCTCCGCGTAGCCTTAGTAGAAAAGTTTGACTTCGCTTCTGGCACCAGCTCCAAATCGACCAAACTAATCCATGGCGGTTTGCGCTACCTCAAAAATCTAGAGATTGGTTTGGTCAGGGAAACAGGCACGGAACGAGCTATCGTACACCAATTAGCTCCGCATCTAGTACGACCTGAAAAGATGCTCCTACCTATTATAAAAGGCGGGTCGTTGGGGAAATTCAGTACTTCGATGGCGCTTTGGGTCTATGATTTCCTAGCCGATGTGGAGGGTAGCGACAAGCGGGTGATGATGAGCAAGGAAGAGACGCTAGCACAAGAACCCCTTTTAAGAGCCGACCTCCTGGAGGGCGGTGGTTACTATGCGGAATACCGCACGGATGATGCCCGTTTAACGATAGAAAACCTCAAAACAGCTGAAGGCTTCGGAGCCATCGTGAGCAACTACGTGGAAGCCTTGGATTTCGATTACGATGAAAAGCGACACATTCGGGCTGTCAATTGCCGCGACACGAGTACGGGTGCTACTTTTTCCATCCAAACCCAACACGTTATCAGCGCAGCTGGGCCCTGGATTGATGGTCTTCGCAAAGCCGATGCAAGCATGACCCCTACCCGCGTTTTCTGGTCAAAAGGCGTACATATTGTAGTAGATCGAGAGCGCCTACCGCTGCGGCAAGCCGCCTATTTTGATGTAGGCGACGGGCGGATGATTTTTGCTATTCCGCGTTTGCGCTGCACCTATATTGGCACCACCGATACACCCTACGAAGGCGATCCTGACAAAATACCGACCTTGCTGGAGGATGTAAATTATTTACTTACTGCCACCAATACCATGTTCCCTAGCGTACAATTGACGGTTGAAGACGTAGAAAGCAGCTGGGCTGGCGTGCGGCCTCTTATTTATGAAGAAGGCAAAGACGCCTCGGAAATGTCGCGAAAAGACGAAATTTTCGCCTCCGATTCTGGTCTGCTGTCCATAGCGGGTGGCAAGCTCACGGGCTACCGAAAAATGGCGGAACGCGTGGTAGATCGCCTAGCAGCACGGCTGGCGGATGCAGGCAGGCAACTCCCTAAAACGGATACGAAAAAGATAGTGCTCCATGGTGGGCCCTTCGCCGATGCGGCAGCCGTTGTGGCCTACGAACAAACCATTGCCCAACAGCTCGAAGCGGAGAGCCTGCACCCGGCTCGCGCTGCTTATCTAGTGGCAAACTACGGCCGGCAAAGCGAAGAGATCATCCGTTGGGCGCTGGAACGCAGCGAAACAACCGATGTAGCCCGCCTAGCCGCCGCCGAGGCCGCTTGGTGTATTGAAAAGGAATGGGCACGCTACCCCATCGATTTTTTTGAGCGGCGCACAGGCCGGCTTTACTTCGATATGCCCAGTATAGCCCCCGTTTTGGAAGAAGTCTTGGCTGTTTTTGCAGCCGCCTACCAATACAGTCCAGCCGACTTAAGCACCGAACGACAGAAAGTGGAAGCTGCTATCGCTTGGGTGAGCCAGTTTGAAGCTTAGCAGCGCCTAGCCGGTCAATTAGCGATTCTGGTCGAAACGCTGAATGATAGAAAGCATCAGCACTACATCGGCGTAAAACTCCCGAATCAAAGCAAAAGAGAGGTTGCTCTTTAAAAAAAAAGGCTCTAACAAATCGCGCTCATGCTGAATGGCCGCGAACACATCTTGATTATATACCGAGAAATAGAGCTCGTGCCCGGTGGTTTCCACAAAGTCTAATAAAGCTTCCTGCATGGGCTCCGTTAATATTCGGTGCACCACCGTGCCTCGGGTAGCATACACCGCGAAGTGTTCTCGGAAGCCACTGTCTTGTATTTCCATACTAGCATCTATGCCTCCGCTGGCCAAAAACTCGCGGATACTAGCGCGTTGAAAACGACCTTGTTCCCTAGGCCATACCACTACATGCCCTTCCGTTGGTTCATTGAAAAGCCCGTGCAGAAAAACCCCACCAAAAACAATATTCAACCGATTCGAACCCTGGCTAATTTCCTGCACATAGAGTTCACTCATTTCAAAAGCCATCTCGCCCACTATGCCTTTGATGTAATCCTCGCCCCTGTAAGTCACCCGATTGCCTTGAAATAAATCGCTGCGAATGAAGCGATCCTTGGCCACCATCTTCTTCGAGTCGTAGGTTAACTGTTCCACATTGGGCTGCTGCTGCATAAACTCTAAGACTAAATTGACCACCGCTTCTTTAAAAACATGCCGGAACCGATCTAATCTAAAATACAAAGTAACCGTGTAAAAAAGCACTGGCAAGGCTAGTAAAATGACCACAAAGCCGGCTTCAATCAACAGAAAAACCAAAAGCAAACCCAAGAGTGCCAACAAAGAGCCTATAATTCCCCAGAGCATTCGCTTGCGTTCTCGTTCCATACGCATCAGCTCCGCCCGAATGTGGGTGTTATAAAAAATGCGTAGCTCGTCTATCCTAGGTATCTCCATCGCGGGCAAAAATACAGCAATTTTAGCGATTTTTTGGCATCCGCCGTTACAGCTATGCGGCAGGGTGCTAGCGGTTGATCTGCCTTCTCTTTTTGGCTGCCGCTTCGCTCGCTGGGGCAAAGGCCTACTTAGTAGCGCAGTTGCCCTAAACTTAGCAAGCGGGAAAAAGCAAGAAAATCCGTATCTTTACCAACCTTCCTGTGTCTTTTCCGTTTAAGAGATACATTATATAATATTCTATGCGATCGATCCTACTTGCTTTTTTAGCTGTTTTCGTCAGCCTACCATCCTTAGCTAGCCAATCTGTGGTAGAAGCCACCTTGCAGGAGGACTTTTCTAGGACCTTACTGAGCTTTCTACTTCCTGTGCCGGCCACCTATGGCATCCGCACTTACCGAATTACCTATGAAACGGTGGATCCTTTTGGCCAGCCAGTGATAGCTTCTGGTATGCTATCGGTTCCCTATGGCGAGGAAGCTAACACCACTTATGCCTTTCCCCTCACGGTTTATATGCACGGCACAGCCGGCAATCCCCAGGCTGTCCCCTCCCGAGTAGGGGTGGGCGAACGGGTGCTGGTAAACGTGCTAGCTACCAATGGCTATATCACCTTAGCCCCCGATTATTTAGGTTTAGGCGACGACGCTAGTGGTATCCACCCCTACGTTCATGCCGCTACCCAAGCTAGTGCAGGCCGCGATATGCTGTTGGCCGTCAAAGCTTGGCTAGCCGAACAAAATATCGGCTTCACCAACCAGCTCTTTCTCACAGGCTACAGCCAAGGTGGCCATGCTAGTATGGCTTTACACCGCGATTTACAATTGAACCCAGCCAATGACAGCCTCGTTGTAACAGCAGCGGCGCACCTTTCAGGGCCTTATAGTATCAGCGAGGTGATGGCGGCCATTCTCTTCGACGAACAAGGCACCACCCTACCGGCCTACATTGCCTATACCTACCTAAGCTACAACTATGTATATGGGCTTTATGACGATATTGCAGCCATCTTTAAGCCGCCTTACTTGGCCGCTATGCAAGCCTTTCAGAACGGCGAGCAAAACCTAGATCAAACCAATGCTACGCTATTCGCTCTCCTCGACCAAGAAGGTGGTCGCCTAAGGGATATGATGCAAGATAGCATCCTGACCATCCTCCGAGAGCAGCCAACGCACCCCATTAGCCAAGCACTTCGGGATAATGATGTGTACGATTGGGCACCCCAAGCACCTACCCTGCTTGCCTACTGTACCCTAGATGAACAAGTACCTTTCCAAAATGCTATCCTAGCCGATTCGGTCATGCGTGCAAATGGTAGCACCACTGTGCAGCTTTTCAACGGCGGCGAAAGAGACCACGGCGGCTGTGTGGAACCAGCTGTGACGATTGCCCTACTCACCTTCGGAAGCTTTGCAGAAGTGGTAACCAGTAACAAAGAATGGGCTGCCCCCTATCAGTCTTTAGCCACTTTCCCGAACCCGATCGCAGCGAACGAACCACTGCGCCTTCAAGAAACATTAACCGCCGATATGAACTATCAAGTGTTTAATAGTAATGGCCAACTGATTCGTAGTGGCCTGGCGAAGCAAGGCAGTGAGCAAATTCAACTACCCAACCTAGCACCCGGCCTTTATACCCTAAGAGGACAATTAGCAGGACAGTTGTATCATAGCAAATTTGTAGTGCGGTAGTATGATCCATATTCGCCCAGCCCAGCAAAGCGACCTGCCTGCCATCCATGCCCTCGTTGCGGAGCTGGCCGCCTTCGAAAAGGCATTGCCCGAATTCGTAGCGACCCTAGCTGATTATGAAAAAGCCTTCACCGAAGGGGTCTTCCAATGCCAGGTTGCCGAAGAAGAAAGCAGCGGGCAGGTCATTGGTATGGTGCTCTATTACCTTACCTACAGCACTTGGAAGGGCAGGATGCTCTACCTAGAAGACTTCGTGGTGCAAAGCAACTACCGAGGCCAGGGCGTAG
>DAINNZ010000176.1:0-7551 GCA_036735605.1 Lewinella sp. | reverse complement strand
TTTGGCCGCCACCAAGAAAGGGTTGAAAATATGCCCCTGCAACAAACGGCTCTCGCGATA
Source organism: Lewinella sp. (assembly GCA_036735605.1). Classification (GTDB taxonomy): domain Bacteria; phylum Bacteroidota; class Bacteroidia; order Chitinophagales; family Saprospiraceae; genus Neolewinella. The sequence goes on along the minus strand of DAINNZ010000176.1, from coordinate 7,491 downwards.
AGCTCCAAAAACAGGCAACTCAAATTCGTGGATATAGCCCAAGGCTAAGGACGTTTTTGCCTTTTCTGACACCAAGAACGACCATTGTGCCGCCAATTTCAAACTGTGCAGGCGACTGCTAGGCGCATTAGCATCGTCCTCTAATGGATAGTAGAAAGAAAACGGTAGTTCCACCTCCAAACCGAGGCGATCAATCGGTGCCCATTCGTATTCCACTAGTGCTTCGTATTCGTCGTACTTGCTCTTATCTAAGATGCCCAGCCCCACGTTCCATTCTTTCTCTCCTTTGCGGGCACCTAAGTCGCGGATGAGATCGATATAAAGCGGCTCGGCGTGTAGAACTTTATCCTTTTCTTTGCTGTCCTGCACTTCATAGATGTACAAACTATCTTTTTCCGAATTGTCCGAAATTTGGGCAAGAGCGGAAGTAAAAAAACTGCCTAAAAAAAGAAGTAAAAAAAGAAAACGAAGTAACATTTTGTTGTTGTTTGGTTAATAATTAATTTATTTTTGCACTTAGACCGAGCTTTTCCTCGTGGTTTTTCTTATTTTAAATCGGTTTTGTCCCCTTACAAATCCTGTTTAACCGAAGGTGCTTAACCATCATTTTAGCTATCGCGTGGCTTCTTTAAGCGGGCATAAATGTCCATCCATACGGACAGCTACGGACTCGTTGCTCTCGCGCAGGCGGGCATAAATGCAGGGGCAAGACTTTCTAGGTAGCGCAAGTGGGGTTTCCAAAGCACCCAACAAGTGAAAGCGAGCCTCGGTTGAATCAAAACCCTAGTTTTTACAGCCCCCTTTTTGGCCTTTTCGCAAGAAATGCCTAGGGGGTAGCTATTCCTCATAACAATAATGACCAATAATCCGATAAGCAAACAAAACATCTTCCAGCACTTGGCCAGCGCCGATGTTGTGTACCACTAGGGGGCGTTTCCCATCGGCAGAACGTTGGCTAACGAGTAGCCCAATGTGGGTGATGCCGCCGCCCAGGTTCCAGCAAACAATATCGCCTGCTTGGTAATCAATAGCCTCGGTTGTGCTGGGTAAAACACGGCCATGGCGACTGAAAAAAGTCATCAAGTTGGGCACCCGGCGATGGTCGATATTGCGGTCGGTGCGGCTTAAGCCCCAAATTTTGGGGTATTTAGAAAAATGAGCTTTCATATCTTCATGCACCCGCTGCTGTAGATCCATCCCCAACTTGCGGTAGGCACGGATGACCACATCCGTACACACGCCTCTATCGGCCGGCACATCGCCCATTGGGTACGGGATAGAGAAATAGCTCGGGTCATACAGCACCTTATCTTCGGTGAGGCTTAGAGCAGCTTTCGCTAGCTCCTCCCCGAAAACGGCAGTTTGCTGTGCTAACAAGGGGCTAGCTAGCAGTAATAAGAAGAAGAAGCGGATGTTTTGCATACTACCTTAACGAGGGAGGGCAAGTGCTATTGTGTGGGTAACTAAGCTTGTTGGCTGAGACTGTTAGCTTTTAGCTGTTGGCTTTTAACGTCACGATGGGAGACTTTACCCCTTTCCGTCCTTTACCCCTTTTCGTCCTTTACCCCTTTCCGTCCTTTACCCCTTTTCGTCCTTTACCCCTTTTCGTCCTTTACCCCTTTTCGTCCTTTACCCCTTCTAGCCATGCCAATACATATTCCAGCACCTGCTCTTTCTCTGGCTCATTGTGTAGCTCGTGATACAAGCCCGGCCAGGCTTTGTAGGTGACGCCCCCTACCCGCTCGGCGAAAGCTCGGCTGGCTGGTTCGCTGGTGATTTGATCTTCGGTGCCGTGCATGAGCAATACGGGGATTTTTATTTTTCCTGAGTAGGTGTTTAGAAAATGGGCGGCTTCTAGCATCCCGATGCCTACGGCTGCGCTGAGCGAATCGTGCACTAGCGGATCGGCTTCGTAGGCACTCACTATCGCTTTATCGCGGCATAAATGCTGGGTGTTGAGCTGATTTTTCTGCGTAAAAGACGGCCAAATACCACGCATGAGCTTACCCGCAGCTACGGCTACAGCACTTGGTTCAAAGGCCAGTCCGATATGCGGAGCCGATACGATCGCGCCCGCCAAGACAGGGTGGCGCCGAAGCATGTAGTTCAGTAAAATATTCCCACCCATGCTGTGCCCATAGAAAAAAACGGGAATATCAGGATACTGCTTTTCGCATTCCACCAGCAAGCGCCCAGCTTCTTGATAATAAGCATCAAAGGACTTTACGAAGCCGCGCTTCCCTCCACTCCTGCCAAAACCTTCATGATCGCAGGCTAACATAGCAATCTCATTAGCCTGAAAAAAAGCCCCCACATGATCGTAACGGCGGCAATGCTCGCCCAAACCATGTAATAGTGCTACCACCGCCTTGGGCTGCTCCACCGGCCAAAGTGCTGCATATATCTGTACACCACTAGCCGCTATCCACGAAAGATCCTTTACCATACCGCTTATTTTAGCCCAAGTATAGGCATTTTTCCGTGAATAACAATATCTACTTACCTTTGCCACATGGGAAAAAAGCTATCCATCATCATTCCAGCTTATAACGAAGCGGCCACCATTCACCTTATTCTCAATAAAGTGAAGGCCGTTCACCTGCTCGGAGGCCTTGAAAAAGAAGTCATCATAGTGGACGATTGCAGCCGCGATGGTACGCAAGATGCTATCAGCCGCTACCAAAGTGCTAACCCCGATTTCCCCATCCGCTACCTCGCCCACACCTTCAATCAGGGGAAAGGCGCCGCCCTACATACAGGTATCCAACAAGCCAGCGGCGACTACCTCATCATTCAAGATGCCGACCTAGAGTACGACCCCGAGGAATATAATATTCTCCTCAAGCCCATCCTCGACGGACAAGCCGACGTCGTTTATGGCAGCCGATTCATGGGCGGCAAACCTCACCGTATCCTCTTTTTCTGGCATAGCATCGGTAATAAATGGCTCACCTTCCTCAGCAACGCCCTCACGAACCTCAACCTGACGGATATGGAGACCTGCTATAAACTCTTTCGGACACCTCTCATTCAATCCCTCCGACTCAAAGAAAAGCGCTTCGGATTCGAACCAGAAGTGACCGCGAAAATTAGCCGAATCCCTAAGGTGAGAATCTATGAAGTAGGTATCTCCTACTATGGCAGAACTTATGAAGAAGGCAAAAAAATCAATTGGAAGGACGGCTTCCGAGCGATCTACTGCATTTTAAAGTACAATACTTGGTCGCGCTAAACGACTAGCTGTAACGTATGCTGTACCGCATGGCCTAAGGCAGGGGCAAGACATTACCTGTAGCGCAAGTGTGGTAGTTTGCCCTGTTTTTATTGCGATCATCTAAGTACTCGAATCTATTGGAGTCCCCAGCTTGCTAGGTCTTGCCTTCAGCCGAGACAAAACTATGCAGTGGCCACAGAGCACCTACGTCTAGCGGCGGAACCCTCTCCTTACAGCCGTGAAGCATCCCGTTGATACTGCGGAGCAAAGACAAGGAATCCCTTCGATAGCTGGTTTTTTGACGGTCCCCCCCCCTTGCGCTACAAAGTAAAGCCTTGCCCCTGCATTTATGCCCGCCTGCCCGTACTGGGTTACTGGGTATTGGGCCTAGGCGAGAGCAACGAGGCCGTACGGGTCGGTACGGATGGACATATATGCCCAAAAAACTTGTACATAGACAGCGCCCTAACGAATTAGGCGAAGCGGTAGAAAACCAACTAAGTGTGCCACCGGCTAGTGCTTCCTACTTACTTGGGGTACTAGCACCTCCTTGCTTAAACTCCAAAAAGCGAAGCGCGCCCATAACGGCAGAAGGATCATCAACGTCGGCCAAAAAGCGAAAATAGAGCGGCTGCAAGCCACTAGTTTTTTCTGCTAGCGTGATCGCCAAGACGTTTTCTCCGAAAGTGCTAAGGCCTTGTTTCACACTAGCGGAACCTAGCAATTTACCGCTGTCGGGCTTGCCTGCCCAAAGCTCTATGGTGCCGCCACTAGTGAGGTTGGGGGCTAATAGTAGGGTGGCCGCAACGCTACTGATGCCGCTAAGGTCGAAATCGCCGTAGTAACTCCAGCCTTTGTGAGTGGCGACGAGGATGTCCATATCTTCTTTGCTTAGCGGATTGTCTTTGGCGGCTACGTGATAGGGCATCACTTTGTCCCCCTCCTTATATTGATGGGGAGCGAGTAGCGGCGATTGTAGCACAATGGTTTCCCGAGCCGTGAGGCGGGGCAGATCAGCCTTGCCTTTGTCGGTATAGCTTACTTGCAAGAAATACCTACCTGGCTGCCCTTTGCGATGTTTATTGAGCGTTTGCTGTCCGCTGAGGGGCAAAGAATTGGCTAATCGGGGGGCATCTTGTCCGATGGAGAGGATGTACTGCGCCATCAAGCTAGCCTCGGCAGTGGAAAGCTGTGGATGAGCCGACATAGCCTGCTCGCCCCAGACGCCACCACCGCCTTGGATAATTTTGCCTGCCAGATAGGAAACGGCCTTAGCCTCTGTTTGATAACGCGCTGCCACCGCTAGGTAGGCTGGCCCTATATTAGCCTCTTTTTCAGCATGGCAGCCGGCGCATTTATTTTTCTGAATCAAGGCTTTACCGAGCAAGAACTGGCTATTTTCCGTAGCTACTTGGTGGCCGTAGGCGAGCTGCACCATATCCTCCCCTTCCAGATAATCGAGGCTCACGGTCACAGCAGCAGGGTCGATGCCAGCACCTAATTGACCATCTTCTTGGTCGCTCACCGTAACGGTATAATCTAGCGGCGTATCCCCGAAATAGAAGGAACGGTTGCCATTTAATGCAACCTTGATGCTAGGTAGGCTATTGCCTACAATGAGCTGCTTTTGCTCTTCTACGGAATTGCCCTGCCCGTCGTCTAAGCGCATACTGAGCATAAGCAAGCCAGGCGTTGTAATGGTATGCTGAAGGGTCTCCCCCTCCCCTATTTTGGTGCCGTCTAACCACCAAGTGGCGGTGAGAGGATCGCCATCGTAATCCAAAGAGCTGCCGATGCTAGCGGAGAGCTGGAATGGTAAAGCACCGATGCTTTGGGCAACATCCATTTTAGCCACGGGAGGACGGTTACCGCCATTGAAGCGGATGCGCAGTAGTCGGGCATCGTCATTTTTCTTGAACCAAAGTTTGCCATACTCTAGAATGTAGAGGCTACCATCGGGGCCGAAGAGCATATCCATGGGGTGTAATAGGTCTAAATTAGGCAAAAATCGTTCAAAAGACACTACCTTTCCTTCTTCATCGAGCTTGGCTGCCATGATATAGTCGCGCATCCATTCGTAGAAGAAAAACTTGGCGTTGTAGTAGTCTGGAAAGGCATGTTCGCCAGCATATTGGTCTTTATAATAAACGGGACCAGCCATCGGGTTACGGCCACCATCGCCTAGAGAAGGAAACTCTTTCGACACATCGTAAGGGTAATAGATCATTGCTGGCCGCGCCGGAGGCAACTCTCTAGCACCGGTATTGTAGCGACTTTCATTGATGGGAGCTAGCGGGTCGAAGGCGGCGCCTACCAGCCCGCCCTTGAAATCGCGCTGATGGTAGGGCTTATTATCAGCCACAAATAGCGGCCAGCCGTAGTAGCCGGCCGTTGGAGCATAATTGATTTCACAATGCCCCATAGGACCGATGCCTGTGCTGTCCTTTCCTGCATCGGGGCCCACATCCCCCCAGTATAAAACTCCGCTCTTCGGATCGATGCTAATTCGGAAGGGATTCCGGCAGCCCATTACGTAAATCTCTGGCCGCCCCTTGCTAGCATCTGGAAAAAGATTGTCTGCGGGTGTGGTATAGCTGCCGTCTTGCGCTACCTGTATGCGTAGTATTTTACCGCGCAAATCCATTGTATTAGAAGCTGTTCGGCGGGCGTCGAAGTTAGGAATTTCCTTGCTATCGTCCAAAGGCGCGAAGCCGTCGCTATCAAAGGGGTTCGTATTGTCTCCTACGCTGAGGTAAAGCAAGCCAGTGGGGCCAAATTCAATACTTCCTCCGCTGTGGCAACATTCGTTTCTATCCACTGGTATAGCCAGAATCTTTTGCTCGGAGGCTAGATCAAGGGCGTTACCTATCCATTTAAAACGGCTTAGCTGATTCACCGATTCCTTTGTGTTGGGGCTGTAGTAAAGGTAGAGCCAGTTATTTTCCTTAAAATTAGGATCGATTGCCATACCAAGTAGGCCATCTTCGTGCTCCGTCCAAACATCCATTTTCACAATTTCGGTATGCGCCTCAAATTCAGGATCGTAGAGCATAATTTCCCCTCTTCGCTGTATCCAAAGGAGGCGACCATCGGGCAGAATTTCCAGCTCCATCGGCTCGAACATACCTTGCACGAGCGGTTCCACAGGGGAGCGATTTTCCTCGGGTGTAAAGCTCGATTGGCTAAAATCTAAGCGGCGTTTAGGCCCTGCCACGTATTGCAGCCCGCCCCATAAATGTTGAATAAAATCAGGCTCTGCAAAAGATTCATCGGTATGTCCTCCGCCGGTGTAGAACATCCTGCCGCCCTCAAACTCCCGATACCAAGCGATGGGATGGTTGTCGCCATTGGTGCCGCCTTCGTAGGTGCTTTCATCCAAGCGCATCAGCGTTTGGAAGGCTTGCATATTCCGGTAGTTGTACCACTCATCACTGCGCTCCCATCGCTGGGGCAAGTGCGCCGTGCTTAGGTGGGTGCTGTCTTCCAACACTATGGTCGCTTGGCGTACATTGGGGTCACTAGGGTGGCCATCAAAATAGGCTCCCACCAGCTCGTTGTACCACGACCATTCATATTCTGTATCAGCAGCAGCATGGATGCCTAGCCATCCGCCGCCCGCTTGCATAAATTGCCGTAGCGCATTTTCTTGCTCGGCATTTAGAATATCGCCCGTTGTGCTCAAAAAGACAATTACATTGTACTGTTCTAAGTCTTTTTGGTTGAAGACCGAAGCATCTTCGGTGGTATCTACTTGAAAGTCGTGTTGCTTTGCTAGCTCAAAAAAAAGCTGCTGCCCAGCCGGAATAGAGCTGTGCCGAAAACCCGCCGTTTTAGAGAAAACAAGTACGCGGAGGTAGTCGCCCTCTTTCTTGCTACAGCTTGTGAAGCAACAACTAAGCAGTACAGATATGATAAAAAAGCCGACTACGACGTAATCAACGGAAACACGTGGGGAACTTTGCATGATAAATATGTGTATAATTAACACAAATATAACATAAGTATCAACTTGCCGCAAATTAAATTAGCTGCCGCCTTATCTTTCGCTTTTTACTGGTGCCTTTGAGGCTTCTCCTCAGTATGCACGCAATCGGCGGCTACTTCATGGTGGCTATGCCTACGTTTTTTGATTTGCCAAAGACGCCTATAAGGGCGCAATGATTTTCCCAAATCCGAGCGAAGCGATCCCCAAAGATAAAACACGCCAGTGTAAGTACTCGGGCCTATTTAATGCAACTTTTCAATCTGGTAGATTTTGCTTTCAGCCGAGGCAAGCA
>DAINNZ010000175.1:0-7601 GCA_036735605.1 Lewinella sp. | reverse complement strand
ACCTGAGCGATGGCGATCCCAACTATACCCTGGCGCAGGTATCGGTTAATGACCTAATCATCTTGATCGCTTTCGTGCCCATTGTTGGTTTATTAGTAGGGATAACCGATGTGAGTGTGCCTTACGATACCCTTATCATTAGCGTGTTGGTGTATGTATTGGTGCCACTCATTGCGGGCTATCTTACGCAAAAGATTCTAGTGGCTAGCCGAGGCCAAGATTGGTTCACCTCCGTCTTTTTGCCCAAATTGAAGCCTACTAGTATAATCGCCCTACTTCTCACGTTGGTCTTGCTTTTTGCTTTCCAAGGGGGTAATATCCTGGCCAATCCGTTGATTATTGTCCTGATTGCTATTCCGCTGATCATTCAGACCTACTTTATTTTCTTCTTAGCCTGGTATGGCGGTAAGCGCATGGGGCTGCCCTACCCTATTTGCGCACCGGCTGCTATGATTGGTGCCTCCAACTTCTTCGAGCTCGCGGTGGCGGTGGCTATCGCACTTTTCGGTCTGGATAGTCCAGCCGCTCTGGTTTGTGTTGTGGGTGTCTTGGTGGAGGTGCCGGTAATGCTTTCCTTAGTTGCTTTTGCGAATAAGCGGCAGTTCGGAGGATAGGCTTGCTAAGGCATTTCAAAATCGGAAAAATTAATTTTATGCTAGCATCCTTAAAAACAGCCTTGTGGAATCAAATGGGAGCCAGTATTGATATGCTGATCCATACCCTTTCGTATAGCCCAACAGACTATTGGCAGACCGATAGTCGCTTCTACTACATGGCTTTTCATAGCTGCTTGTTCTTAGATTACTACTCGACCTTCCCGCCGAGCCATTTTGCGCCGCCTCTTTCCTTCGCCCCAACCGAGGCAGCCCAACGCCCTGTGGGAGCCATCGATGATTTGATCCCCGACCGCTTATATAGCCGCCAAGAACTACTCAACTATCTCTTCCACAGCCGTGAAAAATGTGAAAGTTTGATCCAAGGTCTTACCGCAGAAAAACTACTCGACCGATTTACCGAAGGAGACGAAGAAGGCGATATGGACTACCCTATTTTAGAAATTTTGCTCTATAACCTACGGCATACACAACACCATGTAGCTCAGCTCAATTTGATGATCCGCCAAGACTTTGATCAGCACATGCCGTGGTCGTTTCGCGCTGGCGATTTGGACTAGTTTTGTTATTAGAGATGTTCGCTTTGTACCCATTTTTTTGGCCAAAGGCAGGGGCAAGGGCCTGCATAGTAGCGCAAGACGGGCAAGGGCGTCCCCCCCCTTAGGAAGCCTTAGTAGCCTGCCAGAGGACATAATCAAAAATAAAGGTACGGCGAAGGCGATGACGCTGCTTAATCTGCCAGCCAAGGGCTGCTAAGGCTGCTTCGTATTCCCTAGCACTATGTTGCTGTGGGTGTAAGGCATCGCCAGGCAGTAGCCTAAAAAGCCACCGTAGCAACTGCCAGCGGTGCACATCACTACTGAGGAGCAAATCGCCAGCCGGTGCCAGCCAACGCCCCAATTGATCGAGTGCTCCCTCCCAGTCGGCTACGTGATTGATGGCATTGAAACAGTAGATCGTTTGAAAGCTAGCAGACGGTAATTGCGCACTTTCCATCGGAGCCACTACGAACTGTACACAAGGATACATAGCCTTTTGAAAAATAGCTAGATCCTGTTCGTAAGCTGCCAACAAAGGGTCTAGGGCCGTAACGATTTGCTGCTCGTGTAGGTAAATAAAAATACCAGCAGGGCCACAGCCAGCGTCTAGTACCTTTTGGCCGGCCAAGGGCTCGTAGCCAATACTACTTAAAATTTTCTGCCAATATAGCTTTTTGGCCCTTAAGTATTCAGCAGCCGACTGGTGACGCAAATAGCGCTGCCACCATCGCCTTTCCAGCCACTGCGCGAAGCGCCAACGATTATTTTTTTGCAAACTCACTACGTTTTTTATCTGCATTACGGCGGCCCTGAGGCAGGGAAAAGGCTTTCGGTTGCTAGCAACTATTTCCCCCGCAACCGTTGCGCTACCAAGCAAGACTTGCCCCTGCCTACGGCCATCATCCAGAACAGTCACTAGTGCCTCGTAGTAGCTAAGTTTCCCTATCGCCTACGAATGGCCGGCCCAAAAAAGACAAGCTGCTCGGTCTAACACCTAAGGCAGCCGCGAAGGTAGCCATTCTTTCAGACTTTTTCAGTAGGCGATCACTTGGCCATGAACGGCCTACCAATCGATTGCAAACAGTTTGTTAAGGATCAGCTTAGCTTGTGCAAATTTGCTGAGCCTTGCATCTACTCATAAAACAAGCTATTTATGAACCACTTATTTCGCTTCCCCCTCCTCCTTCTACTCGCCACTTGGCTCATAGCCTGCCAAGCTGCCGAAGAAGGTTATTTGGAACAAGCCAGCACGGCAGACAGCCAGCCAACGGACTACTCCTCCTATACCCTAGGTATCGACGAAGAGCAGCCGCCGAAAACTACGGAGGCAAGGCTGGAGCAGCCATCGTCGAAAATCATCTACACGGCTGATCTGCGGATGCAAGTGGAAGATATAGAAAGTAGCTTACAGCAGCTCAAAGTCCTAGTAGCGAAAGCGGGTGGCCACATCAGCAGCCAATATGCACAAGACAATCGGTACCAAAAAACGGTGCAGTTAAGCCTGCGGCTGCCCGCTCCCCAATTAGAAGGCAGCCTAGAAGCCCTAGCCGCGCTAGGTAGCTTCGTTGACCATAAGCAGCTAGAAAGCCAAGACGTTACGGCTGAATGGATCGACCTGGAAAGTCGCCTAAACACCAAACGAGCTGTACGCGATCGCTACCTAGAAATTTTGGTTAAGAAGGCCGTAAAAGTGGAAGACATCCTAGCGGCGGAAGACAAAATACGGCATATTACCGAAGAAATAGAAGCCAAGGAAGGGCAACTTCGCTATCTGCGCGATCGGGTAAACCTCAGCACACTCAACGTACATTTATACCAAACGCAAACCTATCGGGAAGCACCAGCAACTTATAAAAAAAGCTTTGGCCAGCAGTTAGCGGCGGCCTTTGTGCAAGGCAGTAGGCTGTTTACCAATTTACTTTTAGCGCTCGTCAGCGGCTGGCCGTTCCTCCTAGCCTTAGGCCTTGGTAGCTGGCTATGGCGACGCTGGCGCAAGACCAAAAGCAGCCAAGAGAAGGCTACGAAATAAAGCCAAGTGTATAGGCTCGATTGCCGAAAAAATCACTACTTTTGTGGCCGAAAGGCACAAAGGTATAGGAAATTCCCCTACCAAAGTGCCACTACAAACGATGCCGAGTGAGCCAAATTCCTCGTGCAGCTACCGCAAGAATTATGGGCAAAGTAATTGCAATCGCCAATCAGAAAGGCGGTGTTGGGAAAACGACTACGGCGATCAACCTAGCGGCTTCTTTAGCGATCTTGGAAAAGAAGGTGTTATTAATTGATGCTGATCCGCAGGGCAACTCTAGCACAGGCGTAGGCATTCCGGCCGATCAGTTGGAGGCTACGCTCTATGACGTGATGGTGAACGATTTGGCGGTACGCGAGGTCATTTATGAAACCGAAACACCGAATTTGCATCTCATTCCGGCGGGTATCAATCTGGCCGGTGCAGAAGTGGAGCTAATCAATCGTATTCGGCGTGAGGATGTGATGAAAAACTTAGTAGTGGATCAACTACGAGATGAATATGACTACATTTTCATTGACTGCTTGCCCTCTCTAGGGCTAATCACCGTTAATGCCCTCACGGCTGCCGATACGGTTTTGGTGCCTGTTCAGTGCGAGTACTTTGCCTTAGAAGGGCTCACCAAATTACAGGATACGATTTCGGTGGTACAAAAGCAGTTGAACCACAACTTGAAGATAGAAGGCATTTTACTCACGATGTATGACAGCCGCCTACGGCTTGCCAATATGGTGGTGGAAAAAGTGCGGGAAATATTCGGTGCGAAAGTATTCGAAACCGTCATTCACCGCAATGCGCGCATCAGTGAGGCACCTAATATGCAGATGCCCATCGTGATGATCAATGCTGGCGGCCGCGGAGCCACCAATTTTTTGAATCTAGCAGAAGAATTTCTGAGGAACAATGAGGCTAAGATTAGTAAATAGAGATGTCTAAAAAAAAAAGCCGTACAAGGCCTAGCCAACCCACGCCCAAGCGCCAAGGGGTAGGAAATGAAGTGAGTGCCTTGCCAGTCGCTTCGGGCAGGTATCGTTTTTTTCGTTGGCTTTGTTTTTTTTTCTTCATTTCGGCACTCTTTGTGCGCTTGGATGTGATCACGATTTGGCCAGGTGCAGAAGCCTGGGCTTTGACAGCTAGCTTAGGTGCCGAGGCGGGGCAATCGGTTCCTAGCTATTTACAGCGGCTGCTGCTGGCTCCTGGGGCAAAATTATTGGCTGGCTCGGATTTGTTTTACCTTTTCCCGAGGCTACTATCGGCCTGTTTATTTTTGGCCGCCTATTGGTTGTATCATCGCTGGGGTAGCCGCCTGTTTGGGCGTCGGGCGGTGGAGTTGCAACTGATGGTGGCAGCCGCTTCCTTATGGCTTCCTTTTTTCGGGAAGCTAGCTTCTTTTGATAGTTGGGCTTTTTTGGGGCATCTAGGTATATGGTTATCTAGCCTCTTGTTGTTGCAAACCAAAGAGAAGCAGTATCAATTTTACCAAGCATTTTTTAGCTTTCTAGCTGCTTTAGTGGCTCCGTGGGCAACTTTACTATTTCTTTTACTCTTGTTAGGCGGCCTTGCTTTTTGGAAAAGCAATCGCTCGCTCTGGGCAGGAGCTGCGGCCAGTTTAGTGATGCTGATAACGGTAGGCGTGTTGCAATATCAGCAGCCTGTACTGACTTATGCCTTTTGGGGGCAGGGCGGGATGTCGTATGGTAATTTACTGCTTTACAGTGTGCTAGCTAGCTTGCCGGTTATTGGCTACCTCGTGGCCGGTGGGCGAGATTTAGTGTTTAAATGGCGCCAAAAAGAAGCATTAGCGATTACCCTTGGCATTGCGCTAGTAGCGGCCTTCGCTGCCAAGTCTTTGCTCTTCCCTTTCGTGTTAGCGTTGGTAGCAGGTAAGCAATTACAGTTATTCACCCAAAACAACTACCCTTGGGGTAATTGGATAAAAGGCGCGGCTGTCTTACACCTTATTTTTGCCTTTATAGCCACTTTTTTAGCCTTGATGACAGGCCTGATTCAGTTCCGAGGCGAAGGCTACCGAGCCGTGCTTGGCATGGCTGCCGCCTACTGGATATTTAGCCTGCTGGCCGTGCTAGGTCTTTATGGACAAAGAAGAGACTTCAGCTTGGGAGGCACCATCTTGTCAGGCTTACTAGCCGTCCTTTTCTTTTGGGTACAGGTCTATCCTTTTTTAGAAGTGGAAAGAAGCTGGCCGCAGCGACTGATTAAAACCATGCCTGCTGCCGAACAACTAACGAGTAGCTGGTATGTAGATCCGCAAGAAACAGCCGTGAGCAATGCCGTACCCTACCTACAAAGAGCTGGCTATACGCTAAGTGAAGACCTAACAAAAGCTACCTTTAACCTACAAAGTACCGAGGCTGATACGAGTGCCCAAACAGCCGTGTTCCCTGGTGTAGAAGGCCGAAAAAACTTCCAACTAAGCCGCTTTTTTTGGTTAGAAAAAGAATAGACTTATTCGAGGCATTGTGGCTCTAGGCATCATCCCTCCACCCCTAGCACTAGCAAGCGGCCTTCGAGGAGCAGTTGATCGAAACCAAAATGGGCAGCGATGTAGCGAATGGTCGCCGCTGTGTAGATGAAGGTATGCGTTGGGTCTTTGCGGTAATACCAGTTGGTGAACGGGATGCGATCGTCATACAGGTGCGTCATGCAGATCAATTGGCCGCCAGCTAACAGTAGCCGCCGAAGCCGCCGAAATTCGATAGCCGGCTGAAAAAAATGCTCGATCACCTCACAGCTAAGGATGTAGTGGTAGGACTGCTCCAAGCGCGCCGGCTCATTCGCAAAATAGGGGTCATATTGCACAATGTGGTAGCCCTTGTCTTGCAAAAGCTTAGAGATAACTGGCCCACTGCCCGAACCAAAATCAAGCCCCTCTTCCGTAGGCAGCCGGTTGGCTATAACAAAATCCACAATAGGTGCTACAAAAGCCTGGTAACGCGGATCCTCCACGTCGTTATTGTGCGTCAGATAGTGTTGTAGCTCCGCTGCTGGCGCCGGGTGGGCAGCCGCATCCATTACTAGGCCGTCGCATAGCGAGCAGCGGTAATAGATCGAATCGATCCGGTGAGCGAGGAAGCTTCCACAGAGCGGACAGTCCATAAAAACCTAATTTTTAAATACAAAATACACCGCCCCTATTAAGCAACAGGCCGCCGCTAAATGATTCCATTTCAACGTTTCGGTTTTAAAAAAAAGCAGGGTAAAAACCACGAAAACAAATAAAGTAATGACCTCCTGTAGCACTTTTAATTGGAACAGATCATAGATCCCGCCATTGCCTTTGTAGCCATACTTATTGGCTGGCACTTGAAAGATATACTCAAAAAGTGCCAGCCCCCAACTCACTAAAATTACAGCTAGTAGTGAAGCTTTTTTCATCCAGCCCCATTCCTCAAATTTCAAGTGGCCATACCACGCCAGGGTCATAAAAACGTTGGAAATCAGTAACAATAAAACGGTGGGAAGATATAACAAAATCGTTTTCATCCGTAGGCTATTTTTGTGTTCGCATACGCTTAGGGCCATACCAAAGCCAAAAACCCGTAATTGTGAAAATCAATAAAGCTAAGCCCGTAATGCTAGTGTATAGCAGCTTAAAAACATCTCCGCCGCCCAATAGGAAGCGATCCACCACCGAGCCGTCGTGTAACTGCTCAACAAAATCGGCGCGTCTTTTTTCCACCCTCAGCAGCTCGCCTGTGGCACCATCCAGTTGTAAGCCGTAGTAATGCGCTTTAAAAGTAAATTTAATCACCCCTTTATCGGGCCGCACATCCATACGATCCACGGCCGTAGATAGGGTGGGCGATACTGCCGTTGCTAGATAAAATACCGCTTTTTTCTGCAAGCTATCTAGTGGTAGCCATTGCGCCAGTGCTTGGGTTGTTCCTTGTTGCGTCTTGGCTAGCAGCCAGTCTTGACTATGTTTTTTCCAACCCAGCAGCAGCCCCGTGATGGAGATGAAGAAGAAACATACAAAAAGGAGTGCCCCCGTTTGCCGGTGAACCGCTCTAACCCAACGCAGCATTTTGGCTTGCTGCTGCCTTGTATTTTTTTTTGGCATAATCCTTGTAGAATGGCAAAAATAGACAACTCTTGGCAGATAGAGGTAGTAGAGTCGTTCGATATGCCATCAAACGGCTACAAGCGGCCCCATGAAGTGAGCCTGCAGCGAAATTTCATTCTAAGCCTTCCGCGCTACTTATGCCCCAACTTATGCCCTGGTTCGTAGATGAGCCGTAGGAAGGAACTGAATCTTTCTCGCTCTCGGTTCACAGGCACCCCTGCTACGATACCGACCATGAGATTATCTGCTATCGCTACACGCATTTGCGGGCGGATGGTCATGTCAAAATCAATATCACTTACTTCCTTGTTGAATTCAATACCAATGAAGTTTCG
>DAINNZ010000174.1:0-7624 GCA_036735605.1 Lewinella sp. | reverse complement strand
GATTCGGTCCTATGTGATGCATCCTTACCAAATGGTCAAAGATCATCGCACCACTGAAGAGACGAGCCAAGTTCACGATGTGATGGATGGCGATTTGCAAAATGATCCCGCCGATATTCCTCAGCTGCTTCAGCTAGCCATAGCCGAAGACTGGGATTTAGTGGTAGGCGAGCGCGTCAATAGAAAAGACAACGCCCTGTTGCGTAAAATTCCTAGCCGGATCGCCAACTACATTATCCGCCAAAGTAGTGGGGTTCATCTGCGCGACTATGGTTGTGCCCTCAAGCTTTTTCGCGCAGAAATAGCTAAAGACTTAGGGGTGTATGGTGAATTACATCGCTTCATTACCGTCTTAGCAGCACTAGAAGGCGCTCGTATTACGCAGATACCCGTCAAACACCACCCCCGCCAATTTGGCGAGAGCAAATATGGCCTAGGCCGCACCTTCAAAGTGGTGAGCGATCTCCTTCTGATGCTGTTTTTGAAAAAGTATATGGCCAAACCTATGCACTTGTTTGCCCAGTCGGGCCTTTTCTTGCTCGCAATCGGCGTGTTGATTAACGCTTATCTATTGGTGCTAAAACTTATGGGGAATGATATTTGGGGTAAACCCATTATGGTGCTTGGCATGATGCTGCTACTAGCTGGGATCCAACTCATTACCATTGGCATTGTGGTGGAAATACAAATGCGAACCTACTACGAGTCGCAAGATAAAAGACCCTATAAAATCAGACGGCTAAAGCGGGGCAGCGAGGCTTAAGACCGCTCTAAAACTTCCAAGAGCCCCAAGGCAGCCAAGCGCCCACTACGCATTGCTGCATCTAAAGAACCATTTAATTGCTGATCGCCCGCTAGAAAAATCCGATCGGTAAGCCGACTGTGAGAAGGATCGTAGCTGTACGATAGATACTGCATATTCGGAAGTGCTTGCCGAATATCATAGCGCTTCAAAAAAGTGAGCGCATCGGAAGGCAATTTACTATGCCGAAGCAGGTCTTGCTCTGCTTGCGCTACGTCTTCGTCGGGGTGTAAGGCTGCTTTTAAAGTGATAGAGATCAAAGAGCCACCCTTTTTTTGCCCCATATATGAAGGCACCACCTCATTAAGTACCGAAAAGGTATTGATCGTACTCGTGGGGTCAAAGACGATATTAATTAGCTTGTTTTCTTTCAGCCGGCGGCTGCTGTAGTAATATAGGTTAGTGGTGGCTTTCCATTCAGTGCGCTGCTTCGCCAGCCCTGCTAATAGGGGCTCAGGCGCACATGCTACGATGATCGCATCGGCTGGTAGTGTTTCGCCATTAGATAGGCGAAGTAGGCTGCCGCCCTCAATACTTTCTACGCGGGTGTTGAACCGGAAAGTGCTTTTTTGCAGGGTTGCCGCCAACTGCTTCGGTATAGCCTCAATTCCTCCCTTCGGAAGAGCCGCCGCCCCTCGACCAAAAGTCTTAAATACAAAACGAAACAGCCCCGCTGGTGTCTGAAGGCTTTGCTCTAAGAAAATGCCGCCAAAAAATGGCCGGAAAAACCGCTCTATAATTTGTTCCGAAAAACCCCATTGCTGCAAATAATCAATGGTGGGCAGCGTTTCATACCCCTTGAAACAGTCTGCCGCAGATTTATGGCGAAGCCTAAAATTTAAGCGCCCAAGCAGTATCTTGTCTCGCAAAACACCCAAAGGCGATAGCAGCGAACGCGTCACTTGGGCAGGCTCCCGCAGCGGATCTACAAAACGAAAGTGCTGCGTGCGCGTATGCACATGCGCACCGGGCCGAAAGGTGCCTATCTCTAAGGCCGCTAAATCGAGGTAGCGCTCCACTTCTTCATAAGCCGTAAGCAATACCTGAAAGCCCCGGTCTAGCAAAAAACCTTGTACTTCCTCCGTTTGTAAACGGCCACCCACCCGGTCGGAGGCGTCTAAAAGTAGCGGGGAAAAACCCGCTTCTTCCAAATGACGCGCAGCAATCAATCCTGCTACGCCGGCACCAATAATAACTATTTTAGGGGTCTGATTCGCCATGCTGCTTGCTCTTGTGAAATCGCTTGTGAACACAAAGATAGAGAATGCTAAGTACTCGAACCTATTTAATGCAACTTTCCATCCTCGCCAATTGTCTGCTTAACCCCAACTTTTGAATGGATCGCTTGTTGTAAAATAAGCGGCCGGCTCTTCCTACGTTTGTAGGACGATTGTCGCATAACTGCTAGCAACAAAATAGGCTGGCACGGCGTGCAGGGGCAAGTGTCCCTTCAAAGCGCAAGACGGCTTACTGATCTTTCCTTCGTCTAATTATTACTAGATAATGAACCAAAAACGACTCACTACCTTTGGCATCCTTGGCTTCTTAGCCCTAATCCTGATCATCATGTTCAGCAATGCTACTTTTATTACTATCGAAGCCGGCCAAAGAGGCGTACTCTTCAAACGCTTTTCCGGCGGGCTCGATAAAGAAAATCTCTACCAGCCAGGCTTCCACGTGCTAGCACCTTGGAATACGATGTATGTGTATGAAGTTAGGGAACTACAGTTAGAAGAGAAAATGGAAGTGCTATCCAGCAACGGCCTGAATATCAAAGTGGATGTGACCGCTAGAATTCGACCTAGATTCGATAAAATTGGGCAATTGCACGAAAGCTTCGGCCGCGACTACCTAGAGCGGCTCGTACGCCCAGAGGTAAGAGCGAGCGTGCGCCAAATCATCGGTAAATTTACCCCCGAGGAACTCTACAGCACCCGCCGAGATGAAGTACAAACGCTCATCACCGAAGACCTCGCCAAGTCATTAGATGAAAACTTCATAGATCTTCGGGCTATCCTGATTCGCGATATTCAACTGCCCGATAAAGTTCGTACGGCTATCGAAGAAAAACTAGAAGCCGAGCAGGCTAGCTTGAAATACGAGTATATCCTCACTCGCGAGCGCCAAGAAGCAGAACGCCGCCTTATCGAAGCAGAAGCCAAAGCCGCCGCCAACCGCGTACTCTCCGCAAGCCTTTCCGATAAAATTTTGCAAGATAAAGGTATAGAGGCTACCCTAGAACTAGCCAAAAGCCCCAATAGCAAAGTCATCGTCGTAGGTGGCGAGGGAAGCAAAGGCCTACCACTCATCCTTGGTGGGGGCAAATAATAGGATCGTTTAACCACCTGCCGAACAGGACTAAGGCTGTGCTAAGGTGAGTAGGAACCAGAAACCTAATCACCTTGGCACACCACAAGCAGCTAGCCTTCTGTAACTCCTAGCACCGCTAAACTAAGTCGAACACCAGGGTAGGCCGCCAACAATTGGTCTGCACAAGCCTCTAGTGTAGCACCTGTAGTGAGCACATCATCCACTAAAAGTAGGTGCTGGCCTGCTAGATCATGCGCTCCCGCAGCAAATACGTTGGCTACGTTTTGGGCTCTATCGTCTTGGCCCTTTTTGGTCTGCGAAGCCTCAAAATGCTTCCGAACTAAACCATCTATTAATAAGGGCTTTGCTAGCGCTTTGGCCATACCCGCCGCTATTCGTTCAGCTTGGTTATAACCCCTTTGGTGTAAACGCTTTGGGTGAATAGGCACTGGAATTAGATAGTTGATGTCGGTAAGCGATTGTACAGTCTTCAGCTGCTGCCCATAATCGTAGCCCAACGCCAGCCCAATTTCAGGTCGGTTATAGTATTTTAAAGCGTGAATTATGGGTTGCATGGTGCCACTAGCGCGATAGTAGCAGTAGGCACCCCCAAAGACTAATCGTACGCGTCCCGCCAAGCGATCCGTCACAGGGTTCTCAGGTAGTAGATAATAATCGGTGTAGGGTAAAGACTGTAGGCAAGCAGCACAAATCGCATCCTCACTGTGAGCCGCTATTCCCTTTTCGCACACCAAACAGAGCTTTGGAAAGAGGAGGCTCGTCCACTCTTGCCACAGACGGATCGGTAGCCGCATAAGCTGCTTGGCTTGCCTAGTCAATGTAAATGATTTTGCGTAAAAACCGAAAGCCTGCGCTGATCTCTAGGCTGAAATTACGGATTCTACGCTCGCTCAGTTGTATCGTTTGTCCCGGGCGGAAAGGATCTACTACATTATCGATCGGCGGCTGATTGTATTGCATACTCAAATCAGGCGCAACCGTTACCATGATGAAAGCACCTACCGTCTCACTCAAAGGAATATCGATCCCCCCGCCTGCACTCACGCCATAGGTGACGCGGCGGATGAAGTCGTAACTATTAAGGGGGTAGAAAAGGCGTACATTCCCCAAATTATTCAGCTCGTCGAAATCTCCTAAATTGGTGCTTATATTATACTCCAAGCGCACACCCAGTGTATAGAAAATATCTCCCAAAGCGGTGTATTTAAACACTTGCTTGCCACCAGCGGCTAAGGATAAGTTCCTGAACTGGAAAGACTCCCCCGGAATTCGGAAAATATTCCCCGAAAAGTCAACACCATTTCTTCTCGTAATCCGGCTGCCGCGAATGTGGTAACCTAGCGACGTCCATAAACTGAACTGCCCTTGAGCGGGAATCGACTCTAGGAATAGGTCGCCGTGATAAGTCAATAACGGACTTGTTTGCAAACCACTCCAGTTTTGAGCCGCAATGCTTGGCCCTGCTTTGATACCAAATAGGTAGCCTCCCTCATTGTCGAGTAGATCAAGAAATTGCGCAGGTAAGCTGCTAACCAATAGGAAGGCTGCACTCAACGCGATGCTCTTCATCCTAGTGGCTGCTAAAATGCTACTGCTTTTAGCAGCAGCGCCCTCAACAGCAGCCCGTGCTAGATATTTTTCTTGGGTGTAGAATGCCGTTTGCATACGCTAAGTAATTTTATTATATCCGTAAAGTAAGATGTTTCGGGCAAAGCTCGCCAGAGCAGCTATCTAACTCATCGCTAGCGTACGCAAACAACTATATTCCAGCAACTTTGCCTGATAGGCGGCCAAACAGCTTTTGTTAACTACAAACAGCAGCTATTCAAATTCCTGCCCAAAGTTACAAAATCTCTCCTGAATTTACTCAACTTTCAGTCGCTGCCCAATAGAAATCGTATCCCCGCTTAGGTTGTTAAGTTGTTTGAGCCGATCCACCGTAAGTCCATAACGCCTGCTTATATTGAAAAGCGTATCACCTTGTACTACACTATGGTACCGCTCGGTAGCTAAGGGCGGGGCAGGTGTGTTGGGCGTAGAAACTGGTGGCACTATGTTTGGTTGGCTAGGTGTAGTAGGCCTGACTTGGCCCCCGCCAAAATCAGGCTGGTTGGTAGAGGGTGGCTGCGGATTAGGCTCCACCGGCCGAGGGGGGATCACTACGCTCCCCGGCTGTGTACTAGGCGGTGTGCTAGGCGGTACGGTAGGCGGTAGCGGATTGTCCACGTCAATATCTAAGCTACCGTCTGGGCGAGTAGGAATACTAGGCGTATTAGAGCCAGGGATAGGCGTACCACCAATTTGCGGCGCGTCCTTCACCTTACCGCCTTTGAGCTTCAATTTTTCTCCGGTGGCCACTCGCTGAGCCGCCGTTTGTAGCCGGTTACGTTTTAGCAATTTATCCACTTTGATAGCGTAACGATCTGCAATTTCTTGGATCGTTTCGCTGGCCAAAACGGTGTGATACATCGTCTTGCCTCGGTAGCTATTCCGCTTGGGCTGCACAAATACCCGCTGCCCAGCCTCTATCTGCTGATTTTCTCCAGCGATATACTCGTTATAATCGGCTAACCTGTTTACACTTAAATCTACTCGCCTAGCTACTTCACTTAAACTGATCGGCCGATCGGAAACAAAGTAGGTGACGTCATTTGTTCGCATAATACCCGCTACTAATTCCGCCGTTGGCGTCTCAACGTCGATTGGGTTGTTGATGCTCCCGCCCGACTGCGCTTGGTCGTATCGATACAGCTGGTAGCGCTCAATGAGGCTAATTAGTAAATCAGGGTAGCGCGGGTTGGTCGCATAGCCCGCTCTTCTAAGACCTTCTGCCCAGGCCGCATAGTCGGTAGGGTCTAAGCGGAAAAGAAAACCATAGCGAAATGCTTTACTTGGATCCCGTAAAAATTCACTGTGTGCCACAAAACTAGCCTCCACATTGCGGTAGCCTCGAAAACAACTCTTTATAAGCTGGCCTTTATCGTCGTAGTCATCATCCTCCCGATAGACTTCCTGCCCATTCCAGTTGCTACCGCATTTGATGCCAAAATGATTGTTAGCATTACGCGCTAAGAACGAACGTCCTGCATCGCTTTCTAAAATACCTTGCGCCAACTTAATACTAGCGGGCACGCCGGAGCGCTCCATTTCACGAATGGCAATGTCTTTGTAACGCTCTACATACTGCGCTTGCTCTAAATTGACACTGCTGCCTTGGCCAAGGAGACCAAAACTGTACAACAGTAACACAAGAAAAAGGAAATATTTCATGGTAGTATAGGTTTACGCTATTTGTCTGATGCCCGAACGGTTTTCACCAAACGCCCATCGCTACAATACGCTTTACGAAATGGTTCTTCGCTAAAACGCTCCTAGCTACTTGCTGAATTGTCCTTAGCAGCCCTAAATTTAAAATACTTTAACAATTCAAGGGCAGTTTGCGATCAATTTAAAATTCTTTTAAGTATTTCCTTCCAATGCGCCCAGTACTTCCTCCCGCTTTATACGCAGCGGCCGGCCACTATGACCGCGTAAAATATCATCCCATAGGCGAGTAGCTGCCCCGAGCTGCTGCCCAAGCGGACTCACCCACTGAAGTAAAGGAAAAATACGGCCATGGCTATACATCAAAAAGTAGGCCGCTAAGAGCTCCCCTGCACGGGTCTGTAAACCAAACGGTGAGCCCCAGCCTCGGTGTAGCGCTTGGTACATCAGTCGCTGTAAGGCGTGAAAATGCCAATCCGCATCCTTCTCCTTGGCGTGTTGCTCTTGATATAGGCTCGCCAAGCGTTCCGGTTTTAAATGACCACTCGGCATTAAATCGGCTAAATCCGCCTTCGCCATCTCCGTGAAATAGCTCGCAGGGAAGTCATCTACTACTTGTTCGTAGAGCGGACTTAAATCCAGTAGCTGCCCCTTAGCAGCACTAAGTTCAAAGCGGCTTATTTCCGGTATCGACCAAGGCTCTAAAGTGAGGTGGCCTTTTTTTATATCCGCAGGCACGGCATCCCAAAAAGCCTGCACCCGCTTAGCGCTAAGCGGCCGCACGGAATACAGCGCCAACTCTGGCACCAGACGTGGCTGCTCTAAATGGGGCTGCCCCAACCAGTTTTTTACCTTCGGCAGCGGCAGGACGCTGAAATATTGGTCGCCTTCCACCAGCACATCCCAATCGCGGGCCGTATTGTTCAAATACCAGTCGTAGCCGTAGATGCTGCCATTGGTAGCAAAATGCACACAGCTATTGTAAAGCTGCTTGTCTATTTCCTCCTGCGGTATAAATCGTATATCCATGCTATACTAAAGGTTTTTGGGTAAAAAAGGTTGGGTGGGGGCAATTGACTTTGTTGACTTGCGTTCTACGCGCTTCTAGCTGCCGACTGAGAGAAATTGTCAAATAGAAGACATTTTTTAAAAAAAATATCATTTAATATTTGGAAATTTGAGTTATAAAGCTTATTTTTGACACATAAGCATTTATTAACTAATTCA
>DAINNZ010000173.1:0-7807 GCA_036735605.1 Lewinella sp. | reverse complement strand
CTTCCTAACAGTGGGACTAATTAGCTATGCCTTTGTGATGATTTTCGTAGCTATTGCCCTAGCGCCTGCTGATTGGTGGCAGCTTCAAGCCGTAGAGCAAGGCGTGCCGGATATGCAAGCGGCCTTTCGGGCTACCTTTGGGCAGGGAATGTTCATTATACTAGGTTCTTTAGTGGCCTTCTTGGTGGCGCAGTTGGTGGACGTTTTTTCCTTTCACCGAATCAAACTACTCACGGGCGATCGACTACTGTGGTTACGCGCCACAGGCTCCACGCTTATTAGCCAATTGGTAGATAGTTTTGTAATTCTTTTGATCGCTTTCAAAATAGGCCCTAGCTTAATCGAGGGCAGTATTGAGCCCTGGCCTTGGTCGAGACTATTGGCCGTAGCAACCGTTCAATACACTTACAAATTCACCATGGCCGTGGTGCTAACCCCCCTTATTTATTGGGCACACCATCGCATCGATCGCTATTTGGGGGAACCGCTGGCCACGGCTATGAAGGAAAAAGCTGGAGCAGGAAGCCTTCTATAAGAAAAAGCTGCGGCCTAGGTTTGCCACCTAGGCCGCAGTTGAAAATCGTCTTGCGCTACAAAATAGCCCTTGCCCCTGCGAGAGCAACGAGTCCGTACCTGTCCGTGTGGATGGATACAGCGTGCCCGTCCTCTAAACAATCTCCGGCTTTAAACAAAAGCCACTCAAAGAGCTGCTAGCGGCGAGGCGGCTAGAGCCTATTGCAAGACAATCTTTTCTGTCCATTGCTGTGCGCCATCTTCATAGCGTAAGAAATACACCCCTTTAGGTAGTTGACTAAGGTCGAGGTGGAGTGTATGATCTTCATGGGTACTTAGCGTAAACCGACTCGCCGCTATGGCTTGTCCTTGTAGGTTCAGTAAACTAACACGAGCCAGCGGCTGAGGCGTATTAGGCAGACGGCTAGGTGCCGAATCGAGTGCTATCAAAGAGGGAACAATCGTGATCAGGCCTGTGCTTGGGTTAGGGAACACCACCGGCATCGCATTCAAAGCAATGATCCGACAACGCCGGCGACTACAACGAACCCCATTATCATCCACTCGGAACACTTCCATACAAACGGAGTAGGTGCCCCCCACAGGGAAATTGTAGCTTAGTTGCGGGCCATAACCGAGTGCAAAGCGGGTGGTACTACCAATTCGCTGTGCCGTCCAGGCAATAGAATCACAAGCACCAAAGACCCCGTTAGCTACAAATGCGAGCTGGGTAGCAGGCGTGAGCGTTTGCACATTGAAGCTTAAATTAACCGCAGCAAAGAAGGCTTCTTCGCACAAGCAGCTTATAGGACAAGGCCCTGCGGTGTAAGCCGTGACGCCACCATAATTCTCGGCATAACAACTATTGGAATATGTAAGCCCATCACAACCACAGACCGGATCGTAGATTGCCAGACAACTCACACTTGGGTCAATCTGGCTTTGATCAACACAGGCTGCAATAGGGCAATCAGGCATTACCAAGGTCGCTTTAAAATCGCAGCAGTTGAGGTGATTATTCGTATCATTCGTCTGATGTAGATATACTTGCACGCAAATTGTATCGCCGGGGCCAGCCGGCAAACCGATTTGAATACTGATAGGGGCTGCCCCACCAGGCGGTATCGGGATAGGGAAGCTGTAATGGGTGTTGTAGGCACTCAAACCACTCGAAGGCTCGAAGACAATATGCGCTTCCCCCATGGGGAAACCAGACGTATTGACGATCGTACCTTGCCACACATACTGTCCATCTATACAATCTAGGCTGCTTTGTTCCAAATAGCCACAATCTGGGCGGCAACGATAAGTGATGGTATCTCTACAGACCACACTATCGCCGCTCATCCACTTGATTTCGATATCGAAATAGGGGTTACTGTTGCCTGTTTGGCAAATTCTAGGCAGCTCAAAGTTGCCGTTCGGTAAAGCACCACTACTAGCTTGCAAGGCGAGGCTGTTGCCCGCAGCGGCTTGCGCAAGCCAGGGGCCTCCTAAGCTGGTGTAAGCCGTGAGTTGGCTATTAGGGTCTAGTGGACAAAGCACAATACCATCCAATATAGGCGTATTGACATTGTTGAACAACTGAACCACAAAACAGCAATCGCCATCATCCCCTACCCCAATTACCTCCAATACACCTAAGTCGTCGCAAGGCTCACAATCGGGCAGTTCTAGGCAGTAAGTTTCCTCGCTCTCACAGCACAGTGCCGCTGGATTAGTATTCGGATTCTCGGAATGTGCCACTACGGTGTAGCAGAAATCTTCCCCCGGATCGGCCATGCTTGTGAGCACAACAGTGATCGTGGTGCAGGGGTTCGTTGCCGTTAGCGCAGGGCTGATGGTGAAACCTTGTGGCAAATCGGTAGCCGCTGCGCTACTATGCGGCAATAGTTCAATATAGGCCACCTCGAAATCAGCGCTTAGCGGCCGGCAGACCGTGAACGTGAGTTCATACGTCTTATCAGGCGTGCAAGTGATGGTATCTTGGCTAACATAGATACAGGGCGGCTCCGGCACGCAGTTGGTGTATAGGGTATCGCTACAGAAAACGCGGTAGTCGGCATCCAGATAATCGATAATAATCAGCTGTGGCAAGGCGCTAAGATCTGCCAGACAAAAATCGAGCACGCTGCCAGCGGAGTTGGTTGGTAAGGGCTGCCCAACAGGCAGGCTCCCCAACTGATAGGTAGTAGCATCAATCAGATAGCCTACATAAGCGGCTGCTATGCTAGCCGCATCGACTTGTAAAGAAGCATTAGGGGAGTTGATTTGAATGCCATACACATTCGGGGGTAGGTTCAAATAATTCAGACTCCAGCAGCAATGGCCCTCCGCTAAGCTAGCGATACGGGTGATGATATCGTCGCAGTCGCCTTCCTCATCGCAGTCGATCATTTCCAGGATTAGGCTATCCGTGGTGGCCGTGCAGCCAAAGCTATTGGTTACTTCTAAGTGATAAACGCCTGAAAGCGTAGCGATGTAGCAGCGGTTGGTTGTAATCGGGTTACCATCGAGGTACCATTGGTAGGTTAAGGCATCGCCTTCGGGGCCGCAGAGCGTATCGGGCCTGCAAGTTTCGTAGCAACCTACGGGTACCATGCAAACATCGGGCAAGGGGTAAATCGCATAGGTGGCCGTGGCAGAACAGCCTGTGGCCGGATCCACGGCTAGCAGTGTATAGGTGCCCGCTGCAGCCGCGATGGTGGTAGGCCCTGTTTGTCCATTACTCCAGCTATAAAGGAGGCTAGGATCAAAACTAGCTGCGCTCACGCTTAGGGTGTTGGGCTCGCCTTCGCAGCCGCTGCCGATGCTAAGGACAATTACAGGCGTAGGACTGCTCGCTAGACTGAGAGCAATGGGCGCACTCGTACTTTGGCAACCATTCTGATCGGTCACCACCAAAGTGTAAGGATTGCCGGCAATGGCCGCTGCGCCTAAGAGGATGCTCACGCTGCTTCCCACCACGGCATTGGCATTATTAAGCCAACTGTAGGTATAAGCCCCCGCAGGCCCAGTCAGTGTAGTCGCATTACCATCACAAAGGATGGGGCTACCATTGATAAAAGCTGGTGGCCCTGGCAGAAAGCGCACCTCAACGGAGTCGGTTACGAAACTACAGCCATCGGCAGTGGTGAGCGTGGCTTGATAAATTCCCGAGGTGGTAACAGAGATGCAGTTGCCTGCGCCACTCGTATTCCAATTGTAAATAATACCCGCCTCAAGCGGTACGCAAAGGGTGACAGTCTCGCCCTCACAAGCAATTAAGCTGGGGCTAGCACCAATGGTTACCGCTTGCGGATTAGGGCTTACCACTACGGTAGTAGAAGTAGTCTCCACACAGCCCGCCGCATTGGTGCTGCTAAGGCTCACGGTGTAAGTGCCGGCACTAAGATAGCTATGCGAAGGCATCGGGCCCACGTATTGGCTACCGTCGCCGAAATCCCAAAAATAGTGAATAGCAGCGGTCGCTAAGCCTTGAAAAACAATAGCATCTCCTACGCAATAAGGTGCTGGCGCAACCTGAATACTAGGGTTCATTAAGCCACCAATGGTGATGGATTGACTGATGCTGGCCGTGCAACCTTGCGTGTCGGTTACAATTAGCGTAACTGTAAAAGGCCCCGCACCGCTATAGGTATGCGTAGGAGAAAAAGCAGTAGAAGTGCCCGAGTCTCCAAAACTCCAACTAGAGGAAAAGCTAGTAGCTCCTAGCACGGTAGAAGTGTTCTGAAAGCTTAAGACGCCGCAGCTATCGCTGTAGGAAAAATCGGCCGCCAGTGGAATACAAACATTAATGATGGTATCCCGAAAACAGCTATTTCCCGCCGCGTCCATGAAATAATGCCGCGCTACCAAATCATAGCAGTCAGCTTCCGAGAAGGATACGGTCATATTGGGGTTGCTACCACTTACGATGCTCAGGGGGGTGCCCAAAGGCCAGCGCCACTCAATGCTGGTGACGGGACTGCTCACGGTAGCGCTCAGATCTACTAGGTTGCAATTTGGAAACTGATTGGTGGCCGCTGCCGCGAAATCCACACTACTTTGGCAACCTGGGCCACCATCACAGTTGCTATGTACCACCAACTTAGTAGGCGAAGTAGCTTGGCAGCCGGTAGTTACATCCGTCACTACATAATAATAAGCAAAGGTAGCATCTCCGGTATTCGTCACCGTGTGGGTGAAAGTAGCCGAGGTTTCAGTTTGTAAAAGCCCGTTGCAATACCACTGGAAACTGTAATTGGGGTTGTTAAAAGCCAGTAAATTCACCGTAGTACCAGCCGCATCGGGTAGGCAGTAGGTTTGAGGGCCTTGGCGGGCCAATTGCACGCTGGGGCTAGGTTGCTGTTGAGCCGTGGTGCTAGCCACTGCCGTACAACCGTTGAGGTCAATCGTATTCACTACATAAGCACCTGGGCTGCTGATATTGATACTGAAACCAGGCCCGCCAGGCGACCAAACAGCCGAACTAAATAAGCTAGGGTCGATACTGAGCGTAGCACTTACCCCTTGGCATAGCCCGTTGCTCTGGCTAATAACTGGCTGCGTAGGGACGTTCAGCGCAATAAGCTGGGTAAATGTTTCCATAGAGCCACATAATTCCGCCACCACCGTGAGGCTGGCTGCTCCGCTGCTATTATTCCATTGGATGCTTACGGCCTCGCTACCCTGACCGGCAATCACACTGCCAGCCGTGGCAGGGCTGATCGTCCACGTAAAAGTAGTGGCCGCGTCTTGAAGCGGTGTAAGCGTATAAGTTTGTACTTGATTAATACAAGCCGTAGTAGAGCTTAAAGCTGTAATGGGTAACAGCGTTCGAGCAGTAGCCGAAAAAATAGCAGGCGGCGAGGTACAAAACGGACTAGCCGACTCTGCTGCAAAAACTTGCAAACTGCCACTGCTCAAGGAGGTCCAATTCACCACTACCGTAGCCGAGCCATTGCCAGAAACCAGCGCTCCGCCACTAACCGACCAAAAATAATTCAAGCCTGGCTGCGGTGAAACGATGGTGTAAACCGCATCCTCTGTGGGGCAGTATAGGCTAGGCCCCGCTATGGCTAAAGGCGGATCGAAATCCTTCACTAAGATCGTGGTCGTTTGCGAACCCGTGCAGTAATCGCCAGGCCCAGGGCTAAGCGGACTAGCCGTGACGCTATAAAGCCCTGGCCCTGGCGCCGTTGTCCAATCAATCGAAATAGCTGAACCAAAATCCGTGAAAGCCACCGTTGCGGGGGAAATAGACCAAGTGAAAGTTGCGCCGGAAAAATCGCTAATCGTATAAACATAAGAAGACCCATTCAAGCAGGCTTGTGCCCCAAAACTACTGATGAGTTGCCAGTCACCCAACACTTCCACATCCAGGGAAGCCGTGCCGATGCAATCGTCGCCACTATGACTAGGAAGGCCTGCGAGGAAATCACTGCCGTAGGTCACCTGAATACTAGCAGGGCCCACCCCACCCCATTGCACTTGTATCTGGTGGCCATTCGCGCTGCCGAGGAGGCTGCCGCCACTCACCGACCAATTGTAAGCAACCCCCATCCATTTGGGCAAACTGTAGGTGTAGGTATCCCCTTGGCAAACCGTCTGATCGCCTATAATTTGCCCGTTGACAGAGATAATAGGCACCACCACCGTACTGCCCTGCGGACAATAATCCACAACACAGCCCGCCGTGGCTAGGCTAATCGTTCCGATAGGCCCAGCCCCCCAAACAACAGAAATCGTATCGCCGGTCGCATTCGTGCTAAAAGGAACCGCTATTCCGTTGGCATCCAACACCGCCCAGTTGTAGGTACTGCAATCGGCATCCGTCCAGTACAAACTAGTATCTCCTTCGCAGAGCGTAGAAATCCAGTAGATGTTGGGCCCAGGACGGGGGTCTATCTCGATTTCCATCGTAATCACATCCGTACAACAGCAGGCCAAGCTACCATCCGGATTCGTGCCCCCCGCCGAGGTAGCCGATAACGTAACGGTATAAGTGCCCCCTGCCGCATATTCGTGGCAAGGAGCAGGATCCGTAGAGAAATTACCATCGCCAAAATCCCAAAAATAGGTAGCTGCACCGGTGGACGTATTCGTAAAACAAACCGGACTATTTACGCAGCCAGCAGGCGTGAAAACAAAATCGGCCACAGGGCTAAGACTGAGTTCCACACAAAGGCGAAAGGTATCCATGCGGCCATCAGTTGCTGTCTTAATCAGGCTTAGGCTTGTTGGGCTACCCACCGCGCCCCAATCAACCGTAACCTGTGCGGGGCTACTGGGGTCTATCGTCGGCACCCCATTTTCCGCTAGCCAAGTGTAGGTATAAAGCGGTGAAAAAGCGGTGTAGTAGGTCGATGAACTACGCTCGCAAGCCTGAATGCAAGTCTGCATTCCCTGCTCGCCCGTAGGATCTGTTAGCTGCAAGAGCGGATCAATATCCACCAGATCACAGTTGGGCTTAGGGCAAATGATCTTCACAAAGACCGTAGATTCACAAGGGCCATTAGGGCACTCGACACCCTGATAGCGATAGCGAATTCTGTACTCCCCACAACAATCGGCGGTGGGAAGTGTCGGGAACCAAAGTCGCCCTAACTCGTTGAGCACTAGACAGGGCGTCTCTAGGTCAGACACAATAGAAACGCCCGCCGTCGGCATAAAACCATCATTAGCCGTTACGCTGCCGATAAAAAGGTTGCTGGTATTGATCGTATCCAGACTAATACAAAAAGTATCAGGCCTGGGGGAAGGCGCACTCTGTGCCCGTAGCAGCGACCCAGCCGCTAATAGGCAAGCTGCCAGAAAGATAAGTATTCGTTTAGATAGCATAGGAACAACATTTTGGAACATGAAATATTTATAGTCTTTCAACCCAGAATTTCGCTACGCAGTAGCACCGAAGGTAAATCCTGCATTGGAAGACTATAGGTTACGTTCCTTTATTCCCTTTCCTCGCCAAATCTTACCCTCCGAAGGAATTTTTTTTCGGCTGCCGCTCCGCTCGCAGGGGCAAGGGCTTTCTTTACAGCGCAAGTGCCCCCCCTTAGTTGTATCCGTAGTCAGCAGTGTCCTATTTGCTCAGGAAACAAACTTTGACCTAACAGCTCACTGCGAAGCAAACGCTAGTGATCGAAGAAGCTTATTCGGCGAAGGAGCATGAGCCGTTGCGCTACCCAAAAAGTCTTGCCCCTGCATATTTGCCCAACTAAGTACTCGGACAAAATTAATTACACCTTTTCACTCGGCATCTTTTGCTCCCCGCCAGCGTTAAAAAGCCTCGTCTTAGCACCACTAAGCCTAC
>DAINNZ010000172.1:0-7830 GCA_036735605.1 Lewinella sp. | reverse complement strand
TATTGGCTACATCGGCTTCTACTTTTACTTCTCTTTTACCGTCGATGTGGTTAATCGCAATTACGCCTCGCTGTAGTTCGAAGTCGGCGATTTCCGAGAGTGGATAACTATTGCCGTTGGGTAGGCGGATGCGCATTTCGTTGAGATCGGAGAGGCTGCGGCGAGCTTCTTCGCCGTAGCGAACCCAAACACGCACTTCGTCTTCACCGCGTTGTACGCGCTGTGCTTCTTGGCCGAAGAAGCCGGCGCGAACTTGGGAGATGACGTCTTGCAGATCGAGCCCCAGTAGGCGTGCTTTTTCTTTGAGGCTAATGTTGATTTCGCGTAGGCCTTCTTGGTTATTATCTACTACATCGATCAGCTCAGATAGTTGGCTGAGTTCTTTCTTTAGATCGCGAGTAGCCCCTTCTAGTTCTTTAAGGTTATTGCCTACGAGAGCCACGGAGACGGGTTTGCCGAAAGCAGACTGGCCGCCATAGGAAAGCACCTCGGCAGCGTCGATAGGGCCAACGGCTTCGCGCAGTGCATTGGCTACCTGCCGAAGGGAGACCTCTCCGCGAAACTCGCCAGGGAGTAGGGACACATTGGCTGTGCCTTGGTAAGTGGTGGGGCCTAAGGTGATTTCGACGCGCTCAATAATTTCTTGTTCACCATTGAAGGCCGACTGGCTGATATCTTGGTTGACGCGTTCAGCGGCAGCTACAATTTTATCTAGCACTGCCTTCGTGCTATGTTCTGGGGTGCCTGCGGGCATTTGAAGATTAACCACCACGTCGTCTCGTTCGATAACGGGAAAGAAAGTGGTTTTAACGAAGCCCCCTTGTACGAGTCCAATAGATAGAAAGAGAACGGCTAGGCAAATGGCGAGCATCAAAAATTTGTTGTGCATACTCCATCGTAGTACGGGGGCATACAGCGTATCGCGCATAAAATTCATGAGCCGGTCAAAGGTGCGCTGTATGGCATTCGGCTTTGCACCGGCATCGAGGGCTTTAGAATGGGCGACGTGAGTAGGGAGGATGACAGCGCCTTCGATGAGGGAAAAAATCAGGGAAAAAATCACGATCAAAGCCATTTGGCTGAAGAAATCGCCTAGGCGGCCGTCGAGGAATAAGAAAGTGGAAAAGGCAATAACGGTAGTTAGAATTGCTGAAAAAACGGCGGGTAAGACCTGCATGGTGCCTTCTAGTGCGGCCTTATTTCTCGGCACGCCCTTTTCGTGCATAGCATAGATGTTCTCGCCGATAACGACGCCATCGTCCACGAGAATACCGATAACGATAATCATCCCGAACAGAGAAATTACATTAATACTAATATCCATAGCATTAGCCACCACGAACATACCGGCGAAACTAATCGGAATCGCTAGGGCCACCCAAAGTGCTAAGCGCCAGTGAAGGAACATGGCCAACAAGAGTAAGACAATCAGGAAGCCTTGGATGCCATTGCGTTGGAGGGTATCAATCCGTTGGCGCAGCGTAATACTAGAATCGTTTAACACGGTGGCTTTAATGGCTTCGTTGGAGGCATTCCAAGTGGCAATATAGGCTTTGACCGTGTCGGTGATAAAGAGGAGGTCTTCGTCGAGGGTGTTTTGTACTTCAATATTGACGGATGGTTGTCCATCTAGGTAATTCCGGTTGGGTTGGTCGGCCCAGCGATCGCGGATAGTGGCCACTTGATGGAGGCGCACTTGGCCTTGTTCGGGGCTACTTTTTACTACGATATCGCGGTAGCCATCGGCGAAGTAGTTTTTGTTGCGGGCGCGAAGGAGTAGCTCTTCTTCGGTGCCTTTGATGGTGCCACCGGTGGCATCGAGATTGCTACGGCGAACTGCATCGGCCGCTTCCTGGAAGGTGAGGCCAAAGGCTTCGAGGTCTGTTTCGCGGAAGGCAATTTCTATTTCTTCATCCGGGAAACCACGGAGGGTTACTTGCGAGATACCTTCTATGTTGAGCAGGTCGTCTTCCACTTTACGCGCATTGGCTTTGAGGGCATCTAGGCTGATGTTATCTCCGCTCAGGGCGAAGGTAATCGCGCGGCCTAGCTGTTCTACCTTATAGACTACGGGAGGCTCCATACCAACGGGGAAGCTGCTAATTCGATCTACGGCATTTTTGACGTCGTTGAGCACCAGGTCGGCATTGTAGCCTTTGGCCACTTCAATGAGCATGGTGCCGCTATTTTCGCGACTAACACTGGTGAATCGATCGAGGCCAGTTAGCCCCTTTAGGTTTTCCTCGACCTTGTTGATAATACCTTCTTCGACCTCTTCGGGGGAAGCACCGGGGAAGATGAATTGTAGGTTGATGTTTCGGCTTTCTACCTCGGGGAAGTAGGTTGACTTCATCTTGGATAGGCTTATAAAGCCCATGATGAAAAGAGCCACCATCAGCAAATTCGCTGCTACGGGGTATTTAATGAAATAATTGATGAAAGCTTTCATCGATATAGATTTACGCCCTTTACAGGAAGCTTAGTGATTGAGTGGTTGTAGTTCTGGCTGGTTATTGACCAATAGGTTATTGACCAATAGGTTATTGACCAATAGGTTATTGACCAATAAGCTGCTTACTTAGTGCCTTGGTTGGCGGCTGCTGGCTGCGTTGGGGTAGGGCTGGTAGTGTTTTGGTGTTTAACGAGCATCCCGTCAAAGGCACCTGCGATGGTGTTAGTGACTAAGCGGGTGCCATCGGCTAGGCCGCTCACGACCACCGTTTCCCGATTAAACTTCAGCACTTCCACAGCTTGTAGGCGTAAAACGGAATCTTGTTCGAGGATGTAAACGGCCTTTTGATCCATTAACAAGTTGCGGTCTAATTCCACCACATCGGTTAGGGTGGTGGCTTGTGCTTCGCCGCGAAGGAACATCCCCTCCTTGAGCTCTTCTCCATTTACACGGACAAAAACCTGCACGGTTTGGGAAGTAGGATCAATTTGATCGCTGATTCGCTTGATGATACCCGACCAATTGCCACCAATATCTTCGCTTTTTAATACTACTCGGCCGCCTATTTTGAGGTAGCTGAGCTGGCTAAGGGGCACAGTAGCTACCAGTTCATAATCGCCGGTGGCCATCAATTCGCCTACTTGCTGGCCGGTGCGAACCACTGCGCCTCGATCGATATTGGCTTGGGTTAGTACGCCGCTGAAAGGGGCTACTACTTTGAAACGGCTCAGGCGCTCTTCTACACTTTTGATATTGTAATATTGGGTGTAAAGATTGCGGCCTGCTACGAAAAGCTTCTCGGCTTGGGTGCTTGGTTCGGGTAATTCGCGGAGGGGCTGGTCAAGGCTAAATGCGTCGAGATAGGCTTGCCAGCGAGGAAGATTATCCGCATAGTCGATTTTGATATCAGGCATCATCATCGCGATGGCATTAAGCAAAGTAGCTTTTTGGGCTTGTAGGCTGAGCCGAGTCTCGGTGTCGTCGATCTCTAGCATCGTAGCCCCTT
Source organism: Lewinella sp. (assembly GCA_036735605.1). Lineage (GTDB taxonomy): Bacteria > Bacteroidota > Bacteroidia > Chitinophagales > Saprospiraceae > Neolewinella. The sequence goes on along the minus strand of DAINNZ010000172.1, from coordinate 4,372 downwards.
TGGGAAAGTAGGTGCCTACTTTAAAAGGGCGGCTCGTTTCATTCAAGAGGCCACCCACTTCACAGAAGATAGCTATTTTATTGAAAGCCTGTAGGCGGCCTTGTATTTCCAAGGTAGTCGGGATGGCCCCGTTCGTAACAGGCCTTGTCTCCACCGTTTTACGGATCACAACTTCCGGTTTTTTAGGCAGCTCTTGCTTTTGGCTGGCTAAATATTTCATCCCAAAAAAACCACTGGCCACTATAACGAGGCCGAATAGGGATCTTAGCAATATATTTACAATCTTATTCATCGTTCAAATGATTGGTGGAGGCTAGTTGATGCTGGAGGATGTCGTAAAGTTGGTGTAGTACGGATAAGCAAATTTTCATCTCCGCAGCAGGGATAGATTGGGTGAGTTGATCCATTCGACTGAGTAGGATGGGCCTGATTTTTTGATGGAAGGCTTGGCCTTTTTCCGTGATATAAATCAGCTTTTGGCGGCGGTCGTTTTGATCAACCGTTCGGAGCACCATGCCCTCGGCTGCTAAAATTTGTAGGCTGCGCGCGATGGTGGCTTTGTCTTTAATGGCACTGATCGCTAGGTCTTGTTGCCGAACGCCATCAGCATTTAGCAAATCAGCCAAGATACCAAGGTGGGTGCCTTGCGGTCGCCAGCCGTCTATTTCTAGCCCTTCTAGCACCACGGCCACCAGCTGCCGAGCAACTCGGTTGGTGAGGAAAAGTAAGTTGTTAGTGAACTGTGGGGCAGCCGTCAAAATTAGTTGCGTTTGCAACGAATAACCACCGAAATTGACTTTAGTTTGACGGTAGGGATTATTTTTTGTTAACGATTTTCAAACGCTTGCGCTACAAGGTTTACCCTTGCCCCTGCATATTTGCCCAACTGCCGAACAACTCTAATTAAAAAGCCTATATTTGCCTTTCTAACACAGTACTTTGCCTAGTCAGGAACTATATAATTATACAGCGGCCTTTCGGAAGGAAATTGAGCAGCTCAATGTTGCCCAGCGGGCAGCGGTGGAGCAAATTGATGGAGCTGTGATGGTATTAGCTGGGCCGGGCACTGGGAAAACCCAGCTATTAGCGGCCCGTATCGGGAATATATTATTACAAACCGATGCCCGAGCGGCTAATATTCTTTGCTTAACCTACACGGAAGCGGGGGTGAAAGCGATGCGGCAGCGACTGCTTCAGCTCATCGGCCCGGAGGCGCATCGCGTGCCAATTTACACTTTCCACGGCTTTTGCAACCTCGTGATTCAGGAGCGGATGGAGTACTTTGGCAAACCTCGCCTAGAGCCTCTCTCTGACTTAGAACGCATCCGAATCATCCGAGAGATGGTGGATGGGCTGGATGTGCATCACCCATTACGGATTGGTAAAAGTGATGGTTATTTCTACGAGCAGCACCTCTACGCGCTCTTTCAAGCGATTAAGGCGGAAAATTGGTCGGTAAGCGAGTTACAAGACCAAATTGCGGCCTATTTAGCCGAGTTACCGAAACGACCTGATTTTCAATACAGCCGCAAATTTAAGCAGTTTCAGAAAGGCGACCTCAAACAAGGGCTACTAGATGAAGCGCATAGCAAAATGGTGCTACTGCAAGCAGCGCTCTTACTCTTCCCCGATTATGAAGCCAAGCTGCGCCAATTAGCACGCTACGACTTCGACGATATGATTCAGTGGGTGGTGAAGGGCTTCCAGACGCACCCGGCCTTGCTGCGCAGCTACCAAGAGCGCTATTTGTACTTATTAGTAGATGAGTTTCAGGACACGAACGGTGCGCAAAATGAAATCATCCGCTTGCTAGCCGCTTATTGGGAACGGCCCAATGTGTTTATTGTAGGAGACGACGATCAGGCGATTTACGAGTTCCAAGGTGCCCGTTTGCAAGCGATGATCGATTTTGCAAAACGCTATGCGGATGTCTTTTTCGTTACGCTTACGGAGAATTATCGGTCGAAACCGGCTATTTTACAAGCGGCCAGCAGCTTGATTCAACACAACCGCTATCGTCTAATACACCAAGTTCATGATTTAGCGCAACCGCTTGAAAAAAAACTGGTGGCCGCCAACCCTAGCCTGCGGGAGGCTAAAGAGGGCATCCGAATCCAAGCCTACGAGAATATTGGTCAAGAAAATACGGCTGTACTCTTACAACTACAAGCTTGGCACGCCGCTGGCATGCCCTATCGCGAAATGGCCGTGATCTATTATCGCCACAAGCAAGCCGATTATTTACAGCAGCTCCTCGGAGCCGCGGGTATTCCCTTCCTAACCAACCGACCAACCAATGTGCTAAACGAAGTGGCCGTGCGGCAATTACGCGAGCTGCTGACCTATTTTCAATTAGAACAACAACGGCCCTTAAGCGGCGAGCCGCTGCTGTTTCGCTTGCTGCATTTTCGTTGTTTTGGTTTAGATACCAGCCTGCTAGCTCACCTCAGCCTTGGGATGGCACAGGGCGTTTATCAGGCAGATACCACTCATTCGAAGACGAGCGGATTGGAGGATGCGGCTGCCAACCGGCTTTCTTGGCGTGGTTTATTACAGCAAAAGGCCGTGGTGGGTAGCACATTAGAAGGCATCGGTAGTTGGCTGGAAGACTGTATCGGTCAGTTGGGGAGTATGCCCTTGATTCATTTCATTGAGCGAGTATTGAATGGTAGCGGCTTATTAGCTTGGCTCAGTCGGCAGCCGGATCGGTCGCGGCAACTAGCGATTATGTCGAGTTGGTTGGATTTTATTCGGCTAGAGATTGTCCGGCGGCCGCGCTTGGACTTGGATGCTTTATTGGCAACGCTCGATGCCATGGACGCCAACGGCGTGCGCATCCCCCTGCGAACCCAACTCACGCAATCGGATGCGGTGCAATTGGTAACAGCGCACAGCGCAAAAGGCTTAGAGTTTAGCGGGGTATGGCTACTGGATTGCAATGATAAAATCTGGAATAAATCGGCCAATACGGGCAATCGGGGGCAATTTTCATTACCCGATACCCTCACGATGAGCGGGGAGCTCGATGAGGTAGAAGCTAGGCGACGCTTATTTTTTGTGGCCATGACGCGAGCTAAATCGGAGCTCATCTTGAGTTATTCCTTACAAGACGAGCAGGGTAGGGCGCAATCGCCGGCCTTGTTTATTGCTGAATTAGAGGCTGCCGACCCCACTTTACAGCAACCCGTTGTCAGCCTAGCCACCGAGGCGGTGCAAGATCAGCTGTTGCTGCGGCTCGGGGGCCAACGGGGCGGCATAGTGCCGCTACGCAGCGAGCAAGCCGCTATTGCCGAACTGCTACAAGATTATCGCCTCAGCATCAGTGCGCTGAATACCTACCTCTACTGCCCGCTCGCCTTTTTTTACGAGCAGCTGCTCAAAGTGCCGCGCTTTGAAAGTATCCAAGCCACTTATGGCAATGCCCTACACGAAGCACTGCAAGACTACTTCCTGCGGATGCGCGCCGATCCCTACCAGCTCTTTCCTAGTGAAAGCGAACTACTTTTCTATTTTGAACAAGCCATCGAACGCCGCCGGAGCCGTTTCCCAGCCAACCAATACGAAGCTTACCTCCAAAAAGGCCGCCGAGAACTAGCGGCCTACTACCGCCGTTATAAAGACAGCTGGAAGAGCGATGTAAAGATCGAACACCGCATCCAGCTAGCGGTTGTACAAGGCGTACCACTGAGCGGAATCATCGACCGCGTCGATATCCTTTCTGATTACCAGGTTCGGATACTCGACTACAAAACAGGCGTTCACAGCCGAGAGCGGCTACGGCCACCTAGCTCGGCTAGTCCCCAAGGTGGCAGCTACTGGCGGCAACTGATCTTCTATAAACTACTCTACGAAAACCAAGCTGGCTTACAGCAAAGCGTCGTAGAATCGGTCATCAGCTTCCTAGCCCTCGATAAAAACGGCGAGCAGCCCAGCATCAGCATCCCCATCAGCCACCAAGACATCCGCATCTTCACCGATCTGCTGCTTGAAAGCTGGGAAAAAATACAAAACCAAGACTTCCAAGGCTGTGGCCGAACCGATTGCCTCTGGTGCCAGTTCGTAGCCGATCAAAATCCTAACATACCACCACTACAGCCCGATTTGGAAGCATTAGACGATCGGATGTAGTGCTACACAGCACACCTAGGCAAACTTTCTTTCTGTTAGGCTGGAGAAAGATACCTATTAGAAGGCTATAAGGTAAGACCCGTTCAACTTTCAATTCAATTTTGGCCAAAGGCAGGGGCAAAGGCTGTTTGGTAGCGCAAGCGTGGGGGAGGCAGCGCGCTTAGTCGATAGGAGGAGGGGGCTAGGGCAACACCGCTAGGACGAACTTTCTCTCCGCCAAGCTCCGAGAAACTAGGAGCTTGCG
>DAINNZ010000171.1:0-7887 GCA_036735605.1 Lewinella sp. | reverse complement strand
GCTGTTTAGCTGGCTAGTGATATGTAGCCTACACTTATTTAGTTTGGAGATATTACTCATTTTATATTTTAGCTGCCGCTTCGCTCGCAGGGGTAAGGGTTGTTTGTAGCGCAAGAGTTACTAAAATGCCAAGCTACAAAGCCTTTCCAGGCCGTTTGCCGGCAAAAAAGCGTATTTTTGCAGCCATTTATCCAACCTAACCAAACCACCACCACCACGATGATACCGACGCAAAAACTATGGTCTCCGGACGCCGACTTTCTAAAAAACGCTAACTTAACCGCTTACCAACAGTGGTTGGAGCAAACGAAAGGACTGGTTTTCGAAGATTACGCAGCACTCTGGGCCTGGTCGGTGGAGCAGACTGCCGATTTTTGGGAATCCATTTGGCAATACTTTCAAATAAAAAGCCATAGCCCTTATACTGCGGTGCTTTCCGAAGGGGAAATGCCAGATGTACAATGGTTTACAGGGGCAAAGCTGAATTATGCGGAGCATATTTTTCGGCACGAAACAGCCAACCGGCCAGCTATCCTATTCCAAAATGAGCAAGGGAGGCAAGCTTTGACTTGGGCGAGTCTTCGTAGTCAAGTGTTGGCTTTACAGCAGTATTTGCAGCAGAAGGGGGTCGGCGTAGGTGATAGCGTGGTGGCTTATTTACCTAATGTTCCAGCGGCAATAGTTTGCTTTCTGGCAGTGAATGGGCTAGGAGCTGTTTGGTCTTGCTGTTCGCCCGATTTTGGGGTAGATACCGTGGTGGAGCGTTTTAACCAAATTGAACCGAAGCTTCTCATCGCTACCGACGGCTATCGCTACAACGCCAAGGAATTCAATCGATTAGCAGAAGTAGAACAATTAAGGCAATCCTTACCCGACTTAGCAGGCTGTTTGCTATTGCCCTACCTCGATGATACGAGTAGTTTGGAAGGGGCGGATAGTTGGGCCGCTGTACAAGCAGAACCCACTGCGGGGCGTGAGCTACTCTTCGTGCCCCTTCCTTTCGAGCACCCCATCTGGGTACTTTACTCTTCTGGCACTACGGGGCGGCCCAAGGCTATTACGCATTCCAATGGCGGCGTTTTGCTAGAGCACCTTAAATATATGGCTTTCCATAATGATGTCAAAGCGGGGGAGCATTTTTTCTGGTTTACTACTACGGGCTGGATGATGTGGAATTTTCTGCAAGCCAGTATGCTCGTTGGAGCGGTGCCGGTGCTCTACGATGGTAGCCCTGGCTATCCTGATATGGAGATACTCTGGAAAATGGCTGCCGAGCTACCGATTCATCATTTTGGCACCTCCGCACCTTATTTGGTGGCTTGTATGAAAGCGGGTCTAACACCCGGTAAGCAGTATGATCTTTCTGCCCTACGGTCGCTTGGTTCCACGGGGGCTCCTTTGCCAGCAGAGGCTTTTCGATGGGTCTATGAAGGGGTAGGGGAGCACCTTTGGCTTTGTTCCATGAGCGGCGGTACCGATGTATGTACGGCCTTCGTGGGCGGCAACCCCACTGCCGCCGTCTATGAGGGCCGTATCCAAAGCCGCGCCTTGGGCTGCGCACTCTACGCCTATGATGAAAAAGGACAGCGCATCGAGGGCGAGCTGGGCGAAATGGTGATCGAAAAACCGATGCCTTCTATGCCGATTTATTTCTGGAACGATCTGGGCAAAAAGCGTTACTTGGAAAGCTACTTTACCGACTATCCAGGCCGCTGGCGACATGGTGACTGGATCAAACTTTATGAAGATGGCTCCTTGATTATCCAAGGTCGTTCGGATGCTACCCTCAACCGCAAGGGCATTCGGATCGGAACGGCCGAAATTTATCGCGTGTTAGATACGTTCCCGCAATTGCGCGATAGCCTCATCCTGAACCTCGAGCAGCCCGATGGCAGCGACCTGATGCCTCTCTTCGTCGCGATGGCCGAAGGCGAGCATTTAACGGATAGCCTTCAACAGCAAATCAATACTGCGCTGCGCCACCAATGCTCTCCCCGTCATGTACCGGATAGCATTCAAGTAGTACCCGACATACCCTACACCCTAAGCGGTAAAAAAATGGAAGTACCCGTGAAGAAAATTCTCTTGGGCATGGAGGTCGGCAGTAGCCTTAATCGCGATGCCATCCGCAACCCAGCGGCTATTGACTGGTTTATGGCAATGGGGAAAATGGGCTAGCTATTCAAAAAAAGGGCTTGCGCTCAGCGCAAACCCTTTTTTGAATAGCGGACAAGGATTTAATATCTCGTTTTAAGCACGATTTCACCTAAGTCCTTGATCTCATCTTGCGCGGTGAAAACCACTTCTCCTTTTTTCGAGATCACTTCCCAAGCGATGTTGCTAGCGATATCGTCAATTACACCTAGCAGCGTGCCATCTTCTACTAGTTCGAAGGTTCTCTCGTCTTTCATCCGCACGGCTTGTTTGAAGTCTTGGTGCAAGATCAGTAGCGCACCGCGCCCCTCATGAGCCGCTTGATAAATTTCTTGTAAGTCGGTAAGGACGGTGCCTTGCGATACAGCCTCTTTGATTTCTTCAATGGCCTTGCTACGTTGCTCGTGCTGCTGGGATTTAATGAGTTCCCAAGCCTGTTTCACAATTTGGTGTGTAGCAACATTATTGTAGTCAATGTTGGCATACCCGCGATACACAGCGGGCTGGTCGGCCACTTGCTGTAAGCGGCTGTAATTGTCTTCCGTACAAACAACTAGGCAGTTTAAATCGGTTTCGTTATGTACTTTTACCAATGCTTTATCCACCTTGTTCAAGAATTCGCGAACTAGATCGTCTAAATGCTTTGGGTCACTAGATTTAGTTGCGCTCGTGCTGTAGTGGCGGTTTTCGGAGAAGGGGAAATCGTTGTTTCTGATCTCTTGCAGGATTCCGTCGTTCATGGCCTCGTAGAGGTGTACGCCACTTTGAGAGAGCAACATAAGCAGATAGCTTTCGCTGCGACTATAGGTCTTTATAAGAGATCGAAGGGCAAAACTATCGGCAATTTGTACGCCTTCGAGGCTAGTTTCCCAGGTAGATTTGACGATTTCCTTGGTATCGTTGGATAGGAAGATGTGCAAACTTATCCAGGTTGTAATTAACGTCGATCTCTGCGGCAACCTGCTCGATTTTTTCTAGCAGTGGAGCCACCGCTCTTTTTTCGAAGGCTGCTAAAACCCTTTCTTTTGTCTCTTTAAGGAGATTTTTGAGTACTAGTTCGTCTTTCGCATTATCGGGATGTGTGCGATGGGTATTGAGGGAAATACTTACACAGGGTTGGTTGTGTTCGCTTGCTAGCTGCTGTAGTTGTTCTCGTAAAGCCATTATTTCTTGTATTTACTAAGTAAACGCCAGCAATGGTGAATAAGGTGCAGTTTTGGGGAAATAGTAGAGCTTTTTACAAAACAGTGCATTACCCTAGCACTTTTACGTCGTTTTTAAAACCGAGTCGATCTCCTTTAGATAGGCTATGTAGGTATTTGTTTTAATGAAAGCAGCCCGCTTTTACAAGTTGCTTGATAGGGCGCGATAATTTTCTCAAAGCACATCGGCTCAAGGATACATGGATTCCGATACCAGCGATGTTGGGCTAAATTTATTATCAAGGCGGTAAGAATTTTCAAATAGGCCAATCAGTTGGGTGTTGCTGAAGTGGTCTCTTAAGGATCGCTCACGCATATTTTGATCTTTGAGGTATGCCATGAAGACAAAGAGGAGTTTTGCTAGATCAAAAGCGTAGTGCTAAGATTCCTCATCGTAGTACCATTGGCTAATATATCCTTCTATTTGTTGTCGTAAGTTATGTTCCATCTGCTAGCGGTTAAACGGGGGGCTGAGTTACAATATACTGGGTAAAAAGCAGCGAAAAAGGTTGAATGGACTCGTCCAACTGACCGAAATACCCTCAACCGCAGGGGCTATGCAATGGCAAATGGAGGCTTTTACCCTATTGCCTAATTAGCTTCCCTAAAACAGCGTAGCTAGTACGCTATTGGATCACACCTAGCACTTTGCAACTATCCTGCCTTGACTTAGAGGGGAATTCCTCCTGCTTGTGTAGCGACGGGTGTAGGGGGGGGCTCTCTCACCCTTTCTCCCGTAAACGCTCAAAATGACTGCGATGTTTGATGGCATCGCCGAAGATGCACAGGCCGCTATTGAGCACCACTAGGGCTAGGGTGCCATATAAAACCCAATTCAACACAGCGGCTCCGCTATATTTAAGCATGGCGGCTTCGGCCACTAGGCAGCTACCGAAACCAATTAGGATTAGCCCTAAGGGGGCTTTGATAAGCCACTTTTTTTGCTCGTTTTTGGTAGTAAGTTTCGACATAGTTGTATATTTGATCGACGGTAGTTATAACCAAAAATGAACTTTGGTTGTTTTTACTTAGCGGGCTTGTCCAGCAAGTCTTATATAGTTCTCCACGTTAGGATTTGTGAAAAATTGACGCCGCTATTTTTTCGGCTCGCAAGGCAAAAAACGCAGGCATAGCCTAAGCTACGGCGAGGCTTTTTAACGCCGCGAGACGGGAAAAGAGCAAGTCAAAATTCACAAATCCTGGCTTGGAGAACTATAAACAAACCTTATTCCAAACTTTAGTGCCAGCCGTATGGCGAGGGTGCTTTAAAAACTAGTATGTATGTCTCGATTAGATCGTTTTCGTCAATCCAGTAACCCTTTTTTGAGTGACCGCAAGCTTGCGGAAGCTAGCCAAAACACTTTGGATGGGGGTATGATTAGCCGGGCGGATAGTGCCCCTATGACGGTTTCAGGTGCTGTCAACAAAACTTTTATCCTCACCGTTTTAATGCTGATTACGGCCGTGTATGGCTTCTACAATCCTAGCTCCCTCTTTGTATGGGGTGGTGCGATTGGAGGCTTGATCTTGGTATTGGTGATGAGTTTCAAGCAACATCTATCGCCTACTTTGGCACCGGTCTATGCTTTGCTAGAGGGGCTCTTTGTCGGTAGTATTAGTGCCGTGTATGCGGGGGCTTTTGCCGGCATTGTCTTCCAAGCGGTGGCACTCACCATTGCTATTCTGTTTATGATGCTTTTTATTTACAAAGCGGGTATTATTCAGGTAAACCAGAAGTTTCGCTCGGGGGTAATTATGGCAACGGGAGCTGTGATGATTGTATATCTACTGAGCTTTGCATTAAGCTTCTTTGGCATTCAAATGCCTTATCTCCATCAAGGGGGCATGATCGGTATCGGCATTAGCCTAGTCATTATTGGTATTGCTAGTCTTAATCTTTTGCTCGATTTCGACAACTTTGAAAAAGGCGAGCAGTATCGCGTTCCGCAATATATGGAGTGGTTCTGTGCGGTTGGTCTATTAGTGACCTTAGTTTGGTTATACCTTGAGATTCTGCGTTTACTGTCGTACTTAGGTAGAGATTAGGCCAAGGCTAGCTAAGTGCTCGGATATATTTAATGCGACTTTTCAATCTGGGAGCAAAAGATGCCGAGTGAAAAGGTGTGATTAAATATATCCGACTACTTACTAGACTTTAGCCATTTTACTATATTTCTCCCGTCCTGTGTGGATCAAGGCTCCATTGTGGCTGTACGCTCCCTTCTGTGAAGTGCAGTCACTTTCGCCGAAGTTCGAGGTCGTCTCGGTATGGAAACTTAAAGGTAGTAGCCCGGACAACGCTACTGATCGAGACAGTTACTAAGCGCTACTCTCGAATGGCTAAAGTCGAGCTAAAGTGCAGCCTGAAAAAAGTGTACGGTCGTAAAAACCACACACAGTGCTGTTTTACGTTGACAGATCAAAAATTCCGCCTGCAAAAGGTAAGATGAAATACTATTCGACCCTTATTTTCTTTAAATAGATTCGGCCATCGTTATCCTGCAATTTCAGGAAGTACATACCTGCAACTAAGCCATCCACACTAAGGCCTCCTCCATTATCAAGAGAGCCCACCGAGACTATTTGTCCTTGCACATTGAGCAACTGGTAAAGAATATTTTCCGATGTAGCAGCATCGCTAGAACGCACATACACTATCTTATTCGCAGGATTGGGGAATATTGTCCATTTATCCTTTGCATCCCCCTCCGCTTGAGAAATATCATCCGTACTCGCTATGATGTCTAAAAAGTCCACTTGATTAGCCTCACAACCCGCATTGAAACAGCCCAAGCTATCCAATTTAATAAGTAGATTTTGGTTTTTTTGTCCAGTAGCAGCATCGATTATACTATAATATTTGTAATCTATTAGCAAATAGATGCTTCCATCTGGTGCCCAGGCTATATCTTTTGGTAGAAGTGCATAGGAGCGATGGTCAGGATTGATGACCTCCCCGAAATAATACCATCTAAACCACTTGTCATTCCCTTGCGCATCCAAGCATTTTATCCCCATCACCTCGTCGTTCCGGCGGAAAACTATTAGAATGTCGCCATTCTCTCGAACGCTCATAGCTTCAGGGAGTGTTTCTTGTAGATAAATGCCATAGGGTGGGGTAGGAATTTGTATAAGATCGGTTTGTGGGGCTTCCCACAGCAGCTCCATATCTGGCCCATATTTTTGAATCAAAGAAGCCCGATTATCGGTGCTCGTTCTTCTGAAGGAAACAATCGCCCCTCCATCAGGTGTGGCCACCAAGTCGAAGGTTCTTTGTATAGGCCCTTCTAGGTTGCCTACTAGGTTGCCCGCACTGTCCACTGCTGCTAAGTAATGCTTGGAACTGGATATTAAATTGCTGTTATAGGCAATCAGATGACCGTCTCCCAAAGGAGCCATTCCGCAGTTCCTTTCACAATATACGGCATAATCGCCCACATATACACTGGCACTATCTACTTGGAATACTTCTCCCGCTCCATCAATTTGTATGCGAAATATTTCATTCACGCCTGCCTTTTTAGCGGCCATAACGAGGCCTAGCTTGTCGGTCGTTGGGCAGAAAGCGCGAAATAAAATTTGCAGCCCTGCATCGGTCAAGTCTCCGATACCTTTCCTCCACAACATAGTGCCGTCGTAAGCGATCTTGTCTATTCTAAAATCACTCCTACGCCCTGTAATACTGTCGGTTATTCTTGCTGCATTAAACATATAGACAGCAGAATCGGCCGTCGTTATCAAGCCTGCTCGGCCAGACCCAAACTCTGGGATCTCGAAGTCCATTTCATACTCCCACAGTAGTTCCCCATTACTACTTACTGCAAGGGTTTTGTCGCGCGTAAGCGAACCGTAGCCCCCGGAAGGCAGCATAATTTCTTCCAAAATCCAGCTATAGACGCGTACCTCATCGCCCACAAGATCCATGTTGGCAGGAACACAATTCCGAAAAGGACAAGGCAAAAAACGCATCCATGCATCATTTTGCGCACTAAGGCCGCCCAGTAAAGCCAAAGACAAAGCCAAAGTAAGTTGTTTTTGGCCTATCATTGTTTCACCATTTTAAGTATTCTTGATGTATTCTCACCAACTATACGGATATAATAGATGCCTTTCGGTTCCTTAGAAATATCTAGCAAGAAAGGCTCACTATACTGAGAGAGGAATAATTGCTGCACCAGCCTTCCTTGTTGAAAAATGTGGAATGCCAAGAGTACTGTTTTTATGGGTGTTTGTGCGGTAGGAACATAATCGCTCAGCTCATTTCCGCAGTAAAAAGATTATATTTGGCTAAGGGGGGGGGTGTGGCAAATATCATTTTGTGCAGCAATGCAAAATGATACTCCCAAAAGAACAGTGAAAAACAAGTAACGAAGCATAAAATAGCGTTTTATTTGAACATGATGGCACTTAAAAGTTAGTCAACCAACATAATCGAGGTGAAAAGATGCTACTAATATACAGAAAAAAGCGGAATGGCAAATTTTGTGTGTGTTTTTTTTAAAATATTTTCATTCACACTTCCCTACTTCCC
>DAINNZ010000170.1:4150-8021 GCA_036735605.1 Lewinella sp. | reverse complement strand
GAGCATAGAACCTGCGCGAACATTCCCACTATTGAGGGGCACGATCTCTACTAGGTGGCTGGCGGCTAGTCCGTCGAGGTAAGCATGTAGGTCTGCTGCCGTCCAATTATCTTGGTTTTCTACGGGAATGAGGATGGTGCCGGCGGCCATCGCTCGGCCGGAGCTGGTTGTGAAAGGCTGGTAGCTTACTTTAGTGCGCAGGCCGGCGGCTTGGATGGCATAGAGGGCGCGAGGGGCGTAGTAATCGTTCCAGGTGAGGAGGTAAGCATAATCGGCTTTTTCGACGCGGTAGTTGGGGTCTCCCATTCCACCTATTGGCATAAAGCCGGTGGGTGGGCTGGCCGTTTTCCGGCTAGGCAAGTTGAAAGCGTAGGGTAAAGTCCAGGTAGAAATATCATAGAAGATGCTATCCTCAAAGCTATTGATGGGCTCAAAGATGGCTTTCACGAGCTGCTGCTGCCGCTGATCGAGGGGTACGTAGAGTGCTGTGGGGCTGTAGTCGCCATACTGCTTCACGGCGATACCATGGCGGCCGAGTAAATCGGCAAAAGCCCGTAAGCGGCTCGGGTCTTGGTCGCCTTCCACTACATAGCCACCTTTTTCGGTTTTGGCCTTGCGGTAAAAATCGCGCTGATAGGTAAGTAATTCTTCTTTCAGATCCACAAAAGCAGCTTGGGTACTCAGGGCGGTAGTTACTTGGTTGCGGATGGTGAAGGGGAAGGAAAGCAGCCCATTCTCTGTTTCTTGCAAATGCCCTCTGGAGCTAGCTTGCTCGAAGAGGATACCCACGGCGCCTTGTACATCGGGATAGGTGGAACCTTTGCCTACGTAGAAATCATCGAAGTCTTCTCCGCTGTAGTAAAGCGAACCGATTTTATCGAGCGCAGCGGCATGGTATTCACCAATTTTGGCCGTCAGGCTTTGATTAATGGCAGGGGTGCCGGGGAAAGTACGGCTTTGCTCGCCGGGCATGAAGAAGAAAGTAGCGTCCTTGCCCATCTCGTGGTGATCGGTGAGGATATTGGGTTGCCACTGCTGAAAGAGTGCCACACGGCCTCGGCTTTCAGGGTGCTGTGCTAATAACCAATCGCGATTTAGATCGAACCAATAGTGGTTGCTGCGCCCGCGTGGCCAAGGCTCGCTGTATTCTCGGTCTTCTCCATCCGGATTAAGCTGGCGAGCTTTGTGGGAATTTACCCAGGAAGCAAAGCGGTTGAAGCCATCCGGGTTAAAACAAGGGTCGAACAGCAAAATGTTTTCTGTAAGTAGGCTGCCGAGTGCTTCCATAGGCGCGGCGGCTAGGTAGTAGGCTACTAAGAGGGCTGCATTGCCGCCGCTGGGTTCGTTGCCGTGAATACTGAAGCCTTGGTAGAGCACAGCCGGCACGCCTTTCAACTGATCGCTACCGGCACTGCCGAGCTGACTTATGCTGAGGTGCTTTTGCCGAAGTGCCTCCAAATTTTGGTGGTTCTGTGGACTGGTAAAAATCAAGACGAGCAGCGGCCGTTGCTCGTAGCTGCGGGCATATTCCACGAGCTGAATCCGATCGCTAGCGGCGGCCAAGCTATGCATATAAGCCTGCTGCAAATCGTGGCTCACATGCCACTCCCCTACTTCCCAGCCTAGGAATTCGGCAGGCGTGGGGATGCTAGGGTCATAGGCCAAATCGGGTAGATAGTAGTCTAGTTGCCAGCCGTTGCCCTGGTTCGCTGTTTGCGCCTGGGAGGAGACAGCCAGTAGGTAGCAAAGCAATAAAGGGAAAAATCGCATCCTGAAAATAATTTAAAGGCTGCCAAACAGCCCGATGAGTAATGCCCGCCTATAGCGGCTTGGTGTGGCTTCGTTTATTAGGAGCCCCGTAAAGTCTTGCGCTACAAAACTACCCTTGCCCCTGCATACTTGCCAAAAAAAATAAAAATAAATTTAGTGGCCAAGCAGCCTTGGCCCGGAGGTGCTTACAATAAACCCTCATACAACCAATCGGCGAGCAACTGGCGGTTGCGATCAATGACGATGCGTTGTTGATCGGAAACGTTGCGGATATTGCCCAGCTCGATGTAGATGCCGGTGGGTAAGGTTTCGCGCAACATGTGCAAATCGCGGGGAGTGACCGTGCCTTCATAGTCGCGGCCGCGTTGATGTTTGGCGTATTTTTGGCGGATCACTTCTTGCATTTTGTTGGCGCGGCTTTTGCCCACCAAATCCGTATCGTGGTAGTAGAAGAAAAGATCGATGCGTTTGTTGCTGCTGCGGCTATCGACGTGGAAACAAATAAGGGTTTGTTCGGTAAAGCCTTTGGCAAGGTTTTCTTGGTAGAGTTTATTGACGATGTTGGATCGCTGTTCGAGGCGTGTTTTTTGGCCCCTAGCCATTTCTACGCCGCCCCAGAGGCGCTCGTCGGTATCACAATCGAGGAATTCACCTGCGCGGATGCCGTCGTTGTCGTCGCGGTTAATCATGTAGGCAATGCCGCCGTGAGAGATGATGTTGCGGCATAGCCGCAGGGCTACATCGTAGGCATATTCATCTTCACAGAGGTTGCGGCCACTGCGTACGGCCATAGCCCCCGGATCGGGGCCACCGTGGCCGGCACTGATGTAGAAGATTTGCCCGGCGAGTACATTATCAATCAGGGGTGTTTTAGCGTATTCTTTCCCGAAAATATCGAAGGTTCGGTAGCCACTAGTGGTTTTTTGTGTAGCACTGGGTTCGGCTTCTCCTAGGTCGGTAGCGGTGGGAAGCACTGGCTTTATTTGTCCCAAACGGTTGACATCATCGGGGCAATGCAAGAGATGGTGGGGCACCCAAAGGATTTTATCCTTCCTGAAGTCGTCGGCTTTGAGCTGCTGCGCCAGCATTTCATCGTTATAATTTTGGATAGCCACCGCCTGGGCCCAGTCCTCTTGCCCGATGGTGGAGCGAATACTTTTGCCGTTGTAGGTATAAATCTCCAGGGGCATTTGGTAGGTTTTTCCCACTAGCAGGCCTGATTTTTCCGTCAGCTTGTTAAGTGTATAAAAAGCGGTGTAGTTGCAATTATGCTTTTCCAGCCCAAATTGCCGAAGTAGGGCAATGACGCCATCGCCTTTTTGCGCCTTCACACTTAGACGCAGCGGTGAAGCAGCCGTAGCAGCTTGTGCTAGAGCGCTCGCTGGCAGCCAAGTAAGTAAGAGCAAAAAAGCGAATACAATTCTAATTACATATAACATATAAGATCGAAGCACGGAGGCAAAATAAGTTAAAACACAGCGCGAAGATACATAAAGTGTTTACCTTTGTTATGGTAGAGTTGTTCGGCAGGCCATCAAACGGCTACGAGCGGCCAATTCTAATAGACTTCGAGCATGACCACCCTCCAACAAATTGGCCAACTATTGCAGCAAGAGATTCGCGTGGAATGGCGGCGGCCATACACTTTGGCGGGTATTCTATTGTACGTTATAGCGGCTACGCTTATTGCCTATGTGGCTCTTACGCAATTTAGTTTAATGACCTGGAACCCCATTTTCTGGATCCTGATCTTCTTTGCTGCCATTTCAGCCACTGGCCGTAGTTTCAGCCAAGAACAGGGGCGGCGGCATTTATACTACTATACACTGGTGCAGCCGGAGGCCTTGTTGCTAAGCAAGATTATCTACAACAGCCTCATTTTGGTGGTATTAGCTTTGCTGCTGTGGGGGCTACTCAATCTTTTTCAAGGTAGTAATTTGATTGTTCGGCCGGGTCTTTTTCTGGCGGCTATTGCGCTAGGCAGCCTTGGACTGAGTGCGGCTTTCTCCTTCGTCGCAGCCATCGCTACGCGAGCGGGCGGCAGTGCTACTTTGTTATCTATTTTGGCCTTTCCGCTCGTCATTCCCTTGCTGCTCGTCTT
>DAINNZ010000170.1:0-4140 GCA_036735605.1 Lewinella sp. | reverse complement strand
GGTGCGCCTCGGAGGCTATGCTATCGGCCTGCTTAGTGGCGACACCGGCCAGCTGATCAGCCTCGTGATAGCGATTGATCTGCTCTTACTGGCTAGTGCCATCCTGCTGTTTCCCTTTGTTTGGCGAGATTAGCGAAGCTTCCCTAGCCCACTACTTCTGGCAAGCGGCTGTATAAAGCCACATTTAATTCGTGCCCAAGTGCCGCCAGCTCTTCCACCCCTAGGCCAAGCCGTAGGCTTTCCAGCTGTTCGTCCATTGCCTTGAGGAAAACGTTTTGCGTTTGCCAGTAGTTGGGCTGTAGTTCTACTCTCTTGACGTGGCGCAGCAGTTCAAAGCAGTGCATCAACTGACTCGGCTTGCTAAGGCCACTTTTCATTTCCCGCAGCACAGCTTCCTCGGCCGCTTTTTCTAACTCGGCGCGGGTACTTTTCGGCCATTGGTGCTTCCAATGCTCGCAGTCGGCCACAATGCGCTCTAGCCGGCGTAGATCAATAGGTGCCGTATATAGACAGGACAGCAAACGGCGGCGCAAGGTGAAGGAAATAGCCGCTACATAAGCCGAAGGCAAGGCTAGATTATTATCTTGCAAGCTGCTCATAAGCTGGTAGTTCTCGTAATACACATCGCTGAAGCTCTTGGAGGCAATGACTAGACTTTGCGCCGAGATCATGTTCAAAATCCGGTGCTTCTCGTCTCGGAAAAGATGCCAAAGCGAGAAGGTATCCTCCCCGAAATATTCCCGCATTCCCGCTAGCAGATAGGCTAAATCACCTTCCCGCATCCGCTTACCCAGATCGGCCACAATGGCCGTATGGCTTTGAGCGGGTAAGTTATTGGTGATATGCCCAATCACACTTTGCTGACCGATATACAAACAAGCAAAAGCAAAGGAAGAATTGCTACTCGTGAGCGTATTCGTAAAAGTGGTGCAGCCAATCGATAGGCGCTGATTACCCGCTCTGAGGCGTGTAAATTGCTCACTTTTGGCCTGGTAGGTGAATAGGTCTAACTTCTCCGGCTCTTCCTCAAACAAAGAAGAAGCGGCATAGTGCATTGCCACCCGCTGCAAGCCTACTTTGGCCGGAATCACCTGCTGCACATAGGCCACCGCCGCATTGGCATGGATGTTACTCGCCGTGTTTTCTAGCATCCGGCGGAAGGTAGGCTCGTGGTTTTCACCCGTAAGCACCTCCGCTAAGTGTAGCGCACGCAAGGCATATTGCAGTATTTGCAGCGTCTCTATCCCCGAAACTTCATTGAAAAACCAGCCGCAAGAGGTGTACATCAACATACAATGCCGCTGCATCTCCAGCAGCCGCAGCATCTGCACCTCAGTCGGTTGATCGAGCTTCGCTAAACGGCTATATTGCGCTAAAAAAGCCGACCGCTGTTCGATATCCTTGGCCAATAATACGGCAATATACCCATCTCTTGCCGCCCAAGGGTCTTTGAAATAAAGTGCCCCCATATCGGTAAAAATACGGCCACACTGCTCGCGTACAAAGTCTAAACTGGCTCGCAAAGGCGCACGCCAACTTTGGTTCCAATGCGCCTCCCCACCCGTATGGCAGCCGCAGTTGCTCCGCCAGCGCTCCACACCATGTACGCAAGACCAAGAAGAATTTTCGTGTATCTCGCAAGCCCACTGCGGCGGGTAAAGCTCTAGAAACTGGCCGTAGTTCGTCAGTTCATAATCTGGGTGTTCCTCAATATGGTTGAGGCAGGCAGCTAGCGCCATTTCTCCCTTCCGGTGGTGATGGCCGTAGCTCTCGCCATCGGTGGCAATTTGCGCAATTTGCGCTTCCTCGCTCCCGCCCTGCAAAGTGGCCATTAGCTTATTGGCTAGCAAACGGCCGTCGTTGAGCAAGCCTTCAAACGCCACCGCTCGCGCTACCATCCCATCGTAGAAGAAAATACTAATCGAGCGGCCACTCGGCAAATCACAGCGGTAAGCACGCCGCGTATCCACACTATTTTCGTGCACAGTGTGCCAAGTATCCGCCCCCAAATGCCACACCGCCTTCGCTTGGCGAGGCGCCAGTATGGTGTAGCGAATGCCATAATCCACCAAAGCTTCCAAGGTAGGCGTATCCACCGCCGTTTCTCCCAACCACATCCCTTCAGGCTTGCGACCAAAGCGGTGCTCAAAATCAGCTATGCCCCATATAATCTGGCTATGCCGGTCGCGCTCGCTCGCCAAAGGCATAATCAAATGGTTATACACCTGCGCCACCGCAGAACCATGACCGCCAAATCGAGCCCGACTCCGCTCGTCGGCCTGCAAAATACGCCGATAGGTCTCCGGGTCTTCTTGCTCCAACCAACTAAGTAGCGTAGGCCCAAAATTGAAGCTGATGCGCTCGTAATTATTGCTGATTGCCGTAATCAACTGCTCCTTATTCAGCACCCGCGCCGCCGCATTCGAAGCATAACACTCAAAATTGATGCGCGCATTCCAATCGTGAAAAGGAGCCGCACTCGGCTGGCTTTCAATGGTCTCCAACCAAGCGTTTTCCCGTGGCGGCTGGTAAAAGTGACCGTGAATGCAGATATATTTACGTTTTGAACCCATACAGCAAAGGTAAGCTCTTCTAAGACTTTCTAGGGCTTTGCTGAAAGAAAATATTCTACTTTTTTTTGGCTGTCGCTATCAATCGCCCTATCAATCGCCCTATCTGAAGCGGGCACGCTGTGCAGGGGCAAAGGCCTGCTCTTTTGCGCAAGACCCACTAAGCAGCCCCCCCCTCGGCTAAAAATAGAAAGGCCATGGGAAGCAAGTAGAAATTAAAAAATAGCAAAAAAGGCTTGCAAAATTAGCTCCATCTACTTATCTTTGCCTAATAATAGCCTTCAAAACCAGAACAATTGGTGATACAAGAAAAAGACACTAAGCAGATACTGTATAATTTGGGTTTCCACAGGGAGCAATCTGTGATATTCATACAATTTGAATACGACCGACTACGCATTGAAGAAATAAAAAAAATGTCGGGTGCTCGGTGGAGTCAATCTCAAAGAGCTTGGTACGTTCCAGATATTGCTTCCTACCGAAATCAATTTGGCTTGCCGCCAAAAGTAGCGGTGTCGAAATCTGTTTTGTCGAGTATTACCAGCACTAATCAGTCGGCCTTGACGGCTTTTCTATCGACTCTGCAACTGAAAGCATACAGTCCGAATACGATTCGAACCTATCGCAACGAATTCGCTCAACTGCTTCGTTATTTAGACGACCATACGGCGGTCGATACCCTAGAAGTAGAACAAGTTCGAGCTTATTTTTTGCATTGCGTCAACGATTTGAAACTATCAGAAAATACCCTGCACAGTAGGATCAATGCAGTAAAGTTTTACTTCGAACAGGTGCTAGGTCGAGCAAAAATATTTGTTGAGATACCTCGACCCAAAAAAAAGGTTATCTTGCCCAATGTATTAGCCATCTCACAAGTGGAACGGCTTTTTTCGCAACTCGAGAACCTCAAACACAAAACTATGCTCTATCTAGCTTACTCGGCTGGCTTACGAGTAAGCGAAGTGGTTAATTTAAAAATCAAGGATATCCATTCAGAACGTATGGTCATTAATATCAAAGGAGCAAAAGGGAAAAAAGACCGAACGGTTCCACTTTCGCAAGGCATCCTAGAGTTGTTGCGAAAATACTATATTACCTACCAGCCTCAAAACTGGCTTTTCGAAGGCCAATACCTCGGTAGCCCCTACAGCATTCGTAGCTTGCAGCAAATTTTCAGAAGAGCCAAAATAAAGGCTCGCATCTCGCAGGACCTTAGCTTCCACAGCTTGAGACATAGCTACGCCACCCACTTGCACGAAGCAGGCACTGACATCCATCTCATCCAAGAACTTTTAGGGCATAATGACCTCAAAACCACCCTTCGCTATACCCACGTCAGTAAACGGACGCTAGAAAACGTAAAAAGCCCATTCGACAACCTAAACCTGAACCCAAGCTAAGACGGATATAGCATTCTGTCGTACTTTCTGTATTGTTTTTGCCAACAATACAAAAAGTACGACAAAACTTTCGTCTATTTGAGAGTTGTAGGCAAGTTGACGGCAGACCACGTTTGAATATAATTTAATTTAAAAAAATAAAAACTTATATCATGAAGTATACAATCATT
>DAINNZ010000169.1:0-8065 GCA_036735605.1 Lewinella sp. | reverse complement strand
CAGGTCGGTTCCTAGGAAGCTGACCCAGCCTTTTTTGAGGAGCGTTTTGGCTGTTTCCTTAATCGGTTTGCCGTAGTAGCCACTCAAGGAGAGGAGATTGACTTGTAGTTCGCAGCCTTTATCCACGAAAGCTTGATATTGTTTTATGTTTTGATGATAAAACAAATACCGTTCCGGATGCGCCAACACGACTTGGTAGCCCGCAGCTTGCAACTGAAAAAGGTAAGTATCCAACTGCGGAGGCGGAGCCACGAAGGACATTTCCACCAAGACCCGATTGCCAGGCAAGGTGAGGAGTTCTTTGTTAGCGATTTTTTCGCCGAAGGCTTCGTCTAGCAGGTACTCAGCCGCCGCGTGTAATTCTACAGCGATGCCTGCTTCTTTTACTGCTTGGCGCACTAAGGCCAGCTTTTCTTCGATGATGGCGGGGGTATTGGGGTATAAATCGGCCATAACGTGGGGCGTAGCCCAAAGGGTATGGTAGCCCATATCGCTCATCCGCCCGATCAAATCTAGGCTGCTAGCCAGATCAGGCGCACCATCATCTATACCAGGTAGGAAGTGCGCATGCATATCCGTTCCTAAGAAGTCATAGGACTGTAATGGCGATGATTTGAAAAATCTAAACATGCTTCATGTTATAAGGATGCAATTTCTTTCTCACTCGAGCCCGTTTCTCCGGCAATTACAACATTCGTAGCACCTGCCGCTTTGAGCAAGCGAGCTAATTTGAAGGCGCTCGCTTTGGCTTTAGCTAATGCAGTTTCTTTTTGGCGGCGTTCCTCTTTCACCAAGGCTTTGGCTAGTTCGGCCTGCGCTGCTACACTTTCTTTTTCTCGGCGCTCTTCCTTCCGATGCTGGCGCTCTTCTTCCAAGAGTTGGAGCAATTGCTCTTTTTCCGCTTCTTGATAGGCAAAAGAGGTTTTCTACTTCTTCCTCCGCTCTCAGCTTGGCGCGTGATTCCTCGTCTTGCAACAGTTGCTGTAGGGGTAGGCGGCTATGTCGTCAAAGCCTTTTGGCACTTCCTTTAAATCGAGGCTATAGCCTTCTTCCTGCACCCACGCTTGGTTGAACAAGGAAAGGAACTGCTCGATCCGACTGCACTTACCCCTTCACTTCCCTCACCGCCTCCAAGAAATAAGGCAGTGTTTTTTGTAATCCTTCCGCTCTCCTCACCTTCGGTTGCCAATCCAACAGCTCCTTGGCGAGGCTGATGTCTGGTTTTCTGACTTTGGGGTCGTCCACTGGTAAATCTCTCTGATCGAGGAAGGCTTGGGGGTTGGCTACGAGCGCTAGAATTTCTTTAGCGAAATCGAGGATGGTTATTTCATCGTCGTTGCCGATATTGACGGGTTGCGCATAGTCGCTAAGGAGCAAGCGGTAGATACCTTCTACAAGATCATCGACGTAGCAAAAGGAGCGGGTTTGGGAACCATCGCCGAAGACGGTAAGCCCTTCGCCGCGAATAGCTTGGCTGATGAAAGCCGGCAAAACACGCCCGTCGTTGATGCGCATCCGGGGGCCATAGGTATTGAAGATGCGCACAATGCGGGTTTCCAGACCATGATAGGTATGGTAAGCCATGGTAATGGCTTCTTGAAAACGCTTGGCTTCATCGTACACGCCACGGGGGCCTACAGGATTCACGTTGCCCCAGTAATCTTCCCGCTGGGGATGGATGAGCGGATCGCCATAGACTTCGCTAGTGGAGGCAATCAGCATACGTGCGTTTTTTGCCTTAGCAAGGCCTAGTAGATTATGCGTACCCAAAGATCCTACTTTGAGGGTTTGGATTGGCATTTTGAGGTAGTCGATCGGGCTAGCGGGGGAAGCGAAGTGCAGAATATAATCTAATTCCCCTGGCACATGCACATACTTACTTACATCGTGGTGGTAAAAGCTAAAGCGCTCCAATGGCAGCAAGTGCTCAATGTTGGCCATACTACCCGTGATGAGGTTGTCCATCCCAATGACGCGATAGCCCTCGGCGATAAAACGGTCGGAGAGGTGAGAACCTAAAAAGCCAGCAGCGCCGGTAATCAGCACAGTTTTCATATCAAAGAATATGGAGGTTGGTTGTAAAAACGGCGAGGCCCTCCATGCGTCGGAGACGCATTGGCTCAGTCCGCCTAGGACAAGCATGTAAATAAATGGTTTTCAGCACTTTATGTGTTTCAACCTATATAAACAAGTGGCAAATACCACTATTTTTTTAGCGCTTAAGGCTAGTCGTATGCTGCTATCTTGATAAGCGTCTGATGATGTAACGGCTATCAACGGTAGCAATCAGCTGCCCCATCCCTAGAAGGCCTAAGCTTTCTATTGAAATGACGAACTGGTTCTTATTTTTATGGGTCACAAAATGTCCTTTCAGTCCGGTAAAACTACCGCCCACTAGCTCCACAGGGTCGTTCTCCTGCCAATGCTTCGTTGCAATAGGCTCCCATTCTAAATCTTCGCCCGTAATCTGGCGCATCAGGTCAATATCAGACTGGGGGATATCTAGCCTCGTTTGGCCTATCCGAACAAAGTGTGTATATGGATTTTCGTGAACGAACTTAGCTTCCTCTTTGCAAATATGTACAAATAGGTAGCTAGGAAAAAGGCAGAGTTCACGGGAAACGATCTTAGTCCGATAAACTCTTTTTACCTTTTGTAGTGGCAGATAGGTTGCTATACCCTCCCGCACCAGCAACTTAGCTGCTAGCTTTTCGTGGCGGTTTGCCGTCCGAAGGGCAAACCAACGGGCTTCATGCGCATCTAGTCGATCCATTTTAGCCTGCTTTGATTGCTAAGCGTATGAGAAACAATACAGTTATACATAGGGTCTCATTTCGGGCTGCAAGATAGGACAAGATAGTTAAACGGGCAAGATGAAAGGTGAAAATTACACTTTAGTCAAGATTGTGTAGTTTTGCAGCATGTTACAGACCATCGTAAAAGCTAGTGAACTTAGGCATCTGACCGATGCCCGTTATTTTGCCGCCTGTGAGGTGGCCTATATGGGGTTTTCCATTGGTCCGGGTGGCCTACCTTTGGTAGCGTTAGACGCCATTCGCGAGTGGGTAGCCGGCCCGCAGATCATTGGCGAGTGGCCGGCAGCGAGTCCTTTACCCTCCGCCGCTACGCTAGCCAGCTATCGTTTGGATGGCCTACAACTTAGCAGCCTAGAAAGCCCTGCCGCCTTACAAGCCGCCAGCCAAGCATACGGCTTACCGCTCCTAGTAGAGTATGTAGTGGAAGCCTACCTGCCCGCCGATGCTGTAACCGATTTTTTAGCCGAACGGAATAGGCAAGGGCTCACCTTCCTGCTCAATTTCACGAAAGGCGGCCTGCGCTGGGAAGACCTGCTCGCTGCCACGCCATATAGCCTAGCACAATTGCAAGCATGGACGCAACACTACCCCATTTTACTAGAAATAGAAGGCGAACTGCCTAGCAAAATACTAGCCGAATTGCCCCATTTGCAGGGCTTTGCCGTCCGCGGTGGCGAAGAGGAAAAAGTAGGCTTTAAAGACTTTGATGCTTTAGCCGATTTTTTTGAAGACCTCTCGATGGAGGAATAGGCAACAAGCTAAAGCACTAAACAGTAGCCTTGTGGTTAATTGTGTCCGAGTGCTTGCTAGCTAAGCAAGCTTTGTAGCTTCATTGCTAGCCCCATATCGCCTTTGATTTTCACCTTGCCTGTCATCATAGCTGCCATAGGGTTGATATCGCCTCGGCGTAGCTTATCGAGGGTATCAATAGTAGTAGTGATGGTGGTATCAGCTTCCAAGTCGTCGTTTGATACACAAGCCTCATCGCCGCTCAAGTCGATATGTACAACACCTTCTTCCAATTCGATCTTAAGCTTCTTACCTAAATTGGGCGCGCTTTTGGCGGCCTCGTTCACTTTTGCTGTGAATTCTGCTAACGTCATTGCTCTAAATTTTGCGCAAGATAAGCCAAAATGGCTAAAATCGTAGCAAGCTTTATTAAAAAATGCCTTCTCCCCCCCCTAAAGCAAAGCCCTTTCTACCACAAGCGCTACTCGCCTCTTTGCGCCAATTGGGTGAGATTCAAGAAGTCGGCAATGGTTTCACGCCAAGCCGTGTGAGCAGGGCTAGCAGCGATCAAACAGCTCTGTGGTTGCGCCACTGCCTCGGAAAAGCAAAGCCGACTCCCCTCTCCAAGCGCGCGGTAGAGCCGAAAAAGAGCCGGAATATCGCCTACTTCATCCGACGTAAAGAGAAGCTGATTGCTGTTCTGCTCATACTGCATTATGTGCAACGGGCTGGTCAAAAGACGGCTCTGAAGCGGTGCATCGCCCCCTTGTGCAATCAATAGATAAGCCTTGTTGCGAATCCAATTATCCACCAAATAAAGCTGGTAAGCAAACGTATCCATCGCTTGTTTTTCATGCCTATAATAGGTAACGTAAGCCACTGCATCTTCCACTGCTTGGTAGTGGCGCAACCGCGTGTTTTTGAAATATAAATGGTCAGGGTCGCTCACCCGCAGCCCAATGTCTTCGCCATATTCCTTAGCCCCTTCGCGATGACAAGCCGCTAGCAGTAGCAGCCAAAGAACCAAAAAAAGTGGCCACTGTTTTGTTTTTCGTTTCATACAAGACCTTTTTTTGTAACTTGCCGTTCCTTTGCGTTTTATTCCACTTGTTGAAGGCTACGAACCTGCCGAGCAAATAGGTTGTTGCCAGTATTTCGTATCTTATTGCCCATTGGGCAGGGGCAAGGGTGTGCTTTTAGCGCAAGTGTCTCTACTTATTGCTTCGATGGCTTGCGGAACAACGCTACTCCATGAAATTCAAAAAGATTTAACTCTATGCGTTGGATAATGTTCACTTTGGCGGCACTTTGCTTAAGTGTTTGGGTTTTCTTTGGTTCTTACAGCAGTACATTCGGGCTACCCCTACCTGCCTTGGGGCCTTTTTTACACCCTACTACCGGTTTTTGGCGGCAAGCAAGTCCTTTATTAACCCAAGCTCCACAAGGGCAGCTTTTAATCGATCACCCTTTAGCCCTTGGTAGGGTCTATTACGACGAGCGGCAGGTGCCACATATTTTCACCGATAGCCTTGCGCAAGCCGTATTCATACAAGGTTACATCACTGCGCGAGATCGCCTTTGGCAAATGGACGTCAGCACTCGCTCCACCGGTGGCCGCTTGGCCGAAGTTTTTGGTGAACGCTTGGCCGCTCGCGACCGATCCCAGATTCGCAATGGCTACCGCCGAGCAGCCCAGCAAGCGGTCAAGGTCTGGCAACAAGAATTCCCCGCCGACTACCGCCTAGTAACCCAATATACCGAGGGCGTAAATGCTTACATCCGCCAATTAAAGCCCGCCGATTACCCCCTCGAGTTCAAGCTACTCGGCTACCAACCCAGCCTCTGGACGCCCTACCACACGGCTTTAATGCTCAAAGGTATGACGCAAAGTATGAGCGATCGCAACCACGACCTAGCTCACCAACACGCCTGGGAGCAGCTAGAAGCCGAGCGCTACCAATCCCTTTATCCACAGCGAAACCCCAACGAAACGCCCATCGTTCCGAGCGGCACCAGCTTCTCCACTCCTAAAACGAACCAAGCTAGGCAGCGCGCCCCCCTTCCCTTTCCCGACTTAATGACCGGTAAAGCCAGCAGCAGCCAATCCATGCACAATAACCAACTGCCTCCGCAGCCAACGGGCCACTCCCGACCAACCAGTTGGACAAACACAAGCCCCGAGCAAGAAGCCAGCAAATATCCTTTCGCCTACCGCGAGAATAACGGTAGCAACAACTGGGCCATCGCAGGCAGCAAAAGCCAAACTAAGCGCCCCATCTTAGCAGGCGATCCGCACCTTAGCTTAAGCCTACCCAGCATTTGGTATGAGCTCCAAATACACACCACTGAAAGCAACTGCCAAGGCGTTAGCCTACCAGGTCTGCCGCTTATCGTGATTGGCTTCAACGAAAGCATCGCCTGGAGTATGACGAATGGCGGGCAAGACGTAGTAGATTGGTATAAAATGAATTGGCTAGCCGACGATTTCTCCGCCTACCAGATTGGCCAAACCCGCCATACAACTACATTCGATACCGATACACTCTATATAAAAGGCCAAGCACCCGAAATCATCGTCACCCCTTGGACACTGCGCGGCCCTGTACCTGAAAGTAGCGACACTAGCTCTATTTACTATGGCCTAGCCAAAGACGCTATCAGCCATTATACCCAAACCGATCGGCCAGGCACCGAGGTCTCCACCATGCGGCAGATGATGGCCGCCAAAGGATACCAAGATTTTAAAACCGCCTTACAGTCCTATAGCGAGCCCCTCATGAACTTCGCTTTTGCCGATAAAAGTGGCACGGTAAGTATCGTTACAGCAGGCTTCTTCCCCCTACGACAAGGTAGCACCGATGATGGATGGCGGCTCAGCGACGGTAGCCGCGATAGTGCCAACTGGATGAGCTACCTCCCCTTTGAAGACGCGCCAGAAAGCTACAACCCGCAACGTGGCTTTGTTGCCTCTGCTAATCAGGTCTCTACCGATGCCAGCTTCCCTTATCGCTATTATGGCAACTTTCCTACCTACCGCGGACAATACATCAATCGCCGCTTAGCGCAGTACAAAACGGCAGGCCAGCGCGAAATGAAAGCCTTGCAAATGGACGCCCATTCTGTATTGGCCGAAGAACTCACCCCGCTGCTCCTCGCAAGGATCAATAGAAATCAGTTAGCTGGTAAATCGCGCAGTATATTCCAAGAACTAGCCGACTGGGATTACCACTTCACCGCTGATAGCAAAGCCGCTACCTTCTTCGAGCGTTGGCGAAAAAAATTAGAAGCACTCACCACCGACGAAATTAGTACCCAAGCAGGCTTTCCAGCGCTAGCGCATTGGCGCTTAGTCTATTTGCTAAGGCGGTCTCCCGAACACCCTATCTTCGACCTACAGGCTACCCCTGGCAAGGAAACGGCCGCCATCATCACCCAGCGCGCCTTCGATGAAGTCATAGAAGAACTAGAAGGCCAAGACCCTCCTCCCTGGGGCAAAGAAAACCAAGGCCGCATTGAGCACATCGGAAGAATCCCAGGCTTTGGCATCGATATACTGGATAGCGACGGCCACTTCTCCGCCCCCAATGCCTTACGCGGCGGCCACGGCTCAAGCTGGCGCATGGTGGTGGAATTAGGAGAAAAACCCCGTGCTTGGGGCTTGCTACCGGGCGGTGCCTCTGGCAATCCAGGCAGCAGTAATTATACCGCAGGGGTAACCGACTGGACAAAAGGACGCTACTACGAGCTGGTTTATTGGCGCGATTTAGCCGAAGCAGAGCGCGAGGCCGAAGGTCGTATTGTAAACTTTACCAATCAATAAGAGCATGAACCGACTATTTCACTTTCTATCCATCTGTTTGGGAGGCGCCTTAGGTTTATATTATGCTTGGCCTTGGTATGTGCTGGCCTTAGTAGCCCTAGTAAGTGGCTTCATTTGGCGCATCAGCAACAAGGGCGGCTTTTGGTATGCTTTCCTAGGCGGGCTATTCGTCTGGGGCGGCTACCTCACCTACCTACAATTCAGCAACGATGGCCTACTCGCTAGCCGCATGGCCGCCCTCTTCCAACTACCCAACGGCTGGTGGATGATCGCCATCACCGCCCTTTGGGGTGCCCTCACCGCTGCCCTCGGCGGCTGGGTAGGCGTGCTGCTCAGCAAAGCCCTCGGCCGCGGCGAAAAGGTGGGGTAAGCTAATACCAGCAAGCCAATCCAGCAAGGCCCTCAGCGTGTCCTGTAAGTTGAAGCCCAACACTAAAATAGCACCACATAAAGCCAACAGGCTATAAAAGACCAGCTGTACTACAAAGGCGATTAGCTGACCAATCCAGCGAGCAACCATGGAGGCTATTTTCCACAGTAGCACAATTCCAACTAACACGATGACTGAAAAAAATATTGTCTCCATAACGCATAATTGCTTTGTCGCTACAAACATAAGTCAATTTAGACAAATAAGTAAACATGCAATGTTAAGTCTATATTAACTCTCATCCTTGAACGGAAATGCGCCTAAATGCGC
>DAINNZ010000168.1:0-8244 GCA_036735605.1 Lewinella sp. | reverse complement strand
GGATAAGGGCGCGATAATTTTCCCAACGCTGCGTGAAACGATCACCGAAGGTAAAACACATTGGTTCAAGTATAAACCCAAACCAAATAAATTTGGGATGAATATCGCTACACGAGGATGGCACCCTGCTCAATCTCAGCACCCGGGAAGAGATCGCCTATCATACCGCTCCCTACTAGTATTTACGGCGGTCTTCTCTAGCAACGAGGAAGTTCAACTGTGGTAGGTTGGTGATTTTCATATTTTCGCCGTCCCAGAGGATTTTAGTGCGGCCAGGTATATCAAATTCGCCTTCTTTGCCGCCTACTCTGGGGAAACGATAATCATAGGCTCGGATAGCGAGGTTGCCCATTAACACGGTTTCTGTGAGCGGGCCTGCCTTGAGAAGGTGGCTGCTTGGCTGATAGTTTTTAACAATACCATTGAGCCAATCGAGTTCGTGGCTAGTAGTTACACGGGCTAAACTGGGCTCTACTTTGATGGTTTCCATAAGTTTGGTAGGAAGAAGGCGTGGGTTTCGGCCGTAAACGTCGGCTAACAGCGTACCGCGGCTTCCCTCCATAATGATACCACCATCCCAGCCGCCCATTGGTTCATCGGTACCTAAGCCTTCCGGCCGGCGAGGTAAGATACCTCCGTCTGACCAAATCAGCTCTACGGGTGGTTTTGCGCCTCTAGCTGGGAATTGGATATGAATCTTACTAGAAGGCGGGCAAGAGCCAGGGTTGTAGTCCGCTGTCCAGTTTTGGCTGAATACTTGCCCTACACTAGCCTCCGCAGAGGTAGGGTAGCCCAAACCAAGGATGTAGAAAGGAGTATCGAGGATGTGGCAGCCCATATCACCTAAGGCACCAGTTCCAAAGTCCCAGTACCCTCGCCAAGCGAATGGATGGAACGCCTCATTATAAGGATGTTGCGGCGCCGCGCCGAGCCATAGGTTCCAGTCGATATGATCAGGAATAGGTTGGGCTTCGGTGGGCATTTTACCGCCTTGCGGCCAAACAGGACGATTCGTCCAAGCATAGACCTTGTGTACTTCGCCAATGAGGCCTGCTTCGTATATCTCCTGCGTTTGGCGAATCCCTTCTCCGCTAGCTCCTTGGTTGCCCATTTGCGTAATGAGGTGAGGCTTCTTCTTCGCCATTTCGGTTAGGGCCCTTACCTCGGTAATATTGTGTGCTAGGGGCTTTTCAACATACAAGTGCTTATCTAAGAGCATGGCAGCCATGCTAATATCAAAGTGCGTATGGTCAGGCGTAGATACCACTACGGCGTCGATGTCTTTTTGTTCCAGCATCTTACGGTAGTCTCTGTACCGCTTAGCTTTGGGGTGGGCATCAAAGGCTTCAGCGGCCTGCTTATCATCCACATCACAAAGAGCTACTATGTTGTGGCTAGCCATATTGCGAATAGCACCCCACCCCTTGCCGCCTACGCCAACGAAAGCAAGGTTAACCTTGTCGCTAGGGGCTAGGAAACCAGGGCCGCCTAAGACAGAGCGGGGTACAATCGTAAATGCTACACCCGTGAAGGCTGCTTGTTGAAGGAATTTCCTCCGAGATGTTTTTTTGGTTGCCATGACGAAAAGCCTTTTGCGTTTTATAAGCTGCTAATATATATTTAATATGGCACAATTCCTGATTATGCCTATACGCCTGCTAATGTAGTTTGTAAATAAGTTTTGATGCGTTGAGTCCATACGGCGTAACCCGCCGCGTTTTGGTGGAGCTGGTCTCCGAGAAAAAGATCGTTTCGGATGCTACCTTTTTCGGTCACGTAAAGGTCTCGGGTAGGGATGAAGTGAACATCTTCATGCCGCTCGGCATAGGCTTTAAAGCGGGCATTAGCAGCATCCCATTCTTTCATCAGGTGGGCACGAGCAGGCACGTGGGTCACTTCGATTAGGAAGATAGGGGCTTGAGGGCGCTGCTTGCGGCTAGTCGTGACGATATGATGTAGCAACTTTTCCATTTCAGCTGGACTTTTATCCTGCGGGGTGCCCCAAATATCGTTGGCCACAAAAATAGCTAAAGCCTTGTAGGGAATGGGGGCCAAAACTCGCTTCGCATAGTAGGCTGCATCGTGTAGCGAAGCACCGCCATAACCTCGTTTCACTACGCTGAGGGGGCTGAGGTCTTTCTCTATGCTATTCCACATCCGGATACTCGAGGAACCATAAAATAAAATAGGGTCTGCGGGAATGCCCTGCTCATTCAGCCGGTCGAAGTCGGCAATTTGATCGCTCCATTTTTCACGAATTTCGGCAGTATTGTACGCAGCCCAAGGCCGGCTACTAGTGCACGTAAGCGCAAATAGGAGGGGCAAGAGGTAGAGGAATTGTTTCATAATCGACACGGCTTTGGACAAATCTAATTTTTAGGTTGCTTTAAGGGCAAAGATAGCATGTTTCTTGCTTCCTTGGCTACACTTGCGCTATAAAATAGCACTTGCCCCAGCGTTAGCCAAAAAAATAGGAAGTGATGACATTCCAGTGAGCATAGAACATCGCAAAATCTTATTGGGTTCAGGCAAAAGCTTAAGTTGCCCAAAAGCTTTCGCCTAGCGTTGGTCTCTTGGCGCTTTCGCAGCAGTATTTACGCGATCGGCGGCTACTTCTTGGTGGTTATGAACGACTTCTGCCCGTTTGTTTAGCACTAGGCTGGCATCGACTTAGTGCAATGATATGTAGGGCTTGCTTCAATGGTGGCTTCGATCATTTAAAAAGTAGCAGGGTGAAAAATTGTAGCTTACCGTAAAAAATACACTATCTTGCGGCCTGAAAATAATTGAATCGGTGTCAGGAGTAGAAAATAAACATTTTGAGCAGCTTTTTCGAGCAGCTTTTACCGTGGATAATGTAATCTTCGGCTTTGATGAGGGAGATTTGAAGGTACTTCTTATCAAGCGGAACGAAGCACCTTTTGATAACTACTGGGCACTACCTGGCTACTTCGTGGGTATTGATGAAGACCTTAATGCAGCGGCTCAACGCGTTTTATCGGAGGTAACGGGCTTAGAAAATGTGTGGTTGGAACAAGTGCAAACCTTTGGCCGCGTTAATCGGCACGATTTCGGCCGTGTTATTACTGTGGCCTATTACAGTTTAGTGAAAATTGCCGATTTCAACCCTAGGCCTGCTGGTTTAGCTCGGGAAGTGAGCTGGCATCGCGTTAACGAGCTAGCCACTTTAGCCTTTGACCATGATGAAATTTTACAAGTGGCCCTCGATCGACTCAAACGATCCATTCGCTATCGCCCCGTAGGCTTTGAATTGTTGCCACCGGCCTTTACGCTTACCGATTTGCAGCATTTGTATGAGGCAATCTGGGGCACTAGCCTCGAAAAGCGCAACTTCCGTAAGAAAATTCTTTCTATGGATTTACTCATCGACCTAGACAAAACCCAAGAAGGTGTAGCGCACCGGCCGGCTAAACTCTATAAATTCGACGAACGCCGCTATCGGGAGCTTAGTGAAGAGGGCTTCAACTTTGAATTAAAGGAAACCAAAAAAAGTAAAGGGGCAGGGCTACTTCTTTAGATTTTCCTTAGCGTATTCAGCCGCTTCCTAAAGCATGACGTTACGCCTCCAGCAGCGACCGTGTAGGCAACAGCTAGGCGAGAAAGGAAGAAAATTAGAGTAAAAAGAAGATTTTTCTAACTTAGCTTGGTGAATTTCGGAAATAGACTTACCTTTGCAGTCCTTAAAATCAAAATCTGTATATGCTCGTTATCAACATCCGTGAAGGAGAGAACATTGACCGCGCACTCAAGCGCTATAAGCGGAAGTCTATCAACACTCGTGTAATCCGCGAAGTGCGCAACCGTCGTGAGTTCACTAAGCCTTCTGTCATTCGCCGTAAGGAGAAACTCAAAGCGGCTTACCGCCTACAGAAATACGGGGAGTAGTCCTCTGTGTTAGCAACAGCCCTAGCTGTTGCTAGAAAAGAATACCATTCAGCTTCCTAGTTTTTTATTACGCTGGGAAGCTGCCAAGAATATAAGCAGTGGTTCGGATTCGTCCGAATCACTTTTTTTGTTTGTACGCAAGGCTTTTTGCGCTAGGCTAGCCACCCACCTACCAGCCGCTATAACGGGGTGGTGTTAGGCCGAGCAAGCGGGCATACACAATCAATTGTGCCCGATGATGGGTTGCGTGATCTTGCAATACCCACAGAATTTGCCGCCGCGTCTTAGGGCCGGCGAAGAAATCGACCTTTTCTTCTAGGGCTGCTTCTGATAAGGCTGCTACAGCTTCGTGGGCAAAAGCATGCGCCTCGCGCAGCAGTTGGGCGATGTCTGTTAAGCTGGCTTCTTGGTTTTGTAGTCGTTCTTGTAAGCTTGAGTGCGCAGCCGCATCCATTGGCTGCTCAAGGAATCGGCGGCTAAGGGTGAACATATTGCCCGCTATGTGCTGATACTGTTGGCGGATGCTCATCTGATCGGGCGTCGGCCGGAAGTCGAGCTGCTCTGCTGGTATTTTCTCTAATAGTTCCAGGGAATAGGCTAAGGAGTTATCCCATTTTTCGCGCCATTCAGCTAAGGCTGTGGAGTCAGTGAGGGATTGGGCAGCCAAAGCAGTAGCCCCGATGAGTAGCCAGAAGAATAGGAAGAATCGCATACTTTTTTGTACAAAGTTAGGGAAAAATAAGTGAGCTTGTGAATAAACCGTAGTTTTGCGTCATGCAATTGTACTGGCCCGATACCAAGAACTTCCTCGGCAAGCTGACCGCCCGCCGTATTTGGAACGCTAGCTGCGTTACAGCAGCCTACTTTGCTACGCGCTGGCTACAACGCCCTATCGTTTGGGGGCGGCCTTTTACCATTTCTATAGAGCCTACAACTGCTTGTAACTTACGCTGCCCAGAATGCCCTAGTGGCTTACGAGCCTTTACCCGCCCCACGGGTAATCTGAAAAGCGATTTTTTTCGTCGCTTGGTAGATGAGAATTACCGCGATATGCTCTACTTGATCTTCTATTTTCAAGGCGAGCCTTACATCAACCCCGGCTTCTTGGATATGGTAGCATACGCTCACCGTAAAGGCATCTATACCATCACCTCCACGAACGGCCACTTCCTGAACGATGAAAATGCAAGGCGCACCATTCTTTCTGGTCTCGATCGGCTTATCATTTCGGTAGATGGCACGACCCAAGATACCTATGAGCAATACCGCATCGGAGGAAAGCTCGAAACGGTCTTACAAGGTGCTCGAAACTTGGTAGCTTGGAAGAAAAAATTAGGCTATGGGCCTCACCTCATTTTCCAATTTTTAGTGGTTAAGCCCAACGAGCACCAAATCGAAGACATCCTAGCCCTCGCTAAAGAAATCGGTATTGATGAGGTCAAATTTAAATCGGCTCAGCTCTACGATTATCAACATGGCCACGAATTAATGCCCACACAAGCGCAGTATGCCCGCTACTATCGGCAAAAAGACGGTACCTACGCTATCAAAAATAAGCTTCTCAATCACTGTTGGAAGCTGTGGCATAGCTGTGTAATTACTTGGGATGGTCTTGTTGCGCCTTGTTGTTTTGATAAAGATGTGCTGCATCGGCTAGGAGATACCAAGCAGCAAAGCCTAGCACAAATATGGCGTAGCCCCGCTTATGATGCTTTTCGCCGACAGCTATTGAAAGGGCGTTCGGAAATTGATATTTGCAAAAACTGCACTGAAGGTTGTGAAGTATGGCTAGGGGCAGCGGAGGTCTGATGTTAATCTAACGTACGGCTTACCAAACGGAAGGTGGCGCGGTACTCATCGTCCACTTCCTTGTCTTTATCCCAATCTACCCGACCGGTGAGTTCTAGTTTCTCGTTGCTTAGCACAGGGAAGTAATGATAAATCACATTCGGTTCGATGAAGATTAAGCTATCGCCATTTACCTTCCAAAGACCGTGGGTTACGTCTGCTACTTGGCCGTTGGCGAAATAGTGCGTACGCCGCAGCTTCCCGTCGGGGGTAAAGGTGGTACGCGCCGGTTTGGCACCATAGATTTTCATCCAGTCGGCTTCGCGGATACTTTCTACCACGGTGCTGTCTTCGCCGAGGTAGGTGGGCACCACCACTTGTAGGTCGATGATCTCCCAGGTGCCCAACATCGCTGTGGAAAGATCAAGTTCAGGTGCCTTCGCAACCGTATTGGCAGTGGAAGAAGTATCCGCTGTGCAGCTAACTAAAACGAGCGCTAAGAGGCATAAAATAGTAAATCGCATACGTAAAGGTGTAAAATGATCGGCAAAGATAGCGAAGGGCTGCTTACCTTTACCCTGTGTTACAAAAGATCTACCAACTTTCTCCATTTTACTGGCTGCTAGCTTGGCTGCTACTGCAATTGCTAACAGCCGCCTTCAGCCCAGTGGATGCTGATGAGGCCTACTATTGGGTCTATGCCCATCATCTCGATTGGGGCTACTACGACCACCCGCCGATGGTGGCACTCTTTATCCGCTTAGGAATCGATTGGTTGCCAGCTGAGCTGGGGCTGCGCCTAGTACATGTGCTGGCAGGCACGCTCACTTGCTATTTGCTCTACGATTTGCTAGGGCGCCCTAAGGGGAAGCAGGGCTTCTTAGCAGCTTTACTGATTGCAGCTTTGCCCATGCTGCAAGTGTATGGCTTTATTGCCACACCGGATGGGCCTTTGTTGCTGTTTTCGGCCTTGTTCCTATACCACTATAAGCGCTTTTTAACCAACCCTAGTTGGCTGCAGGGGCTGCTTTTGGCGATCATAATGGCCGCTTTACTTTACAGTAAATACCACGGCTTGCTTTTGATTGTTTTTACCATTCTTCCGGCTTTGCCTTGGTTGGTTCGCCAGCCAGCTGCTTGGGGCGCTGTGGCTTTGGGGGCTTTATTGTATCTGCCGCATTTGTACTGGCAATATGCCCACGATTTTCCTTCTTTTCGCTATCACCTTTCGGGCCGCGATGACCCCTACGAATGGCGTTTTACCTCGGGCTATATCTTGAATCAATTACTGATTTTCAATCCTTTTTTGCTCTATTTCTATGCCCGAGCGGTAATCGCAAAACCACTTGAATCGGCTACTTTTATGCGAGCTTGCCAGTGGCTCTTGGTGGCCACATGGGCTTTCTTTCTTTACACAACTACCAAAGGCAGAACCGAAGCCCAATGGACGGCTATGCTGAGCATTCCTTTAATCTACTTGCTTTGGAACGCCTATCTACAGCATCCTCAATGGGAGAAGTGGCTTTGGCGAATTAGTTTTTTTAGCTTCGGTCTCTTTTTACTAGCTCGCCTGCTTCTCGTGCTGCCAGCAGCTTATTTACCCTTTAAAAAACCTTTCGACGCGGCACCTTGGGTAAAAGCCCTAGCCGATGAAGCAAAAGGCCGACCAGTTATCTTTCGCAATTCCTATCGCGATGCTAGTCATTATCGTTTCTATACCAACAATGCAGCCGCCTGGACGTTTACCGATACCGACTACCGACTCAACCAATATGATATTTGGCAAGACGACCTGAATTATCAGGGGCAGGAAGTGCTCTTAGCTGTTCACCCGCCTTTTAGCGGCAAAGCAGCTTATCGCTTTGAAGCACCTCGGAAAAGCTTGTTCTTGCAAGCTATTCCTGCATGGAAAACGGCTAAATTAGCTGCCCTTTCTCTGCGCCAAGCGCTGCCGGATACACTGCGAAGAGGGCAATCCATCCCAATTCAAGTGTTGGCAAAACAGCGCGAACAGCCCAAAATCTGGCCTTCCTCCACTTCTCCGCCATCGGGCTGGTTGTTGGAAATGGAAAATGAACTACCCTTACAACTCTACGCTATTTTTCAGTATGCCGGCGATGGGTGGCTATACTTTCCACTTCAGCCCTTGGCCACGAAGCGGCTACAAGGGACGGAAGAACAGCTTTTGTATAAAGGTTGGCTCCCGATCCCTACCGATTTACCTGCCACCCAGCTGGTATTCCAACTAGGTATCGCTTATCCCGATCTGCCGCCACTACGCGGCCAATCGACCTTACAAACGGTAGTGGTCATAGATTAATGCTCTTGTTCGCCGTTCGCGGCCAGCGGATAAGGCTAAGAAATATACTATACTTGAACCAAACCATATCGATTCAAGTATATAAGCAGGCATAAATGCAGGGGCAAAGCTAACTTTGTAGCGCAAGCGTGTGAAGGGAAATGTACTTGGGAAACAATAGGCTCCTTTTTTCTTCAATAGAGGATATGTGAGCCAATTTTGTACGCGCACGCACGCTATGCGCGCGCAAA
>DAINNZ010000167.1:0-8302 GCA_036735605.1 Lewinella sp. | reverse complement strand
GGTTACGAAGGTAGAAAAACAAGAAGGCACGGTGCCACTGCCGGAAGCAGAGCTAGTGGTAAGTGCCGGAAGAGGCATGAAAGGCCCTGAAAACTGGGGTATTATTGAAGACTTAGCCGCCGTGCTAGGTGCTACGACGGCTTGTAGCCGACCTGTATCCGATGTGGGCTGGCGCCCTCACCACGAACACGTAGGACAAACAGGCATTGCGATTCGCCCTAATTTGTACATTGCAGCAGGCATCAGTGGGGCTATTCAGCACTTGGCAGGGGTGAATAATTCCAAAACCATTGTGGTCATCAACAAAGATCCGGAGGCACCATTTTTTAAAGCTGCCGATTATGGGGTGGTTGGTGATCTTTTCGAGGTAGTGCCTAAATTGACTGCCGCTATTCAGAAGTTGAAAGCCTAAAGTAGCCAACGTTATACCGTATTTTCGCTAGTTGTTTTTTGCTGCCGCTTCGCTCGTCCCGTCTAAAGTCTATACGGGCAAGTGGGTGCGCTATGTCCATCCATACGATACGTATGGATTCGTTGCTCCCGCTCAGGCGGGCACGCTGTGCAGGGGCAAGGGTTTTCTGTCGTTTAGGGCTTCAGGAGAAGGCTAAAGAAAATAATTTGTTAAAAATTTGTATTCATTTGCTTGTTTGATAAACAATTTGTATTTTTGTGTTTAAAAGCACAAGAATGCTATGATTTATAGGCAGGGAACAGTAGCGGATATTCAGCACATAGAGACCTTCGTATGGCAGGCGATCTTTCCTGCTTATGAGCATCCCGACCTCAAGGATGCGCAGCGAGCGGAGAATGATGAGATAGTAGAGACTGCTAGGGCGCAGTGTATGGAGGCGATGCAGCATCCCGAGAAGCGACTATGGGTGGCTCATGATGAAAAGCGGCGGGAGCTAGCGGCCTTCGCCATTGTTTACCAACCTTCTGAGGCAGAGGCGCACTTACAGCAGTTCATTGTAGCAAGGCGGCACTGGGCTAAGGGCGTATCGGACACATTGCTCCGCCTGCTTTTGGAGGCTTTACCTGTGGGCTTGTTCTTGTTCACAGGGGTGCATTATTACAACCAGCGTGCGATTCGTTTTCTAAAGCGGCACGGTTTTTCTCCAACTGATTCCCTCAGCAGTACGACGCTGATTCCACAGCTTTGGTGGCAAAAGCGAATAGAGGCATTCGCATCATCGGTTCGAGCAAGCCAGGAGGAAAGCAAGCAGTCGCTTTTTCCCGAAGAGAAGATAGGTGCTGCTGCTTGGGAGGTAGAAAAACAAGAGCAGGAGCCATTGATTGATCCACTACTAGAAGAGGAAGTACCTATTGCGGCTTGGAAGGCTGAGTTAGCAGCGCTGCTGGAGACGGAATTTGACGAAGACGAAGCACTATATCGAGCGCATCCAGCGGAGGCGGTGAAAGTGGCAGTTCAGGAGGTAAAGGTAACAGAAGCAGCAAGCAGCACCCTGCCTTTTGTTTTTGAGAATCCTACTAAAGCTTCGTCTTCTCTTTGGCCAAGGCCTAAGGCACACCGGATGGATACCAGCAAACGCATTACTCCCATTCGTTTCGAGTTTGCTTGGGAGGAAAGCCTGGCTAACCAAGTAGAAGCATCGCCAGAAGAAGAAATCGAGCTTAGCTCCGCTGCGGTAGATGATCTACGGTGTGAAGTAGCCGCAACAGACGAGTGGGATGAGCCTGCACTGTATCAATTGACGCTGGACGAATTAGCGGATAATAGCGGCGATCAATTAGAGGACTTGGGCACCATCAGCGCACCAATACTAGCAGAGGAACCACTAGCAGAGGATGAGCTAGCGTATGAACAAGACGAAGCGCTTGATGAGGCTTTAGATGAGATACAAGATTACGAGCTAGAAGAAGTGTTGTATTTGGAAGATATCGTGCTAGAAGATATCGTGTTAGAAGATGAGCCAGAAGAGCCAGCCTTTGTGCTTGACGACACCAAAGGCAGGGCAAGAGAAGTAGAATGGGATTTGAGTAAGCCAAATCAAAAAAAAGCTAATAAGGACGAGGCAGGAAGTGCGATGCTTTTAGACTTACCTAGGCCAAAGGAGCTAGGCATTCGATTTAGAGAAATTTTGTTTGATTTTAGTAATCGGCTGTTTGGCAAGCGAGTAGCAAGGGATTTAGTTGAGCTTAGTGAGGAGCCTGATTTTCAATTGGTTTTGGAAAGTGCTTTTGCGAGCCTTCGCAGCTGGCTAGCAAGGCATTTGCCTTCAAGTGCTGATCCGCAATCGGAATTGGAGCGGCGAATTGTTTACAGCTGCTCGGAACTAGCGGAGTATGTAATAGTAGCTTTGGGTAAAAAGGTACACCAACAAGTCTTTGCAGAAGAAGTACTACGTTACCAAGCTTGTGAGTGGAAGCAAACCGATCTATTTGGTATGGTCAACACCTATCTTCAGCTAGAGCAGGAATATGAAGTGGTTTATCGCGACTTCATTACGATGCCTACTCGAAAATTGCGGAATGCCACCAAGCACTTTTTACTGGCCAGGCCCAATGAAGTCATCTATTTTATTGTGGATCAAAGCTTTTTGGGTACTGCTAGTAATGGCTTTGCTTGTACGAATCGCTGTATTTATTGGAAGAACCCCTTACAGCCGAATCACGCTGTTTATTTTTCTGATTTAGAATCGATTAAAATAAAGGGTGGCAGCTTATGGATTAATGGCCACTTCTTTGATGCGGGCTTTTCCATTAACCTTAAATTAGCACTACTGTTAGAGAAAATTAAGCGGATGCAATTAATACACGCCGCAGCAGCCTAGAGGCTCAACCTTCCGCGCCTTCCTAGGTTATACTCCTACGCCTTTGCCAATTTGGTGGGGTATTTTTCCTGAGCCCAATTTGGTGCTTGGGTAGGCTGAAAGAAACAAGGAACTATGGCTTACGCTAGTATGCGAGCTGCTGCGGCAGATTTAGAAAAAAGCGGACAACTAGTACGCGTAAAAGAGGAGGTGGATCCAACTCTTGAGATCGCTGAAATACACCGGAGGGTGTTTGATGCAGGGGGCCCTGCGCTGCTCTTCGAGCGGATCAAGGGCAGTCCTTTTCAAGCAATTTCAAATATCTACGGCACCTTAGAACGGACAGACTATCTCTTCCGCCACAGCTATGATAAAGTAAAGCGAGTAGTCGAATTAAAAGCGGATCCTTCGACTTTTTTCAAGCGGCCACTGCGCTATTTGGGGGCTCCTTTCACGGCTTTCACGGCTTTACCTAGGCAGCGAAGATGGGCTAGCCCAATCAAATATGGTGAAACTACTATTGACCAATTGCCTCTCATCAAGAGTTGGCCAATGGATGGAGGGGCTTTTGTGACTATGCCCCAGGTGATGACTTTACCACCCGGCTCTAAGAACCCGATGCATTCGAACATCGGCATGTATCGCATTCAACTCAGTGGGAATGATTACAAGCTGAATCATGAAATTGGTTTACATTACCAGCTGCACCGCGGCATTGGGGTTCATCACACGATGTATAACGAGTCGGAAGAAGCTTTTCGCTGTGCTATTTTTGTAGGAGGGCCTCCTAGCCATGCTTTTTCGGCTATTATGCCTTTGCCAGAGGGCTTGAGTGAAATGACCTTCGCCGGTATGCTTGCAGGCCGTCGTTTTGGCTACACTTGGGACGATGGTTATATGCTCAGCGCCGACGCCGATTTCGTGATCACCGGCACGATTCGAAAAGGGGAGAAGAAGCCGGAAGGCCCTTTTGGGGATCACTTGGGTTACTATAGTTTACAACACGACTTTCCGGTGATGGACGTACACAAAGTTTATCATCGCAAAGATCCACTTTGGCATTTCAGTGTAGTAGGGCGCCCGCCTCAAGAAGATAGTAGTTTTGGTTATCTTATTCACAAAATCGTTGAGGAGCTCACACCTGGTGAATTCCCGGGCATACGGGCTATCAATGCAGTAGATGAAGCAGGCGTACATCCCTTGTTGCTGGCCATCGGCTCGGAGCGCTATATGCCTTTTAGGGAAAAAGTGCCGGAGGAGATACTCACACAAGCCACTCGGATTTTAGGCTCTGGCCAAACGAGCTTAGCCAAGTTCTGTATCATCGCCTCGGATGAGGATGACCCACATTTGAATGTGCATAACATGCCGCACTTTTTTCAGCATGTACTAGAACGTTTCGACCCAGGCAGAGACCTGCACTTTATGACAAAGACCACGATTGATACGCTCGATTATAGTGGCAGTGGCTGGAATGCTGGTTCGAAGCTAATTTGGGCTTGTAGAGGGCCGCAGCGTCGCCGGCTTTCCACCGACATCCCCGCCGGCTTTGTGGCTTCTGCTTATTTCCCGAAGGCGGCTTTTGTTCAAGCCGGCATCCTCGCTATTCAGGGCCCCCGATTTGTAGATAAGCAGAGCTACCAAGATATTAGCAGCCTTGAACAATTGATGCAGCCAGCAGATTGGTCCTCTATCCCGCTTGTAGTGGTTTGCGACGATGCGGACTTTATGGCAGCCGATTTTAGCAACTTTCTTTGGGCTACCTTCACTAGATCCAATCCTAGCCATGACGTACACGGCCTCGGTAGCTTCATAGAACATAAGCACTGGGGATGCCGTGGCCCAATTATAATCGACGCTAGAGTAAAGCCCTGGCATGCACCTGGTCTTGTGCCCGACCAGCAAGTAGCAAAAGCTGCCGATCGCTTCTTTGCGAAAGGCGGAAGCCTATACGGAATTGCCTAACTTAGCTCGATACTTAGCTCGATACTTAGTTCGACTATACGGAGTGGGTAAATAGGAACACTATACAGAGTCGCCTAGACGTCGCCGCTGCTTCCAGATCAATCGAAGATCATCGCTTAGGCGGTAATCACGGGCGTAGAGTAGATTAAGATGGTGCAGCCCTTCTTGTTCTAGTTTATCGATAGCTCCCACGGCAGGGCTTACCACACCGGTTTTTAATCGAGGTAATAGGTTTTTCTGCGGATCGCGCTGGTCATAGCCAACCCATGTTCGGCTACCGGACAGTACCCGAAATACATTACTAAACAAACCTAGCCGATCTTGGGCTACCCATAGGCTTAGCGGCCAGCTTAGGAGGAGGAACAAGGCTAACAGCTTATCGAAAAGCCATTTGGAGCGGCGCTGTACGGCTTCATCGATTCGTAAATTCACGTCAATAGTATAGAGCGTACCGCTTTTGTCAGACCGATGACTACCTATGATGCTGTTACCTTGCGCAGGGAGTATTTTATAAAAGCGTTGCGGCCCTAGCTGTGTCATCCATTGCTGAATACTTGTCATAGGCAGATCAGCTGCACAGAATAGGAGTTCTTCTGCTCGGTATAGTCTTACAAGATCGGGTAGATGTGCTGCCTGCCCGAGGCTGGCTTCTGCGCTTTGGGCGGGATCCACTCTGCCTAGGTAGTTACGTTGTACGCCCGCTCTTTGTAGTAGTTGGAGGCTGCGCTCTGTCTCTTGCGGGCTGCCAATGATGAGCAGCCGCTGCCGCTCGCTACTGCCCATTCGCAGATGGCCGAAACGCAATAGGTGCAGTAGCAAGCGAAGGGTAAAAGTCCAAGCAATAGCCCAGCCTGCTCCCAGCAATAGCAAAGCTCTGCTAGGCCGCAACTCCCCCGGTAATAAGCCGTAAATGGCTAGCAGTAGGAGTGTACTGATCGCCAAGCCCCGGAATAAACGAGCCGTTTCAAATGGCCGATCATAGGCACCACTAAGAAATATACCTAGTAGCCACCAAAGTGTATAGGCTGGAAAATGTAGCCACAAAATACGGTCTTCGTAGTAGTGTATGTCTCCAAAATGATACGTAGCCCAGAGGCTTTTTAGTGCGACTAAACCAGCATATATCCCTAAGGCATCCAAAATGGCTAGATAGGATCGGTCAAAGAAATTACCCACTATCGTGAGCAAAGCTCGCACATAGATCGCCAGCTGCATGAGCCCTACCAAGGAGCGCATAGCTCCACCGGTGAAGTGCTTACGGGCGAAAATAATCATAGCTTGATAGAAGGTTTTAACATAATTGAGGCTGCCTCTTTTCGTACTCTCCCCCTTGTAGTGGATGATACTCGTGGCAGGGAAGTAGTAATTTTGGTAGCCTCCTTGTAAAATGCGATAGGATAGATCGATATCTTCTCCGTACATAAAGAAAGCCTCATCTAATAGCCCCACCTCGTCTAAAGTGCTGCGGCGCATCCACATAAAAGCACCAGCGAGTACTTCTATCGGCGCTTGCTCAAATTCAGCTAAATAA
Source organism: Lewinella sp. (assembly GCA_036735605.1). Classification (GTDB taxonomy): domain Bacteria; phylum Bacteroidota; class Bacteroidia; order Chitinophagales; family Saprospiraceae; genus Neolewinella. The sequence continues at coordinate 2,035 of DAINNZ010000167.1, read as the reverse complement.
CCTAAATGGTAATGGTTGAACAATCGGCTGCGAGGAAATAATCTGGCTAGTCCAAAAGCCTTGGTAAAGGCCACCCAAGGCGTGGGGAGCCCTCGCTTTGATTCAGGTAAAAATCGGCCACCACCGTCGATCATTCGCACGCCTAAGCCCCCAACTTCGGGATGGGCATCGGCAAAGGCTAAGCACTTCGAAAAAGTGCTTTCTTCTACAAGGGTATCCGGGTTGAGCAACAACACATAACGGCCTTTACTTTGCCGAATCGCTTGGTTGTTGGCCACACTGAAGCCAGGATTGTGATCGTTAGCAATCAGTTGTACCCAAGGAAAACGCTGGGCTACCATCGCTACACTGTCGTCCACTGAGGCATTATCCACCACGAAGACCTCTGCTTCTAGGCCCTTAATAGCCCGTTCTACGCTCCGAAGGCAGTTCTCCAGAAAGTAGCGAACATTGTAGTTGACGATGACGACGCTTAAGTCCATCGGCCAAAGTTATGAAAAAGCTGGGAAGTTTAGCCCTGCCGGCTTAAAACTAAAAAACCAATCACTACCAAGAGTAGGAATAAAGCTACCAACAAGAAACCCGTATTCGTATTGCGATACTTATCGGCTAGCATTTCAAGTGCTTGATCCCATTCCATCCGAGCTGCTATGCGCTCGTTGGCAAAAACTCGATACTTTCGGCTCACCCCCCGCAAAGAACCGTGCTGCTTGAGGATGAAAAAATCAGCATCCAAGAAGGTTAGGGTATATAGAATACCACCCATAGAACCCGAGCCAATAATAATTTTCTGCGTGCCATCCAGTACACTCCAAGAACCATTATCGACCTTCCCATCTCTAGAGATTAGAATGCGACCGCCCGATTGAAAGATGAAAAGCTCCACCGCCGTGCTCCCAATGTCGTCCTTTATTTCTACCCACTGACGGTTTAGAAAGTACTCTTGGTCTTTAAGCGATTCACTCTTGCCGGCGATAGCTGGCAAAATACTATCTATCACTGCATCCATCGAAGAATTGACGGGCAGTTGTAAATTGAAGGGAGCCGCAATTTTATCTAGCAGGCGTTCTTGCATATCTAACAGATAATGACAACTGACTGATTAGTTCGTTTGAATGGAAAGAGCTGCTAAGATACGCTTTCTTTCTTATTCGTATCCCATTCACTTCGTTTACCGTAGTATTTATCATCTACCAGCAGCAAGCCGAAACTCTCACTACCTTCTTTAGTCGTAACGGCGTGGTGATGCCCATGCGCCCGTAAGATGGCTCGGCTATACCGATTATCTAATTGCCTGAACCACTTAAAGCGCTGGTGGATATACACATCATGTATTAAGAAATAGATCAACCCATAGATGCTGATGCCGATTCCTACGAAAGTTAGCCAAAACCAGTTGGCTTGGCTTAGCCCAATCATATAAGATAGGGCCGATGGGATGGCAAAGACCAAGAAAAATAGATCATTCTTCTCGAAAAAACCATCCTTCTCATGATGGGGCTGGTGATGGTCGGCATGCCACACCCAAAGCCAGCCATGCATCAAATATTTGTGCGCCGCCCAAGCTACCAACTCCATCGCCGCCACCGTGAAAAGAACAATACTAGTATAAAGGAGAAAGTCCATACTTCCTATACAATCTGTTTAACCTAAGTTCAATACTAAAAAACGATATTGTTCTGAAAAGGTTGCAAGACCTCGCGGAATAGCTTTAGCTCCCCAAAAAACAGTAGGCCGTAGAAGCCCAATTCATGTCGGATAGGTATCTAAGACAAGCACTCACCTAGATGGGCGCACAGAGACGCCTTGTCCAACTGGCTCAGTCGATGACGCTTGCCTTTTCCACTACTCAAACAATTCAAAGGAAAGGGGAAATAAGCATATATACTTGAATCGATGTGGTTTGAGAATTTCTCACTTGTTCTCCACGTCTTTGGCTGCTTCAAAAAGCCTCGCCGCCCTTACGGGTGCCTACGTTTTGCTTCGCAGCTTCTTCGCTTCGCAGCTTCTTCGCTTCGCGGCTTCTTCGCTTCGC
>DAINNZ010000166.1:0-8320 GCA_036735605.1 Lewinella sp. | reverse complement strand
CTTAAAAAATACAAGTCGCTTTTGGCTAGGCTGCCTTAGCTTATTATTGGTTGGTAGTGCTACGGCGCAAGCCCATCGGCTCACCTTCCGCACTTTGGATGCGGCCAACAAAAGTAGCCTAGGCTTTGTGAATATTCAGCTTAGTGGAAAGCAGTTTAACCAAGGTGGCACCACCGATGAAAATGGGCAATGGGAAGTGCAGCTAAAAGACGGCACCTACCAGCTCCGAGCCTCCTTCATCGGCTATGAGGAAATAGCACTACAACTACTCGTGAGTGGCGACGCCACCTTCGAACTGGCCATGGTGGCCACTGCCGAGCAGCTAACCACTGTAATTGTAAGCGACCAAGATGGCAGCCAACGCATCGAAAGACCCCTGATGGGCGTAGAGCGACTCTCTATAGGACAGCTCGAAGTGCTACCGGTGGCCTTGGGAGAGGTAGATATCTTTCGCGGTTTGCAACTGCTTTCGGGCGTTTCCTCTGCTGGTGAAGCGAGCAATGGGCTCAGTATTCGAGGCGGCACCATCGATCAGAATTTGATTTTATTCGACGGGGCACCCATCTTCACCCCAACGCACTTATTTGGGTTATTTTCCGTCTTCACACCAGATGCCGTGGGTGGCGTGGATTTGTACCGAGCTAATATACCCGCACGTTTTGGCGGCAGAGTTGCCTCCGTAGTAGATGTGCGCTCCCGAAACCCCAATACAGACCACTTAAAAATGCAAGGCGGCATTGGCTTAGTCTCCAGCCACCTCAGCATTGAAACACCACTCACAAACAACAAGCAATTACAGCTACTAGCAGCCGGCAGAGCGGGTTTAAACGACTTTATTTTTGGCTTAATCGAGCCCCTAAAAAACACCCGCTCCCGTTTTAGTGATGCCACGGTAAAACTACGCTATAAAGCAGGGGAAAAGCATATTTTCACGCTTTCGAGCTTTTATAGCAAAGACTTTTTCCAAGTGGACCTACTCAATACCTTTGGCGGTATTGTGGCCACCGCCAACCAGTATGATTACTACACCTTCAACCTCAGCGGTGAGTGGCTACAACTCATCAGCGACCGCAGCAGTTGGCAAACCCGAATAGTAAGTAGCGATCACTTACCGAAAATTTTATTCCCTGAGGAAAACACCGATTTCGTAATAGAATATGGTGCCAGAACGCAGTACCGGAGCATACAAAGTAGCTTCGATCATATTCACCCGGCCGGCCACCATTTCACTTTTGGCGCGCAGGTTAATCACTATGCGCTATCGCCGGGCTATCTTTCACCCGGTGGTTCTACCTCCGTGCGGCCGCTAAGCCTCGATCGGGAGAATGGTTTAGAGCTTAGCCTCTACGCAGAAGACGAATGGAAGATAGCGCAGCGCCTTACGGCCTCCATCGGCCTACGCTTTACCCGCTTTCATCAACTAGGGCCTGGCGAGCAGCGAACGTACCGAGCCGGTGAGGAGATCAATGAAGACCAGCTACTCCGTACTGAAACTTTCGGCAAAGGCGAAACCTTACAGCAATATCAAGGTTTAGAGCCTCGGCTAGGTCTGAGCTTCTTAGTAAGCGAGCGCAGTAGTATCAAAGCGGCTTATGCACTCAATCGCCAATATCTGCAAAACATCTTTAATGCTACCACCCCACTACCTACCTCTCGATGGAAGCTCTCCGATAAGCATATCGTGCCCCAGGTTTCCGAACTATACTCCATCGGTTGGTATCAATTAGTAGGAAAAAACAAGCAATTCGAGGCGAGCCTAGAAGCTTACTTCCGAGGTATCGACCATTTATTGGAGTACAAACCAGGTGCTGATTTCTTCTTGGAGCCCACCATAGAAACGGATATTTTACAAGGAGAAGGCAAAGCCTACGGCCTAGAATTTGGCATCCAAAAACGAAGTGGTAGCCTCACCGGCCAGATCAATTACACCTATGCTAGAAGCCTTAACCGAGTGGCCGGTAAGACCTTCAGCACCACCATCAATGGCGGCGATTGGTACAATGGCTATTTCGATCAGCCTCATACCCTCAATAGTGCTATTACGCTCGATGATGGAAAAACACACCGTATTAGCCTTAATTTTGTGTTACAAAGCAACCGCCCCTACACCATCCCGAATGGCGTGTTGAACATCGATGGCCTCTCGGTGCCCCTCTTCCTAGAGCGCAACAACCAACGGCTCCCCACCTACCATCGCCTCGATTTTAGCTGGACGATCCACAACCCCAAAATGGAGAAAAAACGCTGGGTAGGCGAATGGACTTTTACCGTCTATAACCTTTATGGTCGCAAAAATGCCTATAATATTTATTACCAAGCCCGCCAAGCAGGTAGCCCTAGCAATGTTTTTGGTAGCAGTCCGCTCGGGAGCTATCGGCTCACCATCTTCGGTGCTCCCGTGCCCAGCTTAACCTATAGTTTCAAATTTTCCTAAAGCAGGCTAGTAGCCAACTTTTGCGATCCGCTAGATAAGCCAGTGGCTTCGCTTCCCTAACTCCTGCTGTAGGCTAATGAACCGCTCCTTTGCTGGTGTGTTTTGCAATAAGTCTTGCGCAAAAAAGCAAGACTTGCCCCTGCACCTAAGTGCAAAAAACAGTAGATTGATCTATCAGCTCGCCAAACAAGTCTATTGTAGTAATTTTTCCATTTTTGGCACAAAGTGCAGGGGCAAGAGTTTTCTTAGTAGCGCAAAGGAGAGCAGACGAAAACAAACTGTATGAAATTTGGGCAATTAACCGATATTCAGTCCGTCAATTTCCGCCTTGGTGAGGAGCCAATAGCGAATAAAAGCCGAATAGATCGTTACCAAATGGGAAAAGGCGAGGAAAAGCCCCAACTGTACCTAGGTGCCACGGGCTGGAGCATGAAAGAATGGGTGGGTAAATGGTACCCCAGCGGCACCAAGAGCAATACGTATTTGCAAGCCTATGGCCGGCAATTCAACACTATTGAACTAAACACAACCCACTACCGGATACCCGCTGAGACCACCATTGAAAAATGGTATGCTGAAACACCGTCCGATTTTAGGTTTTGCCCCAAGATACCGCAGTTTATTTCTCACCGCCACGACTTAGATATTGGCGGCCAAGCAAGCCGGCAGTTTATTGGCGTGATGGATGGTTTAAAAGAGAAATATGGTTGTGGGTTTATTCAACTACCGCCCTACTTCGGTGCCGATCGATTGGAAGTTTTAGCCCGTTTTTTAGCCAGTTGGCCCCGCTTATTACCCTTGGCGGTGGAGGTGCGCCATGCGTCTTGGTTTAGTCACCGAGCGAATACCGAAGCTTTGATGGATTTGCTCCACCAAACACAAGCCGCCGCCGTAATAACCGACGTGGCCGGAAGGCGCGACGTGGCACACCAATATGTGACGGCTCCCAGAACTATGATCCGCTTTGTGGGGAATGGCCTTCATGCGACCGATTTTTCACGAATGATGGAATGGACCACTCGGCTACGACAGTGGCGATTACCGGAGGTCTATTTCTTTCCTCACCAACCCGACAATCTACTGTCGCCAGAAGCCACTGCTTGGCTACACCAACAGTTGCAACAGCAAGCATGGGGCAACAGCAGAGGCCCCCGACCGATAGCACCCATAGCGCAACAAACTAGCTTATTTTAAAGCACCTTCTACCCCTACCTAGCGGCAAGTTTGGCGAATGGCTTCCAGGCTATCGAAACCAGCACCATTCCCATGAATTCTAGCACGCCCGTTGTTACTAAGATAGCTACATAGTACAGTTGTTTGGTTACTTCTCCCGACGGTTGAAAGACTAGGGCATTTGGTAATTTCCAGATAGGTGAGTTTCGAAAAATCGAGTGCCGCTAGTGCTGTGATACTATTAAGGCGCGGGTTATCGGTAATCTCTAATTGCGAACGGCTACTATGGCCTATTTGCTGAAGGGCTTCCAAACCATCGAGGCTAGTCAAACTAGGATTTTCTCGCAGTACCAAGTCGCCAGCAATTTGTAGGAGTTGAGCGAGGCCGGTAATTTGCTGCAAGGCGGGGTTTTTATGGATAAAGCAACTGCCATTTACTCTTTTTAGGGCGACTAAAGCATCTACGTTTATTAAGGCAGGATTGCCTACAATCATCATTTGGCTCCCTACGTAGTTTAGCCGCTCTAGGCCACGCAAGCGACTAAGCTGACCATTCGACTGAATATTTAGCTCACCGCTGATACGTCGTAGGGAAGATAGGCCTCGGAGGTCTTGCAAATCACGATTCAAGCGGATGATCAAATTGCCGTCCACTTCTTGCAAATTACGCAGCCCGCTTAGGCTTTGAATTGCACCCGGACGAGCTTCTTGAATCACAAGGTTTCCCGTAAAAAGGCTACAATTGGGGTAGTTGGCAGCAAAGGCATCTAGCTGTGCTTGATCGGTAAAAACAGTGGCTGGAGGTGGGCACTGCGCACGCAACGAGCTAGCCATTAAAGTGCTAAAAAAAAGTGCTACCACAAAATACGTGCGAAAACTTGTAAACATTCTCATGCTATTTAGATCGATTTAACATCAAAGGTAAAGCTAAAACAAGTTTCAAAAAAACAAGCGCAGTATAAAATATACATCAACGCAAAGATTATGCGTAACGAACTAGTAAACGGTAGTTAAAAGCACCCGGGAGGTAGCCTGTTTATCCGATTTAGACGTACCTTCGCTTTATGATAGCATTCTGGTCAATATTCGCTGAGGCATGGGCCATTCGGGCATTAATTGCGAGTAGTTTAGTGGGTGTAATGTGCGGCGTGCTCGGTTGCTTCATCGTGCTACGCAATATGAGCTTGGTGGGGGATGCGCTCGCGCATGCCATCCTGCCGGGAGTGGTGATAGCTTATATGCTAGTAGGCTATAGTGCGTTGGGGTTTTTCACGGGTGCGGTAGCCGCAGGCCTTGCCACCGCAGCAGGTATCACTTGGATACAGCGCAAAGTAAAAACCAAAAATGATGCTGCCGTGGGCATTGTATTCACCACGATGTTCTCTATTGGCGTCATCCTTATCTCTAAGATAAGCAAGCAAGACGGCGTGCACCTCGATCTCAAAGACTTCCTTTTCGGCTATGCGCTGGGCGTCTCGGATACGGATCTATGGCTCACGGGCTTAGTGACGGTGTATGTGCTGCTGAGTGTAGCCGTTTTTTATCGGTACCTGTTCGCCATTACCTTTCAGGAAGTGGTGGCGGAAACAATGGGCATCAACGTCAAACTACTACATTATTTTTTGATGCTCCTCCTTAGCTTCGTAGTGGTTGCTAGCATCCAAACCGTAGGCGTCATTTTAGTAGTCGCTATGCTGATTACACCAGCCGCTACGGCTTTGCTGCTTTCACAACGCTTACAAAACGTGCTTTTTATAGCTGGAGGATTAGGCTTTTTATCGGCTATATTAGGAATGGCCTTTGCCGTAGGTTTTGATACACCACCGGGGCCTGCAATGGCTTTAGTGGCTACTGCTTTTTATCTACTCGCCGTAGCATTGGCTCCGAAACGCGGCCTGGTAGCCAAAGCTAGAAGGAAACTTGCGCAGCGGGCGAGAACCGAACAAGAAGACATCCTCAAACAAGCCTTCCGCCTAAGACAACGAGGCGATACGCACCCAGCAGCTATTCGGGAAAAACTACAATTGTCACCCAGAAAGTGGCAGCGGCACGTTCAAAAATTGCAGCAAAAAGGTTTATTAGCCAATACTACTACCCTAGCCGTAACCGATAAAGGCATTCTAGCAGCACTCCAATTAGTGCGAGCGCACCGCCTTTGGGAAACCTACTTGCAGCAACAATTAGGCTTAAATGAAGACCAAATCCACGATGAAGCCGAACGCCTAGAGCACCTCCTTGACGAAGAATTTCTCGATCAGCTCGACCACGAACTAGGCTACCCTACCGAGGATCCGCACGGCTCGCCCATTCCACAGAAAGATCAGCAACAAGCGGAGTAGGCGCAAAAAAGCAGCACTGATCGAAGCCTACCGGAAAGCCGGTATGTTTTGAAGCTAAATCCCCCCCCCAAAAAAAAACTTATGCTTGATTTCAAAAAAAACTATGTGCTTGAAAATGACTTAGTGAGACTAACGCCACTCGAAGAAAGTGCTTTAAAACACTTAGTCCATTTTTCAATCAACGAGCCTGAGTTATGGAAATATTCCTTGATGCAAGGTGATTCACCGGAAAAATTGAAAATTTACATCGACAAAGCACTTGAAGGACGACATAACAAAAATGCTTATCCCTTTATTGTTTATGACAAACGAACCAACCAATATGTAGGAAGTACAAGGTTTTATGATATTCAAATTGAAAACGCAACACTCCAAATCGGATTCACCTGGTATGGAAAAGCATTCCAGCGAACGGGCATCAATAAGAATTGTAAATATCTACTACTTGCATTTGCTTTTGACACCTTGAAAATGGAACGGGTTGAATTCAGAGCCGACCATGAAAATCAAAGAAGTATCAAGGCTATGAAAAGTATCGGTTGTGTAGTGGAAGGCGTCTTAAGAAGCAATGCCCAGAAACCAAACGGAACAAGGAGAGATAGTATCATCCTGAGCATCTTGCGAGACGAATGGAACAATACCGTAAAAAGCACACTAGCGCAATATACCCGCTAACAGCCAACTAGACTTATGCCTGATCGCCAACTGCTTCGCCATCCTGGATTGCTGCCTTTATGGGCGGGCTTAAATAGAGAGCGGCGACAACAGCAAATCGCTGCCCTACTACTCCTACTGCTAGGCTTGGGGGCTTCGGCTTGGTCAGAACAACTACAGCAACCCTGGATTTTTGGGCTAGGCGGCCTAGCGATCATAGGCGCACTATTTTGGCTTTATAAGCTACTGAGCCGCCAACCTGCTAGCGAGCTTTACCAGCTTCTATTGGAGGAAGCCGATACTTTTGGATGGGTGTATGCAGAGGTAACGGAGCGGATGCCTTTCGGTCTGCGATTTTCTACGATGGCCACAGTCTATTTATTTCAAGCAAACGATAAAGTGGAAACCGCCGTAGGCATTCCTGCCGACAAGGCGAAACTAGTCTTGAAAACATTAGAACGCTTATTGCCCAATGCGGTTTTTGGTTATAGCCCTGATTTAGAATTGCAATACCGAGGAGCAATTACCCCAAGGCGCGGCTGGTGGAAGCCAGAGGAATCCTGAACCAACCCCTTAAATTGCACTAAGCACTTTTCTGCCGACTTTTGTAAATCAGCTTCTTGCCTTCCCGTTCTAGGGCGGCCGCAGAGCGACCGAAGACCGCTACGAGCCGATCTACGCGGTTGGTGTAGCAAAGGGCTTCTAATAGAATGGCTCTTTCCTCCCCGCACCAAGGCTCAAAGGAACGAGGAAAGTTCGTTCTAGCTCCTTGTAAGTAGCTAGGCAAGCGCTCCGTGCTTCTACGCAAGCCTAGGGCTTCGACCTGGCTTTTCCAGTCGGCTAAGTGTGTTTCCTCCAATTGGTCGTAGGCAGCTTCCGTGAAAAATGGCTCCTGCTGCCAAGCTTCGGTGGCTTTAGAGGCCATACTAGCACCCAATTGCATTTCTTGCAAGCTACCGGCCGGAGCGGTTGCCAGCTCCCCTGCCTTGATAGCTGCAAGTGGCGTAGCCTCCGCTTTAGAGGGCGCAGATAGCTCGACTGTTTCAGAAAGTAGCGGATCATCCTCAAGTGGTAGCTCACTACTCGGGCTATCCTTCAAGAGGTTATTCAGGTATTGCACCAGTTCCTTTTCCGTAAGTAGGCCCCTATACTTACCAAAAACGGCTAGCAAGCGCAGCGCAGGGTGAATGACGCTGCGGCTACCACGATAGACTCTAGCAAGCTGCGTGGCCGTCACCTTCAAGCCTAAGCGGGTGAGCTGGGCCTTTAAATCTGTAACTGCCGCTGCACTAGGCCCTAAGGCAGGCTGGCTGACTGGCTGCGGTGGCCGCTCTGCCGCTAAGGCTGCCAAGCGGCTTGCTAACTGCGCTAAGGCCTCGGCAATCGCGGGCTGGTGTACAATACTATCCGCCGACAAAGGAGCTGCGGAAATGGGGTCTTGACCAGCCTGTAGCCGATTAATAAACTGGTATAAGGTAGATGCATCCATGGTAAATGGCATTTTTAAAATGATTGATACCACAAAGGTCTAGGTAATTTTTAGCTCCCATCCGTTTTTAAACGGTTATAATCGAATATATTCGTTTAAAAACGACTGAAAGGCAATCTAAGTAGGTCTTGCGCCACAAAGAAAGACTTGCCCCTGCTCAAGGCACAAACAGTACAGCATAGCAAGTGTACGAGCTTACGAGCGTTTTGTTATAGTCTTCCAATGCAGGAT
>DAINNZ010000165.1:6657-8593 GCA_036735605.1 Lewinella sp. | reverse complement strand
AGCGAAGAAGCGCATATTCTAAGTGTTTAGAGTTAGTAATTATTCAAAAGTACAGGTAAAATTTCAAAAAAGCAAGCGCTAGGCAAAATTTAACACTATTTTTTTCATCCCACACCTCACAATCCTTATACAGTTTGTTTGTGAAAAAACGGGCTTTCGCTGGGTAAAACCCACAAAAAAGGTCAGTTGGACGCATCCAACGGACCTTTTTTACCCGATTTTTTCTAAAAAAGTCTTGCGCTATAAGGCTACACTTGCCCCTGCGAGCGGTAGCGACAGCCCCTTAACAAATAAAGCGGTAGTTCACCGCTTTTAGCTTAGCGGATACTTAGGTTCAGCTCCTTTAATTGTAGCTCGTCGATGGTGGCGGGTGCATCGAGCATAACATCTCGGCCGGTATTATTTTTTGGGAAGGCGATGAAATCGCGGATGCTGCTTTGGCCGTTCATTACAGCACAGAGGCGGTCGAAACCGAATGCAATGCCTCCGTGCGGTGGCGCACCATACTCAAAAGCGCCCATAAGGAAGCCGAACTGTGCCTCTGCTTGCTCGGGCGTGAACCCTAGGAGTTGGAAGTTCTTTTCCTGTAGTGCCCGATCGTAAATCCGTATGGAGCCACCGCCAATTTCCGCCCCATTGATGACTAAATCGTAGGCATCGGCTTTGAGCGATTTCATGCTCTCGTGGTCGCCATTAAGCATACGCGGTATTTCAGCTCTTTTAGGGCTGGTAAAGGGGTGATGCATGGCGTGAAAGCGCTGGCTTTCTTCGTCCCATTCAAGCAGTGGAAAGTCAAGTACCCATAATGGTTTGAAGGCATCTTTGGGGATCATATCAAACTGCTCTGCTACATGAAGGCGTAAAGTGCCTAGTTGTTTGCGGCTTTTTTCGTCTTCGCCACTGATGAGCAGCAACAAATCGCCGGCTTTTGCCCCACAGGCCTCTGCCCAAGTAGCTAGCGTGGCTTCGTCAAAGAACTTATCTACGCTTGATTTGAAGGTGCCATCGGTGTTGCACTTTACGTACACGAGGCCTTTTGCACCGATTTGGGGTCGTTTGACCCAATCGGTGAGGGCATCCAATTGCTTACGGGTTAAATCGGCTTGACCTGGCACGCAAATACCTACGACCAATTCTGCACTATCGAAAACAGTAAAGCCCTTTTGCTGTGCTAGTTCGTTGAGCTCAATGAGCTCCATCCCAAAACGAAGATCGGGCTTATCACTACCGTAGCGGCGCATAGCCTCGTCGTATTGCATCCTTGGGAAACTACCTAGATCAATACCTTTCATTTTTTGAAATAGGTGGCGGGTTAGGCCTTCAAACGTATCGAGTATTTCGTCTTGGGTAACGAAAGCCATTTCGCAGTCGATCTGAGTGAACTCTGGTTGGCGATCGGCCCGCAGGTCTTCATCTCTAAAGCATTTCACGATCTGGAAGTAGCGATCGTAGCCAGCCACCATGAGTAGCTGTTTGAAAGTTTGGGGGCTTTGTGGTAAGGCGTAAAATTGCCCCTCATTAAGGCGGCTCGGCACCACAAAGTCTCTGGCGCCTTCCGGCGTTGACTTGATGAGGAAAGGGGTTTCAACCTCTACGAAATTTTGTTCGCCCAAGTAAGCTCTAACGGCCAGCGCTAGTTGGCTACGGAAGATGATATTTCGTTGTAAGGGCCCTCGACGGAGATCTAAAAAGCGGTATTTCATCCGCAAATCATCCCCCCCATCTGTTTCGTCTTCGATGATAAAAGGCGGTACTTTACTTGGATTGAGGATTTGCAAATCCGTTACGGCAATCTCCACATCGCCGGTTGGTCGGTTTGGGTTTTTGCTAGCGCGTTCTCTCACACTACCACTGGCCATTACAACCCACTCTCGGCCTAATTGTGCTACTGCTTGCGCTAGCTTCGGGTCGGCATCGGCGTCCAATACTAATTGGG
>DAINNZ010000165.1:0-6647 GCA_036735605.1 Lewinella sp. | reverse complement strand
GCGGGTAATTTGCACCCATCCACTTAGCGTAACCTCTTGCCCTACATGGCTTAGGCGCAATTCACCACAGTTGTGCGTACGGAACATATTCTTTAAATTTAGGCGCAAAGATAAGCGACAGCGGTAATTCGCAGGGAGGAAAAGTATTTTTAAAAATCGAAACGCAATCGTAGGTTAAGCCGCCGCCCTGTTAGACGGTTCGGAATAGCATATTGTTGCTCAAAGATGGTTTTAATCCAGGTGTTCCCTGCTTGGTTTTCTACTTGCATCAGGTTAAAAACCTCTAAGGAAAGATAGGTAGAGCGGGTAAAAGCTAGTGGGTGGTCCTGCTTGCGCTTACTGTACAACGCATCGTATAGGCGCCAGCTGAAGCCAATGTCGATGCGATGATAGGTATCGAAGCGGTAGGGGTTGCGGAATTCCACATTATTCCCTAGCACCCCGAAGGGCAGGCCGCCACTAACGGTTAGGTTCACGTGGGTTCTAAAATTTTCGTTGCGCTTGAGGTAATCTTGAAAGAAAAGGCTTAGCGCAAAACGCTGATCGGTTGGCCGAGGCACGTATTTTACCACTTCCCCTTCTCTGCTTCCTAACACAGTAGTGCGGTGGGTAACGCCTTCAATACGCTCGCGAGCTTGAAAGATGCTAAGATTAAACCAGCTATCGGCACCGCGTACAAACTCTCCATTTAAGCGAAAATCCACTCCTGCTACATAGCCTTCTGCATCATTTTGCCCTGAATAATCAAGGCGAACGTTCTCAATTTCATAGCTAACTAGGTTGCTTAGCTTTTTGTAGTAAGCTTCCGCAATGAAACGCATCTTGACAGGGTTCCGCTTGCCATAGTAAAAATCGGAGGTAAAACCGCCTACGATATGGGTCGATCGCTGGGCTTTTAAGTCTTTATTGACTTCGCCATCAGGTGCCCGCATTTCGCGGTAAAATGGCGGCTGCACATAAGTGCCCACCGCTAAGCGGTAGCTAATATCGCGGCTGCCTGCTAGGGGCTTATACAACAACTGCGCTCTGGGGGAAAGCGTCAATTCCTGGTTTAAATCCCAGTAATTGGCTCGTAGCCCCGCCGTGAGGCGCAGCTCTCCTCGATTGTCTTTGCGCCAAGTCCAGCTATCTTGTAAAAAACCAGTAAAGCGATTGCTTTGCAATTGGTTCTCCGTTTTAAGTACCGCGAATAGGTTCACCCCTTCGGGGCCAATAGGTAGGCTGTAGCCTGCGCTATCTAGGCGCTCCCACTCATTGATGAGGTCGTCAATGCGCTCATGCTGAGCTTTGAGACCCCACTGAAGGAAGTGGCTAGTGGTTTTATTTTCATCGCCGCCTTGTAGCTCTAGGCCGCCGCGCAGCTCGGCATTATAGACTTGTATATTGAGGAAATTACGAACAAACTGCTGCTGTAGGCCGCTACCGAGTTCGTTAAGCACTTCTCCAAATTGTGAGCTGCCGATGTCGGTTTCTATTTGCCGAAGACTGTAGTTGCCTAGAATATCGATTCGCTCATTTTCGTCGCTCCGAAAAGCGGATGTGAGGAATTTAAGAAAGAAAGGGTTTTCTTGTTTTTCGGGAATATAGGTAAGTGAAAGACCGGCCATTTGTGTAGTAAAATCGTCTTGCTCGCTCCCCTCAAAAGCAGAACTTAGTTGCAGGGCAAAGTTAATTAACCCAAGAGCTGTAGAGCGGCTCACGGGCCTAAAATTATAGACGCTGCGGTTGTAGTTGGTCAAAAAACCAAGCTGTAGGCTACGGCTAATATCGTAGGTGAGATAGGCTTGTAGGTCGCTAAAATTGGGCAGATATTCCCCTTTGGTATCTAAGGAGCCCAATAAATAGCGGGTGGTCTTATAGCGAGCACCTAGCAAGTAGCGAAGCCGCTTGTAATCGCTTTTACCGAGCGGAAAACTACCCTCTAGGTGAGCGGAGCCCCCCAAAAAACTCATACCAACGGAAGCGCGAGTAGAGTCTGGCCGCTTGTAGCGAATGTCGAGCACACTAGAGAGCTTATCGCCATAACGCGATTCAAAACCACCCGAGCTAAAGGAAAGATCGCGCACTAAATCGAAGTTCGCAAAGGTAAGCCCTTCCTGCTGGCCCGCTCGGATAAGCTGCGGCCGATAAATCTCAAAGTCGTTGACATATACCAGATTTTCATCGTAGTTTCCTCCTCTTACGTTGTACTGGCTCGTCAGCTCCCCACCACTGCCGCTAGAGACGCCTAGCGCAATGTGAGGCAAAATGCTTTCCAAATTACCTGTGGTGCTTGGTAAAAGCCGCAGCGCTTCGGGGGTTTCTCGGATCATGCCACTACTTTCTATTTTACTGGCACGCACAATTACTTCCAGGCTACTTTCTGCTGGCGCTAGTGCCACATCCACTTGCTGCGTAGTAGCTGCGGGTAAAGGGCCTAAAGTGATTTTCTCCTCTCGGTAGCCAACGAAGCGAAATACCAGCTCAAATACTTGGCCTGCTGGCACCCGTGTCACGTAGCGGCCATTCGCAGCCGTTTCCACAGCCGTCGTACTGCCTTGTACATAAATGGTGACAAACTCTACCGGCTTTTCACTCACTACATCCGTTACTTTCCCACTGATGGTAGCTTGCTCCAACTGCGCCCATAGCGAGCTGCTACTAAAGAGTAAGAGCGAAAAACAGCCGAGCCAACCCAATAAGGCTTGCTTTTTGAACCGATTCATGGCGTTGTATTTTAAAACAAACAACAAAAGTACTACCTTTGCAGCATACAGCCCCTAAGGCAGGATGAAAAAACAAGACCCACGTTTTTGATGCCCCAACCTCCTTCCCCAACTTATCCTCTTTTTTGGCTAACGCTGGGGCAAGGTGCTTTTGGTAGCGCAAGACAAACCTACAACAATCACCCTTTGGCTTACTTTGGCTAAGCCGCTATGAGCACCTGAAAAATCCATAAAAATAGCACAATATGACCACCAACCCTGAATTAGAACTAGCCTTCGAGTATATCAGCCAAACCGGCCGAAATATTTTCCTGACTGGCAAAGCCGGCACTGGTAAAACTACCTTTTTGCACCGTATCCGCAACGAGGTCGCTAAACGAATAGCTGTAGTAGCCCCCACGGGTGTGGCTGCCATTAATGCTAAAGGCATGACGATCCACAGCTTTTTCCAACTACCCTTCGGTAATCTCACCCCCGATTTTGCCCGCGAGCAAATTGCCCAAAGAGGCTACACCTCCGAAAAAATACGCCTCTACAAAAGCCTCGATCTACTGGTAATCGATGAGGTGAGTATGGTGCGGGCGGATGTATTAGATGCTATCAATATAGTGCTACAGCGCTTTCGGCGGTCGGATCAGCCCTTTGGTGGTTTGCAACTACTCATGATTGGCGATTTACATCAGCTACCCCCCGTAGTAAAACCAGACGATTGGGCCACCCTACAACCTTATTACACCACGCCTTACTTCTTTGGTAGCCGAGCCTTACAAGCTGCCACGCCTACGGTCATTCAGTTGCAACACATCTACCGCCAATCCGATGAAACCTTTATTTCCTTACTCAATAAAGTACGCAACAATCAAATGGACGATGCGGTGCTCGAACAACTTAATAGCCGTTACCAAGCAGCCGTCAATCCTGCTGAAACAGCTGGCTACATCACCCTTAGCTCTCATAACCATACGGCAAATAGCATCAACAAAAACCGCTTGGAAGCTCTAGCAGGCAAAGAATATCGCTTCAAAGCAAGCGTCTCTGGCGATTTCCCCGAAAGCATGTATCCTAACGACCCAGAACTACACTTCAAGCTAGGTGCCCAAGTGATGTTCAATAAGAACGACGGCTTCCCCAATCGACTGTACTACAATGGTAAAATTGGCGAGATTACAGCCATAAAAGGCGATGCTATTTTTGTGCAATGCCCTGATGAGCCCCCCGTTGAGGTCTTCCCAATCGAGTGGCAGAACCGGAAATTCACCCTCAACCCCGATACGAAACAAATAGAAGAAAGCATCATTGGCACCTATACCCAACACCCGCTCAAATTAGCTTGGGCTATTACGATCCATAAAAGTCAAGGACTTACTTTTGATCGGGTCATGATTGATGCCCAATCAGCTTTCGCACACGGGCAAGTATATGTAGCCCTCAGCCGCTGCAAGTCTTTTGAAGGGGTGCGGCTGCTTAGCCCGATTGGTAACACAGCTGTTCGGACGGATGCGGTGGTAAGCCAATTCACAGCCGCTGCCGAGCAAAACCCTCCCGATGAAGCAGCCCTATTAGCCGATAAGCAGCAGTTTCAAGCCAATTGCCTGCGCGAGCTCTTTAATTTCAACTGGATAGAACGAGAGGCTCGGCGCCTACAACGGGAAATCATTGAAAACCAAAGCTCCCTTCAATCCCAATCGCTCCCAATGGGTGAACTGCTACTCAAGAATATTCAAGAAAAATTGCAGCAAATAGGCAGCCGCTTTTTGCCACAGCTAGAAATCTACTGCCGCGAGCCCCAACTGCCGGCTTCTCATCCGCTACTACTGACCCGACTAAAAGGGGCGGCCGCCTATTTCATTCCCCAGCTCAAGGAGGAAGTATTACCTTTTTTGCGCCAATTCCCTGTTCTAACCGATAACAAAGAGTTGCGAAAGCGGATCGGTAAACACCTGGAAGAACTACAGCTAATGCTCTTCACTAAACAACGATTGTTCGAGGTGCTACAACATGGTTTTGATCCCCTGGCATTCATCAAAGCACAAGCCGACGCAGAATTAGATTTCAAAGAGCAACATGATAAGAAACAGACTACCACTACTTTCTCCGCCTCGCACCTCGCCCACCCAGAATTGTATCGGCTGCTTAAAGCTTGGCGAAAAAGCCTTGCAGAGGAGCATAATGTGGCCGAAGCCAACATCTTTACGCTCCGCACTTTAGAGAAAATTTGCGACCGCTTACCCCGCGATAAGAAAGAGTTGGTAGCGATACATGGATTTGGCGCTACTTCCTACAAGCGTTTCGGGCAGCAGCTACTGGAAGCCATCCGCCACTATCTAGGGGAAAGTACTGGCAGCGCAGCAGCAGCAGTCGCCCCTCACCAAAGCACGAAAGCAGCAATAGCACCTACCTTCAATTTTGAACCTGCCGCTACTAAACCGCCCAACACGAAGGCGGTTTCCCTCCATCTCTTCCAGCAGGGTAAAACACTAGAAGAAATCGCTACAGAACGAGGCTTCGTGGTTTCTACTATCTTCACCCATCTCGCCCACTGGGTATTAGAAGGAACGCTAGCCCCTACCGATTTAATTCCTAAGAAAAAGCTGGATACCATCTGGCAATTTTTCAAGGAACAACCCGACTCTACTTTAATGGCTGCGCAACAACACCTAGGCCAGGAATACGATTATAATTCGCTACGGCTCGTCATGCGCTTATTGGAAAAAGAAGGGCTGCAATAGTTGCTCTTGATTGCATAAAATGGTCAGTTGGACGGGTCCAATATTTGTCACCTTACTCAAATTCTCAAAAACGCACTATCTTGCAGGGCTATTCCACCCAACCATAACCCCTTTCTTATGCAATGGATCTACACTCTAATATTCTTAGCCGCCTTCCTGCTAGGCTGTCAACCCAGCGAAACCACTGAGACTACTGCTGCTACTGACCCCACGGTCGTTAGCCAGCCCCTCGCGCTTTATCTAGGCACCTACACCCGTACCGAAGGCCATGTGGATGGCAAAGCTAGCGGTATCTACCTAGGCAATTTCCTGCCCAGTCATGGTAGCATACAGCTTACCGATAGCATCCGCGATATTATCAATCCTTCTTTTGTGGCCTTATCACAGGATAAAGAAATACTTTATGCCGTGAGCGAAACAGGCAATGGCGAGCTATTTGCCTACCGGCTTCATAAAACGGCTCCATCCCTGTTAGGTCAATGGCCCACTGGGGCTGCGGCCCCCTGCCATATTGCGGTGGATGCAAGTGACCAATTGGTGATCGTCTCTAATTACATGAATGGCGTGGTGAATATCTTCCACCGCGATGCTCAACAAAATATCCGAGAAATACAGCGCCTTCAATTCAATCAAACTGGCGATACTGCCGAATCGCATGCCCACTCCGCCACTTTTAGCCCCGACAATCGCTTTGTCTTTATTGCCGACCTAGGCAAAGATAAAATCTGGGTCTTTCGGATTGATACTGCCGCGCTCAAGGCTGGTGAACAAGCAGCCAACAGTCCCGTGCTAATCGAACAACCAAGCTCCACTTTCTACACGAAAAACTTCCATCGCAAGCCGGCCCAAGACATTTCACCTTCCACCCCAATGGCCGCTATGCTTACGTAGTTAACGAGCTCAATGCTACAATAACAGCCTTCGCCTACGAGGCTAGTATGGGTCAACTATCTGCCATTCAGACCATCTCTACCCTGCCCGAAAGCTATACCGAGTGGAATGCTTGTGCAGATATTCATGTCCACCCCAATGGTCGTTTCCTCTATGCCTCCAACCGAGGCCACAACAGCATCGTGGCCTATTCCATAGCCGACAATGGGCAGCTCAGCCTCCTAGGCCACACCCCCAGCGGCGGGGAATTCCCCCGCAACTTCGCCATCAGCCCCGACGGCCAGCACCTCCTCGTAGCCAACCAAAACAGCAACAACATCCG
>DAINNZ010000164.1:2179-8681 GCA_036735605.1 Lewinella sp. | reverse complement strand
ACAAAGAAAAAATGCAAAAACGTAAGGCCCGAACGGATTTTCGCAAGCTCCTAGTACGTACTTGTACTGAGCGAAGCCGAAGCATCTCTCGCGGAGCTTGGCGGCGAGGAAGTTCGTCCTAGGTGTCGAAGCGGTCGCAGCGGAGAGAAAGTTCGTCCTAGCGGTGTGGCCCTAGCCCCCTCCTCCTATCGACTAAGCGCGCTGCCTCCCCCACGCTTGCGCTACCAAACAGCCTTTGCCCCTGCCTTTGGCCAATAGAATTGTTCGGTCATTTGAAAAATTAGCCGTCGCTAAAAGCCTTACTGCAGACTGCTTACAATCGTGGAGAGCAAGCTGTTTTTTTGCTCGCCTAGCCGTTCATAAGGCTAGCTACAAAAAATTAACCTACAACTTTTTAGAACTTTGTTTAGTTTCGTGCTGTAAAGAAGCTAGCCAATGCTGTTATCGGCTTTGAGCTTTGCATAAAAAACTTGTAATATCAACCATTTGAGCGAAATCATCATGGCCCTCGACGGGGTAGATCTCGTTGAGTTGCTGGGCGAAAACAATCGCCACCTCAATCTTGTGAAAGAAGCCTTCCCTGATGTGCAATTAACGCAGCGGGGAACAAGCGTAAAGATACGCGGTGAAAAAAAGGATACCCAACGGGTGAAAAATCATTTAGAAATGATGATTCGCTTGTTAAAAGAGCATCAAGAACTCACCTACCAAACGGTGGAAGACCTGGTGGCGGGGGAAAATCCTTTCCGCGTTAAGGCAGAAGCTGGCGGTGCCACGCTGGTGCATGGCGTCAATGGCCGCCCGATTAAGGCCAAGACTAAAAACCAGCAGCTCATGGTACAAGAAGCGGAGTTCAACGACATCCTCTTCGCCATAGGCCCCGCCGGCACGGGGAAGACCTACACGGCAGTTGCCTTGGCTGTGAGAGCCTTGAAAAACAAGTGGGTAAAACGCATTATCTTAACTCGGCCTGCGGTGGAAGCAGGCGAGAGCCTAGGTTTTTTACCCGGCGATTTGCAAGACAAAATCGATCCCTACCTACGGCCCTTGTATGATGCGCTAGATGATATGATTCCAGCAGACCGCTTAGCCCAGTTTCGCGAGCAGCGGGTGATTGAAATCGCCCCACTCGCTTATATGCGCGGGCGGACGCTCGACAACTGCTTCGTGATTTTGGATGAGGCACAAAATGCTACCGCCAGCCAGCTAAAGATGTTTCTCACTCGCCTAGGCCCTAGTGCGAAGTGTATTATCACCGGCGATTTGAGCCAAGTGGACCTGCCGCGCAGCCAAGTAAGTGGCTTGCGCGGAGCATTAGACATACTGCGCCCCATTAAAGGCATCGGTGTAGTGCGCCTCACAGCAGAAGACGTGGTTCGCCACCGCTTAGTAAAAGAAATCATCAAGGCCTACGATGCCGCAGCGGAAGCCGAGCACGCCAGTGATCGGGATAGTACCGTAGAGAGATTGGGCTACCCGGGCCGCAGCCGCAGGAACTACATCGACAACCGCTATGAGCAGCAGTCCGAGCGGCCCAGTGTGTCCTCAGAAGCTGATTTTCCAAGCGGAGAAGAACAGCCTACCGAATAGGGGAGAAGCCCCTACCTAGCTTTCAGCAGCACTTGCATACAAGTAGCTAAGAGTACAAATAGGGGTTCGCGCCCCTCTTTGGTGACAATTTCGTCGTCTTCTACCTCCTCTTCCTCTGGTGTGAGCATATCCTCGATGAAGGCCAGTAGATCCTCTTCCTGCGTATTGTCAAAAAATGCATCTAAGCGATGGCGAAAAATGCTGCTCTCTTGCGCTTGAAGCACTTCCAAGATGTTTTCCTCTTCGGTGGCAATTTCTTCGCCAAGCACTACCCGTGGCTTGCCGTAGGTAACGGCTATGCTCTGATAGATCACTAAAACGCTTAGGAAGAGCAGGGACTGCTCACCATCGGTGAAAGCATCCACATCATCGGTGGCTAGATAGCCAGCCAAATAGGGTTGTGCCTCAGAAAAAGCAGCAAAGTCTTGGGTAAAGTCGCTATCCTCGAGCAGATCGAATTGCGCTTCTATGGTGGATTGTGTTACCATTGGATATTATATACTTGAATGAAAGCTTCGGGCAGGAGCCCGAGGCATCAACAGCCTGTTATAAATAGGCTGGCATTGACCGCGCAAAGCTACTCTTTTCTAGCGGTAAGAAGCGGAAAAGCCTTTGCTACACTCGCACCGATGAAGAACAACTTAGCCGTTTTCGCTGTCGATAAGAAAATATACAACAAGCCCATACCTCCCCTCCACCCATTAGGAAGGCTCCGAGGCGAGGAAACCAAAGGTGGCGGCTCCTTCTAAAAAAATGAGGAAACAAAGGGTTGGTTGATTGTTTTTGTAGAGTGTTCTAAAATCATCTACTTTTTCCATCCGCACGATTTGGCGGCTCACGAGTTCCTCCAATGTAGTGAGGTGTAGGGCCCAATCTTGCCCTTGTCCGCTTGGCACCACAAAAAGCGAGAGCCCAAGGCCGATAGGCTCCTCATCGCTAGGGTAAGCCAAAAATACAGGGTAGTTGCTCACCTCTTGGTTCACCACCGTTGCTGCCATCGCGACTAGCTTCGTTCGGTAAGCTTGCAGGTCTTCTTGAAGCGCTAACCATAATTGCGTTACTGCCATGCTGATACTGATTTGAATGACAAAGGTAGGCCAACATTTTTTACCAGTGCTTTACAACTATTAGCCCGTTCTTTTATTTCAGTAGGCAGGTAGTCGTCAATGTTTTTGATGGCTCATTCCTCCACCCGATTTTTGGCCCTTTTGTGCCCAAACGAATTTGTATGCAAGCCTATCGCTTTCCCATCCTAGTGGCTTTTTCCATCTTCACCCTACTCGCTATTTGGGGTTGTTTTAAGTTGGAGTTTTCCTTCGATTTTCAGCAGTTCTTCCCACGCGGCGATGAAGACCTCAATTATTACCTAGACTTCATTGAAGAATTCGAGGGAGACGACAATTTCATGCTAGTAGGGTTAGAACGCCCAGCAGGTATATTTGACAGCACTTTTTTAGCCGAAGCCCACGATTTTGCGCTCGCTACCCGCGAGTTGGAAGAAGTGACGGCTGTACAGTCTCTAACTACTTTTGGCTACCCGATTAAGACCCCTTTTGCGGTCACAAGCATTCCCATCATCCACCGCGATCGGCCTGCGCTTTACGCCCAAGACAGTACACGGCTAATGGCCGACGAGCGCTTTGTAGGTAACCTAGTCAACGCTAAAGCCACTACATTGGTAGTGGCACTCAAGACCCCTAGCCTAATCAACCTAGCGCAAAGCCGTTCTTTAATGGCTGGCCTAGAGGAAATTGCTAGTCGATACCATTTCCCCGATGTCCATTTTCTGGGCCCTGCCTATTTCCAGCGGGAAATGGTCAAGATGCAAATTCGGGAGGTGAGCGTATCGGCCATTATCTCAGGTCTTTTGGTGGCATTGATTATGTTCTGGCTGTTTCGGCGACCGCTAGGCATCCTCGTAGCCTTGGGTAGTATTGCGCTAGGACTGATACTTTTCTTGGGCCTACTGGGGCTTACCGGGCGCGAGCTAAGTGCTATTGCAGCGCTTTATCCCGTGTTGATGATTATTGTAGGCACTAGTGATGTGATCCATATTATGTCGAAATATATCGACGAGCTGCGCAAAGGCCAACCCAAAGAAGCCGCCATCCGCACCACCATCAAAGAAATCGGCTTAGCGACTTTGCTAACCTCCGTCACCACGGCCATCGGCTTCGCCACACTGGCAACCTCCAAGATCAATCCAATTCGCGATTTTGGCATCAATGCGGCTATTGGCGTTCTGGTGGCCTATGTGACGGTGGTGCTATTTACCACCTCCTTGCTGTCCTTTTTAGAGGTAGATCAAATTGTCAAAATTGGTAGAGGACAAAAATTTTGGGATCGCCTGCTGGAAAGTTGGTATCAATTCAGCCGCCGCAGAGCAACCGCTATTAAGATCGGTAGTGTGGTCGTATTGGGCCTTTGCGCGCTAGGTATCAGCCAGATCACTACCAACTACCGCATTGCCTCCAACCTGCCACGAGATCGTAAAGTGACGGAAGACTTTCTGTTTTTCGAGCGCGAACTGGCGGGTTTCCGCCCCCTTGAGTTCGCTATCGCTACCAAGGGGGCTGCTAAAATAACCGATTTTGAAATCATGCAACAATTGGCCGCCTTGGAAGACTACGTGAAGGCCAAACCCTTCATCCAAGGTACGGTAAGCCCCACGGCGGTTTATAGAAGTATCCATCAGATGTTCAACAACAATCGGGTGGATGCCTACGTGCTGCCAGATAGTGCGAGCACCTACCAACAATACCAGCGGCTGGCTAAGCAAATTCCTCAGTTATCAGCGGGCGTTTTAATGAACGAAGCAGCCACCAAGGCGCGGATCAGTAGTCGCCTCAACGACCTAGGTGCCGATAGTATCAAAGTGTTCATGGAGCAAACTACTACTTGGATCAATACGCACCTGGATACGGCGGCGCTCGATATTCGCCCCACTGGCACAGGGCTCATCATTGATAAAAACGCAGCCTATATTCGTAAAAACCTCTTGGAGGGACTGGGTATCGCAATCGGGATGGTCTGCATCCTGATGGGCTTGTTATTCCGCTCGTGGCGGATGCTGATTGTGAGTTTGGTGCCCAACATTTTCCCCTTGGTGCTGGCGGGGGCTATGTTAGGCTATCTAGGGATCGAGCTAGACGCAGGTGTTAGTATTGTCTTCGCCGTCATTTTTGGGATTGCCGTGGATGATACCATTCACTTCCTCGCCAAATACAAGCTCTCTAAGCAGAAAGGAATGGACACCGAGGCTGCCATTCACAACACCTTTCGCGAAACGGGTAAAGCTATCGCACTCACTACCTTAGTCTTGTTTTTTGGCTTCCTCGTAATGCTTTTCAGCATTCACCCGCCTAGTGTCACGATTGGCCTGCTCATCAGCGTTACATTGCTCAGTGCCCTGGGCGGCGATTTGCTGCTCATCCCGCCGCTATTGCGTTGGTTAGACAAATAGAGTTGTTCGGCAGGAATGCGGGGGCAAAGGTAGCTTGGTAGCGCAAGTGGGGAGGAGATGCTAGGAAGTCTTGCGCTAAAACGAAACCCTTGCCCCTGCCCGCCGGGCAAAAAGTAGTAGGGGGAATTACTGCTCGTGGAACTTGGAAGACTATTAGGCTTCCCTACAGTTTCAACACCCGCGTATTCTGAGCGTTTGCACCGTCAATAATCTTCACGACATAAGTACCGCTAGGTAATGTAGAAAGGTCTAGCTCGTTATCAGGCGTTGAAATATGTAGCAATAGCCGCCCCATCTGGTCATATACCTCTACCCTTTCTGTGGCTGTATTATTCCAATAGATACGGCCGGTGGTGGGGTTAGGAAATAAGAGGTTAGAGGAACGGCTAGCGCCCATATTTACGCTCACTACGCTGGAATAGGCAGTGCTACCGTCGTAGTCGAGTTGTTGTAAGCGGTAATAATTAAGTCCTAAGTGCGGGCTATTGTCGGTATAATGATAAGCTTGTGCGGCTTGGGTAGTTCCATAGCCGGCTACGAAGCCGATAGCTTGCCAGTGATGGCCATCACTACTTCGCTCAACTCGGAAGCCCTCATTATTGGTTTCCGTAGCGGTTTGCCAAGTGAGTTCTACGGCACGCCCCTTCTTTTCCCCTTCAAAGCTTAAAAATTCTACGGGCAGCATTTCGCCTTGCACAAAGACGGCATAGGAATAGGCGGGAATATCGAAGTAGAGCGAATTGGGCACACCATTGAAGGGATTATTTTCTACCATGGGATCAGGAACGTTAGCTGTTCCTGCCACCAGATCGAAGATAGTTCCTAAGGGCGCATTAGCTGTATTGATGGTGTGGTTGAAACGCAGTGGCTGGCCTTCAAAATTGATGAGCACGATGACGTCCTTGCCACCCACGCCGCCTTGAATTTGGTAGAGTAGGTGATCAAAAGCACCTGACTGCTGGTAATTGCTGCTATAAGGCGTACCAAATCGGTTGAGATAGTCCACAAAAGGTGCGCCAGCGATGTAGTTTTTATGCACTTGCATAAGCTCGTCGATGGCCGTCTTTTGTTCGGTTAATGGATTGGCTGGGCCATAGATATCTACGCCGTAGTAATCAGGGTGAAAGACGGAAGGAAGACCAAGGCGGTTATTGGTGAGAATATAGGCATAAGCCAGCATTTGGCGGTTGAGAATATGCTCACCTAGCGTCCGGTAATCGTGGTTATTCACGAAAGAAACCACATTGAAGCTGTTAGCACCGGCACCGTCCACCATACCTTGGTTGAAGATATTGCGTACATCGTAAAGGCCATTGTCACAGGCTTCTTTCAGGGCTTGGCGCAACTCAAAGTCGAAGGCGCGAACGTTGATGGCATTCACGGCACTGGGGCTCATGTTGGCCGTAACGGCATCTACCCATCCTTTGAGGACGCCTGACAAGAATTTGA
>DAINNZ010000164.1:0-2169 GCA_036735605.1 Lewinella sp. | reverse complement strand
CAGAGGTAAAGTGCTCACCTACTACCATGGGTGGGTTTTTACCAGCAGCATGTAGCTCGTTCAGTAAAGCACTAACAAACCAAGTAGGAAAATGCTTCACCGCATCCATGCGGAAGCCTCGAATGCCCACATTGTCCCATAGCCAATTGTTCCAGTCACGGTAAGTCGTACCGGTAGTAGGATGGGTTTGCTCCACGTCGAAGAAGAAAAATGGAAATTCCTCATCGCCCACCATGCAGCTAGGCTGCACACCATTCGGTTTGAAGTTGAGGTAATTCATACCGCCCTGACCACTGGGCAGTGCCGTGAAATCGGTGCGGGTCTGAATTTTTAGCTCTCCATGAATATCTTGGCTTCTCGCAGCCGACCAAATGCTGTAGATGCGCTGATCGATACCGTCGCCGCCACCACCTACTTGCTCAATGTAAATTTCCAGCATATCACCGGCAGCAGAAAAGTCCCCCGTGTTAAGCTGTAGATAAAATTCATCGATGTTACAACCCATCCCTACCTCTTGCGTAGCAAAGACATCGCGACCTAAGAAAACTTGATTGTTGGCCTGCCCACAATCGCCACCGCCGTTAGGCTCTACTTCGTTAATAGGCGTGGAATCAAATGCAGTGTTTTGGGTGCGAAAAAATAGCTTGTAAGACCGGCCATTAAAGCCATTCTCCCCAGAGGCAGACGTAAACTTAAAGTAATAATCGCCGGCTCCGTTACTACTACTGCCGCCTAGGGGCAGAACGTAGCGCATTTTACCGTTCACGGGGTAGGGCGTGGCAGGAAAGCCCCCGCAGCCCCCCCCATTGGGATAGTTGAGCACATAGTCTCGTACAACCGGATTATCCTCCCAAGCTCCTCCATCGCGGTGGTTATAGACCACATCAGCCACCGGCAAAATACCATTGGCCGTTAGCGCAGCAATCCAAGCTTCCACGGCTGCGCCAGTCCCGAGGCCAGTTTGTCCACTCACTTGGCCATAATCATATAAGTCTTTTGGATCATAGCCATTGCTGCAATCACCGAAGCTCGCTTTGGCCATCGGTGGCAGCCACATCATGGTGAAACCCGCCGCAGCTTGATCGGCTGCTCTAGCCGCCATATCGCTAGCAATAGATGGGCCGCTATAACTATCACATCCAGGTTTGGGATAGTCCCAATACCAGCCTTGCATCATAAAATTTTGAGCTGCCGCAGCTTGCGCTAGTAGCAGTAAGATAAAAAACAAACAGCTAGGCCTCCATCTACCTATCCATAAAAATGGCAAAGCGTCTGACAAAGTGTTATTTTTCGATATAAAAGTTGCACGATCTGACATAAGCAAACAGAATGTAAATTTAAAAAGACCTCCTACGATCAAATATAGAATTATAAAAACAGTAAAATACGCCTAGTTGTTCGCTTTTCTTATGACAAAAAAAATGCCGCCTTGCATTTCCAAAGGCGGCATTTTTTTTTGCAGTCTTTGCTGCTTGTTTATCGCACTAAAAGCATCCTGCTACTAGCCCTGTACTGACCGGCTGTGATCGTGTAGCTCAGCAAACCACTAGCGCCTTTTAGCTGCTTTTGGGTTAGTTTAATAGCGTTGTAGCCAGCTGCATAGTCGCCTGAAAGCTGGCTAAGTAGGCGACCGCTAGCGTCGTGGATGTGAAGGATAGCCGTGGCCGCCTCGGGTAACACAAAGGCTATGGTTGTTTCGTTCGTAAAGGGGTTCGGCACATTTGGCAACAGCTCGAAGATAGCTCCATCGTAAGCCGCTATGCCTATATCCGTCCGGCTGCGCAGCGGTTGGAAGACTAAGCTCAGCTCGCCACCCTCGGCAGGGGTGTTATATACGCGGCTAGGGAGCAGGCTCGTGTCTAGGCGCATTACTTCGCTCAGTTTTACACCGCCTTTATGCACCCGTAGCTCCAACTCGAAGGCAATGGTGCCCGCTGCCAGTGGCTGGCCTTGGGCTTGCGCAAAAACGCTCCGTAACTCGCCATTTTCCAGACCTTCCTTCCCGAAATCTTCCCGTGTGAGCGGCAAGGCAGCCCTCGGCACAATCCGGCGGATGCCCACATATTCAGGGTCGAGCTGTAAGGCAAACTGCCAAGCTGCTAGATCGTTCAAGCTATTGCCTAGCGCGAAGGAAACCCGCAGCGGCCCAAATGATTTAACCTATGTCAA
>DAINNZ010000163.1:0-8731 GCA_036735605.1 Lewinella sp. | reverse complement strand
ATATCGGTCTGATGGTAACGGCCTACCTTTGCGCGGGATCCATCTTACCCGATTTCCCACCGCCACCGCCAGAAGTATTAGCCATTCTCGGTCTGGATGAGTACAATATCACCAGCCGCGACCACCCCTCTTTTGCCAATGCTGCTGGCCTGATTTTTGGCTCCTCCCTAGCAATTAGTATGCCGGAGTTGAAGTTCTTTATCTTCTACGCCTCTTTCCAAGCAGGTATAGGCTTTGATGTGATGCTGCGCAACTACGGCGTAGAAGCTCGCTGCGCCAATAATATGGAGAGCAACGAACCCATCGGTATCAACGGCTGGTATGCCACCGGACAAATGTATGCCTATCTGCAAGGAGCCATTGGTATTGCTATCGATATCTCGGGCTTCAAAGGGCGCTGGGAAATACTAGCTATTGGCGGCGCAGCCATATTACAGGCCCGATTACCCAACCCCTTTT
This sequence comes from Lewinella sp., assembly GCA_036735605.1. Taxonomy (GTDB): domain Bacteria; phylum Bacteroidota; class Bacteroidia; order Chitinophagales; family Saprospiraceae; genus Neolewinella. The sequence goes on along the minus strand of DAINNZ010000163.1, from coordinate 8,272 downwards.
GGATGCGCGGGGTGGTTGGCGGTTATTTCAGGATATTAGGAGGACTCATTTCCGGCGAGTGCCAGTTCCAGTTTGAGGCAGGCCAAGAATGTGAAATCCTCCCCGGTGGAAGGCGAGAGATTCTTATCATTCAAGGGCTCGACCCAACAGAAGACGTAGAAGATGCTAGCGTTTTTGCGCGCCCACGGGCAATTTTCAACTTGCCAGTTGATCGCATTACACCCGCCCGAGATAGCCTCGATAATTTTGTGGAGCTCAAACCCGTCATCGAAAGCTTTACCGTTACCAACCTCGGTAATAATACGCAGGTGCCCGGCACCTTTGAATTTGGCCCTAATAATCTGGTTGCTGCCTTCCGCCCCACAGATATACTAGAAGGTAATCAGGAATTTAGAATCGATATCGCTATACAAGTGCTACAACGCCGCGCTGGTGAGTCTGATTTTGTGCCTGCCTATATGGGGGCTAATGCGCCTACCAATCAATCTAAATCGGGCACCTTCCGCACCGGCCCCGCCCCTGATTTTGTGCCAGAAGATAACGTTACCTTCGCCTATCCGGTGAATCTACAAACCAATTTCTTCCCCAGCGAAAGCAACCAAGGCTATGTGCAATTAACCCAAGGGCAAGACTACCTCTTCGCAGGCGCACCCGGCAATGGCCCCGACCCCACCAAATGGCAGCAGCAAATCCGCTTCTGGCAACACGGTTCTAGCACGCCTATTTCCGTAGCCGACTATACCTACGACGCAGCGGCCAACCGCATACAGTTTGCTATTCCCGGCGGACAATTGCAGCCCTCCAAAGTGAGCTGGTTTGATCTGGTAGATGTGCCGATCGCACCAGATTTAGCCGTTGACGCTAATTTGATTGCCGTACAAACCGACTTGGCCGAAAACTTACCCAACGGGGCCGCACCCGACGAGGAGGTCACCCGAGTCTTGTTGGAAACCCGCCAAGCAGAAGGCCAAGTGGAAGCACTGCAGGCTAAAGAACTCTACCGCTTAGATTTCCGTACTAGTCAGTTTACCACTTTCGCCGCGAAGGTGGCCGCTTGGAATCAAAACTTCAATTTCGTAGCACTACAAGCACTAACGCCTACTACGAATGCCGAAGGGCAATCCGTTCCTTACCTGAGTATCAACGACTTCGGAGCAGTGGTGTCAGGCCCCGAAGGCCTAGATAAATACGATCTGGAAGGCGATTTCCTAGGCGGGAAGAATATCCCCCGCTTGGTGCGCTCCAGTGCCAACCTAGCAAGAACAGGGGGAGACTGGTACAACAACCACATTGGGCCCAATGTCTATAATTTGTTCCCTAGGCCAGATTCACCCTACTTCATGGATTTGGAATGGAGGTCTACAGATCCCTTCCTAGAAATACCCACGCGCGCCGTTTACGTGCGGCAAAACCAGAGCACAACCGCCGCACCTTTGCGCATACTCACCGACTACAACATCACTTCCGGCCAATATGGCGTCACTTCGCCACCGCTGCAATTGCGCTACCACTTGCCGTATGTGATGTATCGCGATTATGCCGACTACAAAAACCAAGTATGGCTCTATGCCCTCAGCAATGAATTACCCACCGATCTGGCTGCCTTTGTGAACTGGAACTTCATTTGGCCGCTAGATGGACAGTATGAAATACAACTAGAGTACTACTTGCCAGGCAGGGAAACGCCCAATTCTACAGCCACTTACCAGCTTCCTTATGGTGTCAATAACCAGTAGGCGAGGGCGGTGGTGTTTGGCTGCCGCTCCGCTCGCAGGGGCAAAGGCTATTTTAGGGCGCAAGAGTTACCTAAGATCACCCCAGCAAATAAAGCTTTCACTGACCTGAACGGTCGTAGCCAACCCACAGGGGGAACGATTTTTTAAAATTAAGATACAGAAGGATGAAATATATTCTTTTTTCGCTGCTTTTTTTCCTCTCAGGTATGGCCTTAAGAGCACAGGGTGATCCTACCTACAAGATCCCGATGATGGCACAGCTCACCGAAGGACAGATCAAACTGCGCTGGGCACCAGGCAGCCCTATGATCTGGGAAGAGATGCGCCGCGCAGGCATCCACATCGACCGCCATACTTTAATGCGCGACGGTAAAATGCTACCTTTAGAACAACGGCAAGCTTTTGTGCGCCTTACCGAGCAGCCGCTATGGCCAGCGGCAGAGGAGGCCTTCGGTAGCCGATCCGAAGCGGATCGATATGTTGCTATTGGCGGCCAAGCCCTCTATGGCGTAAGTTTTGAGGTAACTTCCAACCAAGGCGATGACCCCGATATGGGTGCACTGATCAATACCGCCGTAGATCAGCAAAACCGTTTTTATTACAGCCTCTTTGCTGCCGACCAATCCTGGGAAGCCGCTACTATGATGGCCCTAGGCTTTACGGATCCCAATATCAAGCGCAACGAAACCTACCTCTACCGAATCCGACCAGCAGCAGCTATCGCCCGCTTAGACACTTTGCAGTCCTGCTTTATCTCCATCGATGCGAAAAACGAAGCACCTGGCCCCAAAGTACTAGACCTAGAAGGGAATTTTGGCAACCTAAGCGTCATGCTCAGCTGGGATATGGAAATCGCCCAAAGCTACTACAGCAGCTATTGGATCGAACAATCAGAAGACGGCCTAAGCTGGGAAAAGGTGAATGAAGATGCCTTCGTACCGGTATATAAGGCGGAGGGCAAGATGGAAAAAGCTTTTTTCCAAACCAAGCTGCCCGCCAACGATCGCCCCTATTTCTTCCGTGTAACGGGCCGCTCACCATTTGGATCCTTAGGTACACCCTCCGATCCGGTGCAAGGGATGGGCTTGGATCCTTTGCCAATGTCTAGCCCTTCCATCGCCTCCGTTTTCCCCTCAGAGAATGGTAGCTTCGATATTGCTTGGACGATGGCCGATACCACCAATATTGCCGCCTTTGAGGTCTTACGAGCCCCGAAAGATGACGGGGTGTATGACCCCATCAGCGAGCGCCTCGGTCCCGAAGTTCGTTCCTTCCGAGACCCCGAGCCTATGCCTAGCAATTACTATCGCATAGCCATGTACGACAAGTATGGCCGCAGTATGTCTTCCTATTCTATCCTAGCACAACCGAACGATACGGTACCGCCTGCGTCGCCGGTTAATTTGCGTGGTGTCATCCTTAAAGATGGGCGCGTCATTGTCAATTGGGATGCGAATACCGAGCCAGATTTACTAGGCTATCGCATCTGGATTTCCAACCAAGCCGAGGCAGAATATACGCTAGCAGCCGGCGAAGTGATCAAAAATAACTACTTCGTGGGCGTTACCACCCTCAATACTTTAAGCAGCGAATTGTATGTGAAAGCCACCGCGCTAGATATCCGGCACAATCCTTCCGAATTTACCGACTATGCCATACTGATTCGGCCTGATACCATACCACCGGCAGCGCCCTTACTCACCGATATGCGTGCCGATACAGGACAGCTTGTCTTGGAATGGGCTTTCAGCCAATCGGTTGACCTTGCGCGCCACGAGCTCTATCGGCGCCCGCTACAAGACACTGCTTGGCAACTGATTGCTACCTATGAAGCCCCACAAACGGATAGCATCGCTACTTACCGCGATACTGATTTACCGCCTGGCAAGCCCTACGCGTATCGAATGGATGCCATTGATCATGTTGATTTACGGGCCACTTCTAATATCTTGGAAGGGCGCATCATTGATAACTTTATCCGTAGGCCCATAGAAAACGTCAAGGCAGTGGCTGATCGGCGCGAGCATAGTATAAAATTGAGTTGGGCTTACGAGGCAGAGAATACCCTATTTGCTTACTACGAAATCTATCGGGCAGCGCCCAATGAGGCCTTCCGCTTGATTGCTACAGCCGATTCGGAACGGGCGGGCGAGTTGCCCGGTCGGCGAAATACTAAAAACTATAGCTTCGCTGATTCGGCGTCGCTGAATATGAATACGGAATACCGCTACAAAATACGCGCGGTATATACCGATGGCGGGCAATCGCCCCTCAGTGATGCGGTGAGTGTAGCCTTTTAGGAGATCCCTTGGCGAGCGCGCTTCTAGGCTTTGGCGGCTGCGCTTCCTCCGATACTTTGAATCCGAAAGCCTTGCGCTATAAAGAAAACACTTGCCCCTGCGTCAGCCAACAAAAAAATAAGCAGCAAGCTAGTATCCAGCGATTGAGTTTGCGATAAAAAATAAAAATTATGAGAGTTTCTTTACTGCTTTTACTCACTTTTTTTGCTGCTGTCACGGTATTGAGAGCCCAGACGCAGCAAATTCAGTATGAGATGAAATTGGTTCGCGTATATCAGGACTATCCGCACAATGATCCTGGCGGACCGGATATTACTTGGAAAGCGCGGGCCATCCTAAACGGCATGGGAGCCGAGCCGATTTCAGGTGCCACCGCAGAGTTTCACTTGCCCGATATGCAAAGTACGGGCTGGTTTGATGTGCCCAATACACCAACCATTGCGATGGGTACGATGACCTATGGTGCGGCAAACACTTTCAATTTGTGTACGGATAATATCACGGTTAACATCGAGCTGGACGCTTGGGAGGATGATTGCGGCAATGTGTTTGAATTTACGCCCAATTGTGATGTGCACCGTTTTGGAGCTAGTGCCATTGGGCGAGGAAATGCTAAAATAAACCTAGGTTCTGGGATCACGCGGGTATTCGAGCTCATTAATTTTTCAACGGGCTTTCAGAATCCTTACTATGGCTTTGAGATTAGTATCACCTACACACTTACGAACGGCTTGCGGGAGGTGATCTACGCTGGAAATGTCAGTGGAGAGCCAATAGCAGAAGTATGTGAGGGCAGCAGTTATTTTCTGTTTGCCCGCACGGGGCCTGGTTTTAGTGGGGGCGATTTTGAATTTCAGCGCTCCGATAATGGTGGTTCGACTTGGACAACGGTGCAGACAGGCGCTTCGCCAGCTTATCGGGTAACGGCTACCCTCAATCCCAGTGTCTTGTATCGGGTGCGGCTAAGGGGTGGCTCCGGTTGCTTGGGCTACGGCAACGACGATGGCTGGGTGACACCCGCCGGGGCAAGTAATCTGCGCATATTGCCTATTTTTGATGCGGATGCTGTTAACTATTCCGTGGAGTCATCTTGCGAAGCGGCGGCTGCTAGCAGTATTACCGTAAGCAGCGTGGACAATCTTCCGGCTGGCGTAACAATAACGATGCAGCTCAGCTCGCAGGATGACCCTTTTTTCATCCCGCCTACCAATGCTAATTTAGTAACGCTTCCTTACACTTGGACAGGGCTGGAACCCGGACGTTACCGGATCAATGTAACGGGGGTCGTTTTGAACGGAGATAACTTAAGTACTGGTGAATGTACGCAAGATATACCTGTGGTGATTGCGCCTGTTATTTTACCTTCCTTTACTGCGGTGCTACCTAATGCGCCAGTTTGCGGAGAGACTCTGGGATCCGTAACAGCTATCATTAGTAATTACAATGCGGGTTTAGTACACAACTGGCAGGTCTTTGCGGTGGGCAACCCGAACACCGTGGTAGCCAGTAGTGCCACTCAGGCATCTACAGTGGAGATTAGTAATTTGCCACCAGGCGATTATAATATCGTATTAGCACTGAACGGCGGCGGAGAAACCTGCCCAATTACATCAGATGTTTTTACTATCGCTGCTCCTCCAATTCCTGCAGCTGGTAGCGTTCAGGTAAACTATCCGAGTGCTGCAGCCAACGTACTATGCCCCGACGGCAGAGCCACCGTTAATCTAAGTGCCGCTGTGGGTACAGGACAGAACACCGTACAGGTATATGCAAGCACCGCTCTGAATACGCCAATCGCTTCAGGCTCGGCAATTGCTGGTAGTCCGTTTGTTACCTTGCTAGCCCCTGGTAGTTACACAGCTGCTTTTCAGCGAAATGATAATAGCTGCCAAGCATATGTTGATTTTACTGTAAACAATCCTAACAATGTTCTAACAGTAGGAGTAGCAGCCACCCAAACACCGCCGTCGTGTACTCCTTTAGGCGGCAGTCTGACGCTTAATGCCATGGGCGGAGCAGCGCCATATTCCTTCAAAATCAATGGCGCGATTAGAACTCCGACAAGCACTAACGGTAATAATCGCTTGTTCAATCAGCTTCCAAGTGGAATAGGGACGTATGAAGTTACGGATGCAAATGGCTGCACCACGGATATATCTTACTTCACTATCGATACACTTCCCTTTCCGACATTTTCGGCTTCTTTTCGAACGAATGATTTTATGATATGTAATGGGGATACAGACTTGGATTTTTTGCCAATCAATTTGGGGAATTTTTTTTCGGGATCAACCTATCAAATTAGAGTTGATCCGCTTCAGAGTACTTATGGGCCAGCATTATCTCCACCTTTCAACGGTACCAATTTCGTTCAACCGCCTTTGATTGCAACGGATATCCCTGCCGGTGCTTATACCATTTATGCTAGAGAGAATCCCTCTGGTTGCGAGGTGGCAAGGATGGTCGTTGTGGAAGAACTGCCTGAGATGTCCATTACAAGGGTTGAGGCAGATCCTGTGTATTGCGATCAGAATTTCACGGCGGTTAGGATTTATGTTTCTGGAATTGTGACACGGACTTTCAATAATCGGCCGTGGCAAAGTCGAGTTAGATACTCTATTTTGGGGGGGACTAATTGGTCGTCGGCTAATATGGAACTTGATCCCAATGCTCCTAATAGTATTATTATTACGCTTCCCAACGCCCAAGTCTTTACCCCTTTGTCAATAGTGGTTCAGCAAGATAGAGGCCGTGTGTGGACTTCCCCTAGTAGCTTTTTTGAGAATACTTATTGTAGTACAGCTGTTTTCTCTTTTCCAACCAGCAATTACAATGTTGCAGTGCCCGTGTCACTTACAGCAGCAGTCTCGGCACCTACTTGCGCAGGCGAGACGAACGGCAGCCTCACCGTCAATTTTTCAGGAGGTACGCCAGTTTATGAGTTACAGTTGGTACGGTTTAATGGTACTGTGTCTTCTCCCAACCCTACTGTAATCGCCACGGTAGTGCGCAATACCGCTGGTTCTTATACCTTCACCAACCTAGCTGCTGGAAGCTATGGGGTGCAAGTAAGAACTGCCCTTACAACCGATGGAGCTACGGATTTACCAGGTAGCTGCACGCGTCAGTTTCCAGGGAACTGGAGCAGCGGGAACCAAATTTTGCCGTATATCCTCAATAACCCCTCTCCGCTGACTATTAGTAATATTACGACCACTACACCGCTGCAATGCGATCTTACAGGAGGGCAGATTAGCGTATTTGCCACTGGGGGCACGCCTCCTTATCAGTATTCAATTAATGGAGTGGATTTTAGCACCTCCAGTACCTTGGCTGCGCTTAGCCAAAATACGATATATGTGCGGGATGCTGCCGGCTGCCAAGTTTCTCAGAGCTACACCGTCAATCAGGTGATTACTTCTAGCTTGTTGGTGAACTACACGCCTTCGCCGCCTGCGAATTGTATCTTAGAAGGCAGTGGTACCTTTACCATCACGTCAGGAACACCTCCTTATAGACTGGCCTATTCTTCTAGTCAATCTGGAGGTGTATTGGTGGATTCAATAATCATAGAAACTTCGGACTTATCCATTCCTGTTAGTGGTCTAAGTCCTGGAAATTTATTTGTTCGCATCAGTGACGCTGCTAGTTGTGCAGTCCCGATTGCCTTGTTTTTTACGGTTCCTTCCGTAACGGCCTCTCCTCTTTTTGTGATTACCAATAGTAGAACGCAGCAGTCCTGCCCAACCACTAACAACGGTTCAATTAGAATACAGGTATTTGGAGGAACGCCGCCCTATCAAATCACACACAACGACGTAACTACAACAGGCGCACTTCGTTTGCTAAGTAATTTAGGGCCGGGTTCCTACTTCTTTACCATTATCGATGCGGCGGGTTGTACTACGGCTTATGAAGAAAGCGTTGAAGCGGCTACAACGCTACAGCACACACAAACCTATACCGCCGTAGACCCTTGCTTGGATAGTGGCAACGGAAGTGTCACGATCAGTCCACAGGGTGGCAGGCCACCCTACAGGATTATTTGGGAGGATGGTACTCCGCCGGATTTTATTCCCAGTGCTGGAGGGAGTGTAACGCGAAGTAATTTAGACCGAGTGGAGTACCTTTTCAGCATTTTAGATTTTAATTCTTGCACTTATGCCTCCAGTATTTACCCTCCGGGGCCGGATACGCAGTTTGAGCTTAGCCTCGGAACGGTCGTCCAAGCTTCCT
>DAINNZ010000162.1:0-8766 GCA_036735605.1 Lewinella sp. | reverse complement strand
CCGTGGTTTCAAGTTTATCTCGTATGCCGTTTGGTGGATTCGGCAGTCGATACTACAAGCACTGGCGGAGCAAAGCCGTATTGTTCGCCTCCCTCTCAATAAAGTAGGCTCGCTCAATAAAATCAACAAGGCTTTCTCCGAGCTTGAGCAAGCTTTTGAGCGTGAGCCAAGTGCCGAAGAATTGGCCGAACAACTCGATATAGCACCAGAGGAAGTAGAAACTACCTTAGGCGTAGCTGCCCGTCACGTGAGTATGGATGCGCCTTTCGTTGAAGGGGAAGACAACAGCTTACTGGATGTACTAGAAAATACGGGCACCCCCGGCACCGATACAGCGCTGGAGTATGCCGAAAGCCTTCGCCGTGAAATTGAGCGCAGCCTCAGCACCCTAACCGAGCGCCAAAGCGACGTGATTAAGCTTTACTACGGCATCGGCGTAGAGCACCCCATGAGCCTCGAAGACATCGGAGAGAAGTTCAGTCTCACTCGTGAACGCGTACGGCAGATTAAGGATAAAGCCATCAACAAACTACGCTCGGCCAATCGTAGTAAGCTACTCAAACATTACCTAGGCGCCTAAGCGCTGCTCATCTTATTCTGCCTATAAGCTTGCCTTGCGTCGGTTATGTTTGAACATAACCGACGCATTTTTATTCCATCTATGCGTAAATTAGCCATCCACGAAATTGAGCGAATCAGCCCGGAAGATTTCAAAGTTTCCACCAAGACGCCCTTGGTTTTTGTCTTAGACAATATCCGCTCAGCACTCAATGTAGGCAGTGTGTTCCGTACCGCAGATGCCTTTGCTATGGCCCACGTCTATCTGTGTGGCATCACAGCCCAGCCGCCTCACCGAGATATTCTTAAAACCGCCTTGGGCGCCGACGAAAGTGTCGAATGGACTTACCTGCCCAATACCCTCTTAGCGCTAGAGCAGCTGCAACAACAAGGCTACCGCGTGCTAGCGCTGGAGCAAGCCGCTACCACTACCCTACTCCAAGCCGTACCACAGCTAGCCCCCCAACCTACGGCTCTAGTACTAGGCAATGAGGTAAGTGGTGTGGAACAAACCGTGTTAGATCGTTGTGATGGTGTGCTGGAAATACCGCAATTCGGCACCAAGCACTCTTTGAATGTGAGCGTCTGTGCAGGTATCGCCGCTTGGGAATTTGTAAAACAACTCAGAAAGCTGTAAGCGCAGCAAAGGTCTTACAAGTCGAATCCAATATCTCGGCGGTATTGCATCCCCTCGAAGTGGATTTTTTGCGCATTGGCTAAGCTCTTAGCAATTGCCTCCTCGAAGGTAGGTGCTAAAGTCGTAATTGCCAATACCCTGCCACCTGCTGTGAGGAGCTCGCCTGTTGGGCTCAAGCTAGTGCCTGCGTGAAAGACCATACTACCCTCCACCTTTTCAAGGCCTTCGATGCGCTGCCCCTTTTCATAGGCCTCTGGGTAACCACCAGCCACGAGTACGAGAGTCGCTGCTTGTTCTTCGCTGATTTGTAGCTCCACTTCTTCCAATTCCCCATTGAGGGTAGCGAGGCAAAGCGCCACGAAGTCGTTTTCTAATCGCATCAAAACGGATTGCGTTTCAGGGTCGCCCATACGGCAGTTGTATTCAATTACTTTCGGCACACCGGCTTCGCTAATCAGTCCGATAAAAATAAAGCCTTTGTAATCCAATTGCCGCGCTTGTAGCCCCCCGATAGTAGGTCGCACAATCTCCTGCTCTACTCTTTCCAAAAGGGCAGCATTCACGAAGGGCGGATGCGATACGCTGCCCATACCGCCGGTATTAAGTCCAGTATCGCCTTCTCCTATTCGCTTATAATCTTTCGCCACTGGCAGTATTTTGTACTGCTGCCCGTTGGTAAGAACAAAGACACTGAACTCGATGCCCGTCAAAAATTCTTCTACCACTACGGAGGCACTAGCTTGGCCGAATTTACCTTCCAACATGGCGCGCATCTCCGCTTGTGCGCTGGCAATATCGGCTAGGATAACGACGCCCTTTCCAGCCGCTAGCCCATCGGCTTTCAATACGATCGGTGGAACGAGGCCACCAAGATAAGCCAAAGCCTCCTCTAGTTGATTGGCATCAAACTTGCGGTAGCCTGCCGTGGGGATACCAAATTCTTCCATAAAAGCCTTGGCGTAGGCTTTGCTGCCTTCTAGTTGAGCGGCTGCTTGGCTAGGGCCTAGAAACTGCACGGATTGAAGAGCTGGATCTTGGCGAAAGTAATCCTGTATTCCCTTTACCAAAGGCTCTTCCGGACCACAAATAACGAGACGGATTTGCTCCTGTAAGACGAGTGCTTTCACCGCCGAGAAATCGTTGGGCGAAATCGCCACATTACGGCCGTAAGCAGTCGTACCTGCATTACCCGGGGCGATGAAGAGCTGGTCGCACAAGGGGCTCTGCTGCAATCGCCAAGCGAAAGCATGCTCTCTGCCACCACTACCTAAAAGAAGAATATGCATAGGAGCGATTCAAAATAAAAAAGGGCAGCCCGAAGTTGGCAGCCACAAAGGTAGCAGCTCGCCCACAGTCAGGATGCCCTTTTATGTAAACGATTAGTAACGGTAATACTCCGGTTTGAAGGGGCCTTTTACCTCTACGCCGATATAATTAGCTTGCTCTTCACTAAGGTCTTCCAGCTCAACGCCAATTTTGGCCAAGTGTAAGCGAGCCACCTGCTCGTCGAGGTGCTTAGGGAGCATGTAAACTTGGTTTTCGTATTGGTCGCTATTTTTCCATAGCTCCAACTGGGCTAGCACCTGATTGGTAAAAGAGTTGGACATTACGAAGCTGGGGTGGCCCGTAGCACAGCCCAAATTCACGAGGCGGCCTTCTGCTAATACGATCACATGCTTACCATCGATGGTGTAAATATCCACTTGGGGCTTCACATTATCTTTGGTGTGGCCATAGTTTTTATTGAGCCAAGCCATATCGATTTCGTTGTCGAAGTGGCCGATATTACAAACAATCACTTTATCGCGCATAGCTTTGAAGTGGCGCTCGGTGAGGATGTTGAAGTTGCCCGTGGCCGTCACGATGATGTCGGCACGCCCGATGGCATTGTCCATGCGCTTCACTTCAAACCCGTCCATAGCGGCTTGTAGGGCACAGATAGGATCGATCTCCGTTACGATTACTCGGCAGCCAGCACCCCGTAGAGAAGCAGCCGTTCCCTTCCCTACATCGCCATAACCAGCCACGATGGCCACCTTACCAGCCATCATTACATCGGTAGCGCGGCGGATCGCATCCACAGCACTTTCTTTACAGCCGTATTTATTATCGAATTTAGACTTAGTTACACTATCATTTACATTGATAGCGGGCATAGGCAGGGTGCCATTTTTTACGCGCTCATACAAGCGGTGTACCCCTGTGGTGGTCTCTTCACTCAAGCCTCTGATAGCCGCTACTAACGCTGGATAGTCATCAAGCACCATATTGGTGAGGTCTCCGCCATCGTCTAAAATCATGTTGAGCGGCTGACCATCAGGGAACGCAAAAAGCGTCTGCTCAATCGCCCAGTTAAATTCTTCTTCTGTCATTCCCTTCCAAGCAAATACGGGCACACCTACAGCTGCGATGGCCGCCGCCGCGTGGTCTTGGGTAGAAAAAATATTGCAGCTTGACCAGCTCACATCAGCGCCTAATTCTACTAAGGTTTCAATGAGTACAGCCGTTTGGATGGTCATGTGTAGGCAGCCTGCAATGCGAGCACCCGCTAGTGGTTTGCTAGCGGCATATTGCTCGCGTAGCGCCATCAAACCAGGCATTTCGGCCTCGGCTAGCATAATTTCTTTCCGACCCCAAGCCGCTAGGTTGATGTCTTTTACTTTGTAGTTGGAACGTGCTTCTGTAGCAGGCATACTGTATTGTTTTGTTTCAGGCTGCAAAGGTAAGTATTTTACCACAACTTATCCTAAAAAACAAAGGTGCCTAGTGCCGAACTTCGCCTGTAAGATAGTCTTGCACCGCAGCACCTTTGCAGGGCTAAGCTAGCACTTTTTTGTGTTGCCTGCCCTAATCGTTTGCTGGCTGGTCTTCTAAATGACAAATAAAAGAAAGTAGCCTGGTGGGCGAAAGGCAAGTCCTTGTCTTTTGGTTATTTTTCTGTTAAAAAATGCGGTCAATCGGGTCGGTACGTACCTTTCGGCTTGTATTTACGTCTTATAGTTGGTTAGAAGGCCGTCTAGATGGCTCAGTTGCCTAGCTTCTCAGCTTTTTTTATTGGCTGACGCGGGGGCAAGTGTATCTTTAAGGCGCAAATGGGAAGCGCAGCCAACAAATGCCTTTGCCCTTAGGCTACTTTTGCGCTGCACCTTGCCTTTGCCCCTGCCTTGGCCAAAAAATAAAAATTCAATTATGAAAAAGCTTTTGTTTGTTTTACTAATTTCACTAGGTTTTCACCAAACTACCAACGCGCAAATCACCAAAAAACTAGGTGGTTTGGTTGATCGCGCCGAAAATGTGCTCAAAGGAGGCAACCCACTTTCAGAAGAAGAAGTGGGCAACGGTCTCAAAGCAGCTCTTGATTTGGGTGTTGGGGAGGCCGTTAGCTTCCTGAGTGCCGAGAATGGTTATTTCGGCAGTCCCTACAAAATTTTGATCCCCGAGGAAGCTCGCACGGTCACTAGTAAGCTTAAAGCCGTGCCCGGTTTTGAGAATGTAGAGGCGAATCTGGAAGAAAAAATCAATCGCGCTGCCGAACTAGCTGCTGCCAAAGCAAAGCCTATTTTCGTCGAGGCCATTAAAGGCCTTACGATTCGGGATGCGATGAACCTGCTTATGGGAGAAAAGGATGCTGCCACACGCTACTTGGAGTCTAATACGCGGGGCACCCTTTTAACAGCGTTTCTACCCGTTATACAGCAAAGCCTCGACGAAGTAAACGCAAGGGATTATTGGCGCAGTGCCGTTACGGCCTACAACAAAATTCCATTTGTGAAGAAAACAGACCCTGAATTAGACCGCTATGTAACAGACCGCGCACTGCTCGGTATGTTCTCGCTAGTAGAAGTAAAGGAAGTAGAACTACGAGAAAAGCCCGCTATGCGTAACACAGAACTGCTGCGTAAAGTATTTGCACAGCAAGATAAATAGGCTTTTGGTGGCCGTACTGCGCTTACAAGAAAGTGGTTTAGGTTGTGCACCTAAACCACTTTTTTATTAGCTCACGGCGAGGATACCCGCCACAAAAGTTTGGGTGGTAACTTTCACCTCACCGCCTTGGCCCAGCGCTCGGATGAAGGCACTACCGATAATAGCACCATTGGCATATCGGCAGGCGGTACGAAAGCTTTCGGCGTCGGATATCCCGAAACCGATCAAGCGCGGTTTTTCCAACTGCATAGCACGGATACGCTCGAAGTAAGCTATCTGTGCCGGACGGATGCCGCTACTACTACCCGTAATAGCACTACTAGAGACCATATAAATAAAGCCTCTACTAGCTTGGTCGATAGCTCGGATACGCGCCTCATCGGTTTGGGGGGTGATGAGAAAGCTCAGGCGCAGATCAGCAGCTTCTACCATTGAGCGGTAGTGGGTTGCATACTCATGCAGTGGCAGGTCGGGTAAGATCAGGCCATCGATACCCGCAGCTTTGCAATCGGAGATAAAAGCTTCCTCTCCATACTGCATCATTTGATTGAAGTAGCCCATTAGGACTAGGGGCACTTGGGTATGCTTCCTGGCTTCGCGAATTTGCTCGAAGAGTTTAGCGAGGCTCATCCCATTTGCTAGTGCCTTCATGGAGCTCCGCTGAATAGTTTCACCATCGGCCATAGGATCGGAGTAGGGCATTCCAATTTCTATGAGATCAACGCCGGCTTCGGCCAAGGTGCAAATAATCGGCACGGTATCCTCCAATTCAGGATAGCCTGCGGTAAAATAGATATTGAGGATGTCGGCTGATTTTTCAGCGAAGAGGCGGTCTAAACGATTCATACAAGAAGTGGCGAATTGAGGGAAAACAGAAAGGAAGCTAGCCTATCGCGAAGCACCTGTTGCTAGAGAGTATCTAGGTAACGGATGTAAGTATCTAGGTCTTTATCGCCTCTACCGCTCAGGCAAATCACGATCACGTCGTCGGGGCTATATTCCATCACATCGAGTGCGGCAAAAGCGTGGGCTGTTTCTAAAGCGGGAATAATGCCTTCCGTTCGGCTTAGGAACAAGGCAGCCTCTAGGGCTTTTTGGTCGGTAATAGCGATAGCTTCTGCTCGGCCGCTAGCGATCAGGTGAGCGTGTAGCGGGCCGATACCCGGATAGTCTAAGCCAGCAGAGATACTGTAGGGCTCTACAATTTGGCCGTCGGCGGTTTGCATCAACAAAGTACGACTACCGTGAATGATGCCTTCAGTGCCGAGGACGCTTGTAGCTGCACTTTCCCCGCTATCAATACCTAAGCCAGCGGCTTCTACGGCAATCAAGCGCACCCTTTCGTCGTTGAGGTAGTGATAAAAAGCGCCTGCGGCATTGCTACCGCCGCCTACGCAAGCGACTACGGCATCGGGGTATTCGCGGCCAATTTGTTCGCGAAGCTGCCATTTAGTTTCCTCGGAGATAACCGACTGGAAGCGAGCCACCATATCGGGGTAAGGGTGCGGGCCTACAACTGAGCCAATGATGTAGTGGGTATCTTCTGGGTTATTGATCCAGTCGCGGATAGCTTCATTGGTAGCATCTTTGAGGGTTCGGGAACCACTCTTAGCGGGCCTCACCTCTGCGCCTAGCATTCGCATTCGCGCCACATTAGGGGCTTGGCGGGCGATGTCCACCTCCCCCATATAGACGATGCACTCCAGCCCTTTGAGTGCACAAACGGTGGCAGTAGCTACGCCGTGCTGGCCGGCACCTGTTTCGGCGATGATGCGTTTTTTGCCTAGCTGCTCCGCTAATAAAATTTGGCCGATGGTATTATTGATCTTGTGAGCCCCTGTGTGGTTGAGGTCTTCGCGCTTGAGGTAGATGGTAAGGCCGTAATGCGCTGATAAGCGCTCGGCGAGGTAGAGCGGCGTTGGGCGGCCTACATAGTCCTTGAGCAAAGCGCGGAACTGCCGTTGAAATTCCGGCTGCGCACTTATTTCCAAGTAGCGCTCGCGCAGTTCTTTGACATTAGCATGCAGCATCTCGGGCACGTAGGCTCCTCCAAAGCGGCCATAATAGCCCTGTTCGTCAATTGCCGTAAGTGTAAAACTAGAAGTCATTGTCTTTTCGTTTTAAGGCCGACAAAAAATCGGCTATTAAAGGAACGTTTTTAAGGCCCGCTTCGCGCTCAAAGCGACTGTTAATATCAATCCCTGCCATTTGCGGGTGGCGAAGCTGCTTAAGTGCCTCCGCATCCTCCGACCCAATGCCCCCACTCAGTAGGAAGGGGGTAAGACCTTGGTAGCGCTTAAGGAGCTGCCAGTCCCACTTCTGCCCTGTTCCGCCAGCTTGTGTGGCACCACCGGTATCGAAGAGAAAGAGCGGGCAAGTCTTAACGTAGGCGTTAGTGAGTGTAAAATCAAAATCGGGGGTAATTGAAAAAGCTTTGACCAACTTAGCTTTATACGTGCTGCTCACCGACCAGAGCAGCTGCAATTCTTGGCAGTAACCAGGGCTTTCATTGCCATGCAACTGTACCCAATTGAGCTGGTAGTCGTGTACGGCATTGAGGATATAGTCTAGCTCTGCATTTACAAAAACCCCTACCCGATCCGGCTTATTCGGCCAGTCGTCTGCTGCTTGTAACCAAGTAGCCAGCGATTTGTTTTTACCTACAAACCGAGGGGAAGCTTTATGGAAAATAAAGCCAAGATAATCCACCCCTAAGTCAGCGATAGCTACTATGTTAGGAATATCCGTAAGACCGCATACTTTTACCTTCATGCGATGGCGTCTTTATAAATTTGGTCAATATTACGAACTTCTTGGATAAAACGCGCACAAGCTGCCCCCGGATCGGCCTGCCGCATGAAATAAGTGCCAATTAAGAAGCCCTTGAAACCTGCTTGGCGAAGCCGAACGATACTTTGAGCATCTTCAATACCGCTTTCGCTGATTTTGAGCATATCGGAGGGAATCTTATCCGCTAGGCGCAAACTTTGGCTGATTTGGACTTTAAAATCTTTCAGATTTCGGTTATTCACACCTACAATATCTACGGCCTCACTCACGCGCATGAGTTCCTCTTCGTCGTGTACTTCGCAGAGCACCTCTAGGCCAATTGCTTTGGCTTCCTGCGCTAGCCGATCGAGCGTAGGAGCGTCTAGGCAAGCCGCAATAAGCAAAATGGCATCGGCCCCCATCGCTTTGGCCTCGTGGATTTGGTAGGCATCTACCATAAAATCTTTGCGAATGACGGGCAAATAACTGTGGCTCCGAGCTATTTCAAAGTCATTCCCGTGGGCACCGAAATAAGCCGTATCGGTAAGTACCGACATAGCTGCGGCGCCTGCATTGGCATAGCCCTCGCTAACTGTACTAGGCTTCGCTAGCAAATTAATGTCGGATTGGCTAGGCGACTTGCGTTTAAACTCGGCTATTATCCCGTAGTGCCGTGAATTTTCAAGCGCTGCCCGAAGGCTAAGCGCTGCCCGATGGTACATGGAATAGCCTGCTAATTCCGACTGTGGAATTAAAGCCTTTCGCGCTGCTACTTCTTTATACTTACTAGCAACGATTTGATCTAAAATTGTGGACATCCTGAAATTTTTAGTCCTTGAGTATATTGAAGAAAAAAGGAGCCTATTGTTTCCCAA
>DAINNZ010000161.1:0-8774 GCA_036735605.1 Lewinella sp. | reverse complement strand
GGCCACACGAAAGTCATCGATTTTATCAGTGCGGATAAGGAAAATCTCACTTTTATGTCGCGCGACGGTGGTATTTTTTTTAGCGAAATTCTTTTTGGTTTTCAAGAAATTTTTGTTGACCAGCTATTCCATGACTGGACGAGTCTTTGCGAGCATATCGATCAGCGCACCGTGGCCCGAAGCCAGACTTATTTATTGGATCAACAGCCATTTTCAGCTTATCAAATCGTGATAAGCCAAGGTGCTGTGGTGCGGCCAACGGCGATACCCAGCAGCCTCTCTTGCCTGCAAGCCGTTAGAAGTCTTCGCAAGACACAAAAAGAAGAGCTCAAAGGCCTCCGACAACAACATCGCATAGAAATGCGTAACTTAGCAGCTGGGCAGCAAGAGCACAAGCGGCTTCTTGCCCTACGGCAGCGTAGTGAAAAGGCAGCCATGCGCCTGCAACACGAACAGAACTACCTGCGAGGTCTAGCCAACTGCCGATAAAAATAAGCCCATTCTTCCACACTATTTAAGCATCAACTATGAAGTACCTCTTTTTTCTCACCTTCGCTATTTTTGGATTTTGTTGTGACCTCGCTGCGCAAGATAGTATGCTTGGCAACCCGCCACCTGTCTTAGCCGGCCCTTCTGTCACCTACAGCGGTGAAGGAGCTAGTAATGGCAACCCACCGCCTGCTTTCAACCCCAATTTAACCCCTAGGCATAGTGATGTAGAGGTGTATCTCTCCATTGCCATCCTGCTATTCGGAGCGCTCGTTACCCTCGGTTTTTTATGGGCAATCATCAACCGAACCAAAGACGCTAGCTCCGCTGAATTTATTGATGCTATGCGTTACCCCGTGGTGCTCGTTATTGTGGTCGGCAGCCTCTTCATGGTTACGGCAGGCTACGGCACGGATCAAACAGCCCCCATTTTAGGTCTCTTAGGAACTATTGCCGGCTATTTGATGGGGCGCGCAAAAACTGGTGCTTAGATGCTACAACGCTTTTTTATTTTTATTTGGCTACTCAGCTTAGCAACCGTAGTTGGCGCACAGGAACAACCTAGGCAAATACTGCCCGAACAGTTGCCCCCTAAGCTAATAGAACCCGACTTGCCTCGGCGCCTAGCCTATTTCCCCTTAGCAGCCGAGCAAGGTTACCCTACTGAGCTAGAGCCTGGCGATCAGCTATTGCAAAAAAGCGTACTGATCAGCAATCAGTTCCGCGATGGCGATGTTTCTTTCAGGCTCAGCTTTGATGGGAAAAATTGGGCTAAATTCGGTGTCGGACCTAACTATGCTAGTTTTTACCGGCTCGATGATCGGCAGGAATGTATTTTTTCTATCACTACCGACTACGGAGCAGGTAGGGAAAAGGTAGTCAAGCGATACACCCTATTTCGCGGTCGTTGCTACGGTATCTTCTGGAATACCCAAGCCTACTGCTGGGATATCAACGAAATGCACTGTAAGAAAACACCAAAGAGACCGCTTACCCCCTAAACCCTACCACACGCTAAAACAAGCTGTATGCTACCAATCGTTTGCTATCAAAAGCGTAGCTTTGCGCCGCCAAAATTGTGTTTAGTCTCCCCTCCTACTTCACCGAGAACAGGGTGCTCGATACTTATGCACTTGCTGGCTGTCGCAGGGGCAAGGGCGAGGTGGGGCGCAAGACGAGCCTAACAGCCCAGTTCACCGTCTAAGCACCTAGCTCCATTAGAAAATAATACTTAGAGCCAAGCAAACAAAAAAATAAGTCCAGTCCTGCTGGCATTGCATATCCTCATCCATTTGGCTGAGTTTTACCCATGAATTGTATCCTAAAGACTAATCAATGAAGGATTTTAGATTGTTTCTATTGCTGCTCGTTTTTAGCGGTTTCCAGCAGCTAATCTCTGCGCAGCAGCTCTCTTTGTTTACCCAATACAGGGAAAACGCCACACTCATCAATCCGGCAGCTATGGAAACCGACTTCCTCTCCTATGGCTACAATATGAGTATAGGCGCCAGCTACCGAAAGCAATGGACTGGCATCTCTGGCAGCCCGACTACCCAATCGGTTCGGTTTTCTTATATCAACCCCAATCGGAAAGGAAGTAGTTTAAGTTTCGGCGGTTACGTACTCAATGACCAAACCGGCCCTACTGGTTACACGGGGGCTTATGGTCGTATCGGTGCAGTTATTGGCGGAGATCCTAAATATAGTGGCCTCAGTCTTGCGCTATCAGGTGGCTACGTGGGCTATCGCGTAGATGCAAGTAAAATCAACCTCCGCGACCCTGACGACTTCCTCGGCACTGTCAATCAGAGCCAATCGCACCCTGATGTAGGCTTTGGACTCTATTTTTACAATTTGGATCGGAACGACAATATGTTCTATGCCGGTATTTCTGTACCACAGCTCATCGGTTTAGACGTGACCTTCCAAAAAGACAATGGCGATTTTAGTATTCAGCGCCTACGACATTACTACGCCATGACGGGTTACCATATTATCTCTAATAACGGTGCTATCCTAGAGCTCAGTGCTTGGGGTAAATATGTAGAAGGTGCTCCCTTTAATGCCGACTTCAACATCCGTTATCAAATGCCGGCGGCTCTATACATTGGCGCAGGGCTTTCTACCGCAGGCAATGCACACCTTGAAGCTGGCGTTACACTAGGAGAGAATGCAGGTCTCGATAATATCATTCGCATTGGTTATGGTCTCGATTACAGCTTTAGTAGTTTCGGCCCCTCCGTGGGAGGTACGCATGAGCTACAAGTTTCGTTTTCTTTAGACCGTTAATTTTTTATCCCAACAACCTATCTATCTATGCTGACCAAGCATTTCTACCCCCTTTTAGTCGTCTTGTTCCTCCTAGGCAGTGGCCTTGGTGCGCAGTCTGCTACCTTCCTGTTGCCCAATGCCACCGGGCAACCAGGCGAAACCATCTGCCTTCCTATTCGCGTAATGGATTTCACGGATATAGCAGAGTTTGGCTTTAGCCTTACTTGGGATGACGAAGCCCTTAACTTCCAAAGCATTCAAAATATAAATCCTTCGCTCACAGGCTTCAATGTGCTCAACCAAGCGCCAGGCGCCAATATCGAAGGCATCAATACCATTGCTAGTGCCGCTGGCCTTATTACCGCCTACTGGCGCCTTTGGGAAAACAATATGCAGTGCGGCGATTTATCGAGTGGCCTTACCTTAGCCGACGATGTAGTGCTGTTTGAAGTATGCCTTACTATTATTGGCCAAGGCTACGGCGATATTCAAAATATCAACTTCTTCAATGCGCCGCAAGACATCATCGCCAATAAATGGATTCGTGCTGGGCTCTGTACCAATACCACTGGCTCTTCGGCCGTGTTAGGCACCGTCAATGGTTCTATCACCGAGGGAGTAGATCCGCTGATTATGGGAATCACGATCCCGCCTGGCAACTTCCAACCGGGCGATCTCGTCTGTGTAGATGTGGTAGCAGAAAGCGGCTTTGTTGGGCTGGTGGGCTTACAGTTTGGACTAGACTGGGACAGAAATTTCCTGCAAGTTCGCTCCGTTGACCCCAATGAAGATATTCCACAAAACTTTTCTTATAATGTTGACCAGATCAACAACTGCTTTTCTGCCGCTTGGTCTTACACCTCTGTGACCCCGCCGCTAGCTATCACCTTGGCACCTAATACCGTCTTTGCCACGGTTTGTTTCGAAATCATTGGTGGCTGTAACCAGCAAACACCCATTTCAATTACTGAGAGCTGCGCAGGGGCACCGATTGAAGCCACCAACCTGGTAGCGAACAACAATAATAGGATACCCGTAGTAACCAATAACACCCAATTCCGCACCCAATTCTGTAATGCTAGGGGTTTTCAAGTAGTTGCTAACTGTGGCGCTCCGGTGAACGTTGGCGAACAAATCTGCGTAGCTATTCAGGCGGGAGATAATTTCAATAGTATTCAAAGGTTTGGTTATAATATCAACTTTAACCCCAATGTGCTACAGTACGTCTCTCAGGGTGGCTTCAATAGCAATTTAGCTATGAATAACGGCGATTTTGACGCCACCAACGTGGCCAATGGCGTACTTAATGTAGATTATAATGCTAGCCCGCTTGGGCCTCGTACACTAGCCGCCGGTGCCCAAGTTTTTGAGGTTTGCTTCAACGTAATTGGCTACGCCCCTAGCACACCAATTACCTTCTCCAATGGTAGTGTCAGTGAAAACGTGGCGATGCCGCCGCTTGTTAGCATCAATCCTAGCAACTGTGCCGTAGCAATCCTTCAACCCGACCAAGTTATCATGAGTTTCGGTAGTGAGGGCTTTAGTAGTACTACAACCACTTGTATCCCCGTAACGGTTGCCAATTTTGAAAACATCAATAACATCAGTTTCTTCATACAATATGATGCCGCTGGCACGCTTTTTGATTTTGTCAGCGTAGCTAATAATGCGCTGCCCGGTGCTACCATTACCCCCGCAGGTAGTGGGCTCTTGCAAGTGACCTATTCAGGTGCCCCTATTAGCTTAGCTGACGGAAGCCTGCTCTTTGATCTTTGTTTGCGAGCTAGGACTACCGCCATTCCAAACGAATGTAGTAGTATCAGCGTCAGTACTTTTCCCCCGCCAGCTGCCTCAAATCCGGATAATACAATCGGGGGCATCCTAAGTAATCCAGGGGAAGGCTGTGTCTTATTTCCAGAAGGATTTGGATTGGAAATTGGCTCTGCCACGATGGGTATCGATTCTAACCTGTGTATTCCCGTATCGGTGGTTTCTTTCGACAACATCTTAAGTGCCAACTTCTCGTTCTCCTTCTCGCCTGCGCTACTGGAGTTTGGGCAAGTTAATATTCTAAACTGGCCAGGGCTTAGCCCCGGTAATTTCGATTTAAGTAGCATTAACATAGGCATTATTGGCGTAAGTTGGGCCAATGGTAGTGCTGTGGCCATACCCGACGGCACGGTAGCTTTTGAGCTTTGCTTCAATACCCTCAGCACCCCTGACTGCTCAACAATTGATGGCTTCTCTGACCAAGAGCCTTCCTCCACCACCTCCAATGGAAATGGTAGTATCCTATTCACCGATGGACAAATTTGTGTAGAAGATCGGTTAAAAATAACCAATACGGTTGAAGTAGTGCCTAGTTGTGTGGATGTTTGTAACGGTAAACTGGTGCTAGAAGCCACCGCCGGAAGCCCCGAAGCAGGCAATATCTTTGTTCGGGTCGATAATCCGTTACAAACGGTTGCAATCGGCGATACGATCCGCAATCTATGCTCAGGCTGGGTATTTTTTACGCTTTATAATACGGGACGGCCCGACTTGATCCTGCGCGATAGCGTTTTCATGGAGTTCGACGAAACACAGGTGGTGACGGCTCGTGCTAGAGCCATCGACCCGATACTCGGCTGTTCTAACAATGCCTCGGTAGCAATCGGAGCCGCCGGCAACATAGGCAGCAACTATCTACTTTACATACTGTCTGGTGCTAACAGAACCTTAGTTGGGCAAGGCAATATCAATCCGGATGGTAGCTGGACCTACTTTGCGAGTTCCAGTGGCACCTATCTTTTGCAGGTTAGAAACCAAGCAGGCTGTTCAGCTTATGATACGGTAACGGTTTTACCTCCGTTGCAACCAATAGCTATTGCCGGGCCCGATACCGCCATCACTTGTACGAATCCTAGTATTGTGCTCACGGGAGAAGGCTCTACTACGGAGGGGATCGTTAATTACCGCTGGGAGAGAATCGCCGGCGGCGAAGTAGTAGGTGTGGTAGGGAATAGCCTTGAGTTAACGGTGACAGAAGCAGGTCGATACCGGCTTGCAGTTACCTACCTCCAAACGATGTGTATAGACTCTAGCACCGTGGATGTGCTGGATTTTTCTATCCCCCCCAACTTAAACGTAGCCGGTGCTGCCGCCTTGGGCTGCGATGGCAGTGCCGTGTCGCTAAATGCAGGCTCTGCCGAGCCCGGGTTGATCTATACTTGGCGAGATGAAGAGGGGAATATCGTATCTTCCGATCCAATCTTTTCTACCGCTACATTGGGTAACTACACCATCACCCTCGAAAACTCGGCCAATGGCTGTACCGCTGAACAGGTGATAGAAGTATTGCCTAATCAAGGGGCTCCTGTAATTGCCCCTACCACCATTTTCAACCTGAACTGCTCCTCTGATACGCTCTCGATCGGTGTAGAAGCTACGGGTATCAGTGGTAGCTCACTTTACACTTGGAGCACAGAAGATGGAACTATTGTGATCGGCAACAGAAATTTGCCCAATCCGCAGATATTTGGCCCAGGTAGCTATACCGTGATAGTGGATAACGGCGGCTGTTCAGATACTGCCACCGTAGTCGTACAGCCGGCTATTTTACCTGTCGTCAACCTCAATACGCAAGCTAATCTGCTCTGCGATGGCCCCCTTACAATCTCCGATAACAACCCCAATAACCCAGATTATACCTACCAATGGTACAATGGTAGCGATAGTATTGTGGGTGCCACCGCTAACGAATTCCAACCTACGACCGCCGGCACGTATATACTAGAAGTAAGTATAGCAAGCACAGCTTGTCGTGCAAGGGACACCATAGACGTTTTAGCCCCTATCGGGTTTCCTGTAATCATGCTAGCAGATACCATCTTTGGCCTCACTTGCAACAATGCAATAGCCGTAGCACCGCTGGTTAATCTAAACAACTACAGCCTCGGTATTACCGGCCCTGGTAGCCCCATACTGGATCCCGACAACCCTGCTGCTGTACTTGTTAATAGCCCTGGTATGCACACCATCACTGTTACGAATACGGATAACGGCTGCACTGCTTCTACTAGTTTCATAGTGGACGATTTGCTTACCACCCCACCCTTTGCAGCACTTACGCAGCCAGAAGTATCTATTTCTTGTATTTCACCTTCTATCTTACTCAATGGCAGCTTATCTTCCTCCAATGCCAATATTACCTACGTTTGGTCAAGCGAGGAAGGAGGAGAAGACCCCAATATGCAAGGCCAAGACACGCTGCGCGTAGGAAGTGCGGGTCTTTATATCCTCACGGTGCTCAATACAGCTACCGGCTGTAGTGCAAGCGACTCTATTCGAGTAATCGATACTAGAGTTTTCCCAGTGGTAGATTCTTTACCCGTTATGAACCTCACCTGTCAGGTGCGGAGTAGCACCCTTGGTATTCAAATAGCGGATACAACTGGCTTGAACATCCAATGGTTTGGCTTTGGTGGCCTACTTGCTAGCGGCGTACTATCCTACGAAGTAACCACAGGAGGCACCTACACTGCCGTGGTGGTAGATAACCTGAGCAGCTGTGTCACGCAGCAATCTTTCTTCGTGTTAGATGAAGCGGATGAGGTCATAGAAATTGGTTTTGCCCCCGTAGCTCCTTTCGATTGTAGCGTAGCTAGCGTAACCTTGGACGCTTCACAAAGCCTAGCCAATCCGAGTCCAAGTGACACCATTAGCTGGCTTAGCCTCAATGGTAACACGATTACACCTGCTACTGGCTCACTAATCGTAAACGTCAATGGGCCTGGTAGCTACATCCTCAGTATTCGATCCGCCGGCGGTTGTGTTGCTACCGATACCGTCTTCATAGATGCCGCCAATAATACGCCCTTTGCCGACGCAGGTGAAGACACTTTCATCTCCTGTGGCGAAACCCCTTCAATAGGCGGCAGCGGAACCACCCCTCCTGCACTAGATACTTTCTTGTATGCTTGGACAGCCCTGAGCGGTGGTACTATACTCGGAAACGCCACGGCTCCTACGGCCATCGCTAGCGGTGTCGGTGTTTACGAGCTAGTCGTTACTAATATTTACAACTCCTGCGAAGATAGAGACACGGTATCCGTTTCTATAGATCAGCAAGAAGCAGCTACACTGCCGGCTAACTACAATATCTGTGAAGACAATACAATTGTTATGGGCAACCTACCCGCTGCCACTACTGCCGTATGGACTACCACGGGTGCCGTACAAGCCCAACTAAGTACAGAAGGCAACACCGCTACGATTACCGCACTCAGTGGCAGTATCACACTGATTTATACCCTATCCGCTCCCGGTTGCGAAAACTATAGTGCCGATACCATCACTATTAGTAGAGAAAACCCTCCTGTAGCAATTGACGACCAACTCTTCATTCAAGGAAACGGTGGATTCGGCCGAATCAACCTGCTGGATAACGACCAGCGTAACGGCCCTGTCACAGTCACCTTACTAGATGAAGTACCCTTCGGGGACTTGGTTTTCCTAAACGGAGATTTCTCCTTCGAAGCAGGCCAAGGCGTTAGTGGTGAATTCACCCTAGCCTATGAAATTTGTAGCAATACTTGCGACCTTTGCGACCAAGGCCTCCTCACGGTTAGAGTAGATGCCAGCGGCGAAAGACCAGCCGTCTATAACGCGATCACCCCCAATGGCGATGGACTCAATGAGACCTTGATCTTCGACATACT
This sequence comes from Lewinella sp., assembly GCA_036735605.1. Lineage (GTDB taxonomy): Bacteria > Bacteroidota > Bacteroidia > Chitinophagales > Saprospiraceae > Neolewinella. The sequence goes on along the minus strand of DAINNZ010000161.1, from coordinate 315 downwards.
CAACGTGAGCGGCCAAGAATTTCCTAACAATGAACTGATCGTATTCAACCGCTGGGGCGATATCCTCTACGAAGCCAAACCTTACACAAACGATTGGAATGGTACCAACAAAAGTGGCCAGGAAATTCCAGAAGGAACCTACTACTATATCCTCCGCCTAGATATAGGCCAAGGAGAAATCATTCGAGGCGACGTTACGATAATTCGCTAAAGTAAATAAAAAAGGGGCTAGTTCTACTAGCCCCTTTTTTATGATCGATCTGCATTAAATATCGTAAAAATAAATAAAAAGCCCGATTGGTGTAACACCAATCG
>DAINNZ010000160.1:0-8800 GCA_036735605.1 Lewinella sp. | reverse complement strand
GTACGGCGGGTGGATCTGCATCATACCTCATAACCAAAGACTCGAAACTAGTGAGTATCGTGCCAAATTTAGAAACAGCTTGTACACGGAAGAAATTAGCTTCGTATTTCATGAAAACAGCTGCCTCTCTAGCTGTTGGAGGAATACTTTCTAAAACCAATTCGGGGGCTTTGCCAGTGGTATCACTCACAACAATTCTAAATTCCTGTAGTAATGCAGCCTCAACTTTATCATACTCCCATTGTATAACCGCATAGTTGGAGTCTGTTTGAATAGTATTAGTGAGTATGGGGCTATACTGGATATCTTCATTACCCTTTCGCTCTATATAACTAATATTTTCACTTCGTCCACCGAGGTAGTCTGCGCCTTGAAGGCGAAAAATAACGTTGGTAGTATCGTCCGGGAGGGTAGCTCGCTTATAGGAGTACTTCAGCACTTCGTCGACTTCTGGTACCGTATCATTTCCATTCATTAAAGGCAAATCAAAAATAGGCTTCCACGTTTCACCTTGATCAACAGATAAATCAAGATAAAAACCGAAAAAATCATTTTTATACTCGAAGGTTCGCCATTTAAGTTCTGCGTAATACCCTTTGAATGCGCCTGTTACGGGGGGCACAGTTGGAGGAGAGTAGGAGCGGATGTTGATGTTGTAAAATACTGTATCACCAGTTGCAGTTGGATACAATTTTAAAGCATATTGATCGACGTTCTTGTCAATTGGATATCGCCCTCCCATAGCAGATCTATCAATAAGTCGCCAGTCGTAACCCAGTACATAATTACTAAAATAGTGACGATAAAGCCAAGCTGAATCTGTAGTTTTATAATACTCTAAGGGAATAAAAGTGCTGTTCCTGAAGTCAGTGCTTACCGCATCGAAGTGAACACAGGTAAGCGCAACCGAATCTTCATTGGTTTGCAAGAGTTGATTATTCCAATCTAAATATGGCAAAGCTGTTTTATGGTCACTTCTAACTACTTTAAACATAGGAGCTGTTAAGTTTCCGTCAACAGAAAGTAATTCTGCTTTGATTCCATTATTAATAACTTGTTTGAAGTTTTCAACATCATTTGGAACCCACCTAATTAACAAGTGATCCCCTTCGATTTTATGATAAAAGCTAAAAGGGGCAGCTTCTTGAGCTATGGTGGATTTTATTACCAATAGTACGATTAGTACGAAAAAAATTATTTTTTTATTCTGCATTTTTTTGATTATTGGTAAGGCGTTCCACAGCGGTTTCCAACCTCCACATTAACATCAAAAGTAACAAGAAACTTTACCTTTAAAGTGGCTTGTACCCAGTTAGGATTAGGTACATCTGCCATCGCCAAAACACCAAGCTGTACATTCACTCTAATACCGAACCGGGCCTTACCGTCGGCATAAAACCATATCTGGCCTGTTGCACGCCTGCCTTTATGCCCGTGAGGAGAATCTCCAGTTAGTGAACAATATGTGTTGGAGGCGTATTTCAATAATGAGACATCAAAACCTGCACCAATTTCCAAATCTACTCTTACAGGTCCAAAATTTTTATGAACAGATGCGAAAAGGAAAGACCCAAAAGCAAAACCTGTTCCCGCAGCAGCACTTCCACCTAAGGAGGCTCGGTTATTAGGGGTGGAAGTTCCGACGTTGAAGAAAGCGGCAGCTGCAGGGTGTAAAGGAGGCGGGCCAGGTATATCATTTCCTACCAACAAGTACACACCAGCACTTGCGTGAATACCATCGCCTAAGTTAAACTGTACGCCAATAGGAGGTATAGCTTGGTCATCTCCAGCCCTTAGTGCATTGTTATGATATCCTCCTATATAAAGATGCCATCTGCTTTGTGGAGTACTGATCAATAGATCAATTGTCCCATTGGCTGTTAACATTCCTTGCGCAGCTGTCATTTTCATTCTTAACGTACCTTGCAGTTCGAAACCGGCATTGAAATTTAATCTTATGAATGCACTAGCAAGAATTTGGTCTTGCGGGGCATCTGCTGCTGCTTCATCTAATGCTTCCATTTCAGATTTAGGTTTATACAAATCTGAAATTCTACTTCCTAGTTCGTCGCTAAATTTAGTTAGTGCATCACTTACCGCACTCGGCATGGCTATCTCGGCCTTTCCGTAAAAAATAATTTCTTGTAAGCCTGTACCACTAAAGACTAATTCTAAAGTTGCGATGCCATCTAAGACATCTGTTCCTGTCGATACAAAGGCAACAGTTGCCTTCAGGCCAAGAACAATGTCAATATCTGGAACATACCTAATACCGGAAGGAAGGGTACCAACAGATCCGTCTCCACCTGCTATCAAATTACCTCCCGCATTTCGCATGTGGTAGTAAGCACCTCCGCCAAAACCATTAAGGGTAATTGGTCCGATGGGTACACCCCAATTTGCTACTTCTACAAAGCCATCAACATACCAATACTTAAAAGTTGTTCTACCAAATATAGCATTTAGCTCAACCGTTACATAGGGCGTTCCGTTTTTTGCCACTTCCACCGTAAGGGATCCCTGAAACCCTTTGCCATAATCTTCTAAACCAGGGTCGTTATCAAAAATATTTGCATACCCATAAATCTTTAGAGCACTAAGTCTTATATCCACTTCAATTCTAGTTACTCTTACACCTGCATTTTTCCATTGATGCGTATTATCTTCTTCAGAAAAACTAGCTAAAATAACTATTCGCGTGGTTGCCGCAAAGCCGTTATCATTTTGTCCCATTAAGTTTAAGCTTACATCAAAACCTAGTTGGGGTCTTCCATTAACATTGGTTAAGGAAGGGTTGGCTATGGATATCGGGAAATTAGCTAATAAAGGTGCATCGCCTTCTTCTATTCTGATGAAGCCCCTTTCCGCTGCGGTAGCACCCTCCAGTAGGCTGAGTTTTGTTCCACTTGTTGCCAGTCGTAGGCCGCCGAAAACAATTCTTGGCATTTTAACGATGAGCTTATTGTCTGGTTCTTGGCTATCATCCTGTGCCTCTACAGCTTCAGCGGAGGCTGCTTCTTCACTTTTGAGCTTGGCTTTTATACCGGCAGATCCGTATAATACGGCGGCAGCATCAAATTCGCCTTCCACCACGTCCACTTCTACATAAGAGCCCGCCAGTATGGTTACTTCCGCCATTTTAAAAAGAGGAAAATTCTTATCTTGCCCTAAACCAACACTAAATGAATAAGCTCTTTCTGGTATGTCGATAAAGGCGGAATAGGTTAAAAAGTCGTCTTTTTTCTGTATCGGCAAGGTCATTTTACCTCCAAAACCGATGGCCGTAACTTTACTACAAACTAATTTGACATCTAAATCTTCTAGCGAGAATCGCCAACCACCAAGACTACCTTGACTTAACGGTAGTACTTGTTCTGCATAGAAAGTACCAGATACACCATGTCCATCAATTAGTAAATGGTTCACACCGATCTTAACCCTGCAATTGTTTGCCGGATCATCAATGGCTAATTCAGTAGTTTCTGTTGCCTCAAATTCCTTGCTGGGTTTCAAAATGATTTCTGGTGGCATAGGGCCGTGCCCCTTATCATTCAACATGTTGTCAAGCCCATAAGCATAGGTGCCAGTTTCGTCTAGTAACAACATTCCCGTTCCTGATCCAGAAGGGGGAGTTGGTGCGGTAGTTGCCACACATCCTTTTTCTTTGATTTCTTTGGGTAAAGACAATTCCAAATTTCTAATATATACCCCCCTCCATAAATTCGCATTGCCTGGCAGCAACTGCTGTTGAGCGTAGGCGGCAGGAAATACTACATTCGGACTGTTCCTGAAATCGCTAAAATCAAATACAGCTGTTGAAAGATTGAAGGCAATATTCGGGTAATCGGTAGGGGCAAAATTGGGTAAGTTGATTTCTACCAATAAATTTTGCCAATCATTCACTACGGTTTGAATATGACCTTTTACTCGACCTGTAGGTTTTGGATTGTCCTTATTATCAACGGGTATTATCCATTCTCTGCTGAAAAAAACATCAGCCTCTACACCCATTTCTACAAATCCATCACAATCTATTTTAACATAAGTGCCTAAATCCAACCCGTCGGCATTAGCACTTGTTCTATGCTCATGCCATGCGTTTAGGATAAACGCAAATTTACTAGGATCCGTAGTGCCTATGGGGTAGTCGGCATAAAGACCAATGAGGGTTTCACCTATGATACCCCCATCGTGCGAAAATTTCAAACTAGGCGTACCGAAATACAAATCGATGTATTCAGCCTGCGACGGTGGAGTGGACGTATCGCAAGGTCTGGGCCCAGCAGGGGAGCCAGCTCCTGCCTGGCTTCCATTGAGCTCACCCACTGTAGCCCTACTATTACGCTGCGGCAGTTGAATCTGAACAACAATTTCTAATTCAGCATAGGTCGGATACATTCGTAAATTATCAAAAACAATATGTATAGGCACGTTGCTGATCGTGTCGCCAATAACGACAGGGAATTCCATCCATGCAAGCTCATCCAACTTTTGAATAAAGCGCCCTGCTTCTAAAGCCTTGCAGGTTAGTTCCCTTGCTCTTGAAATGGCTTCAATATTGTCAAGGCTAGACGTGATCTGACTACTTATAGTGGTCAGGTCGTCATTTTCATCGACTATGGTGGCTACACTCGTACGCGAAGAGTCCGTTAAACTGTACGAATGATTGCTATACGAAACAGTATTAGCCTGTAAAACCGCCCAACTACAAAAAAAAAGTAGTAGCAAGTGAATGGCTTTTTGCCATTTCCATGTTTGTCTGTTGTATTCCATAGGTTGTATCATAGTTTATAGCCGGAGTATCGAGTTGAAAATAAATATTGAATACTTTGTTTAGCCGCACTTGCGTGATACTTAGTTCAATTTAGATAGTATTTTAAGGATGGCTCACGCAGGGGCAAGGCTTTTTTTGGCGCAAAGGAAATTGAAAAACACCCTTGCGTGAGCCAGAAAAACGGTGTTAGATTATAATGAAGCTCAGGTATATCCATTCTTCTCCAACCTGTGCGACAATGGTATATACACCGCTGGGTAGCGGGCTGTCTTGATAGGGAATTTGGTAGTGACTCAATCCTTGTAACAAGTGATTGTCAACGGGTATCCCTTGTTCGTTAAACAACCAAATTTGAGCCGCTTGCGGACTCGTCAACGTTAAACGAATACTGAAATTACCGGAGCTAGGATTAGGAAATACTTCCAAAGATCGGATCAGTTGGTAGCTTGTAGGTGTTATGATTTGCTCTAGGCTGTCTCTAGAACCGAATATGCGAATATCCTTTGCCAAATAAGCCGTACAATTCCCTAAATCTGCATATAGACCAATGGTATAAACACCTGGATATGGGAAAGAAAGTATTTCTTGGCTAGGTAGAGAAGCAATGTAATCGGTAGTAGTCTCATCGTACTCCCAATGGATTGCTTGCGGTACTGGCCAAGTAATATCAACGGCTACAATAGGTTCGTTTATTACACCTGCTTCAGGCAGTAGAAAATCTGCTACATAATTACCCGCTACTTCTGTTACATTCATCGAATCTTGAAGAAGACATCCCTCCAAAGTGAGGACGGTGAGAATGTAGGTGCCTGCCGAATTAATTTCCAATACCGAAGCATTTGACAGCCAACCAGACTGATCGCTCCAGTAAAAATCTGCTACCGCTGGCAAATCAATGGATAAGCTCAATTGACTTCCTTCGCAAATAGCGCTATCAGAAAGAACTATTCCCCAATCGGCTAGAGTGGCTAGTGATGGTAAGACAAAAGAAATACTATCCGAGCAACCTAAACTATCAGCTACCACCAACTGGTAGTTTCCACCACTGAAAGTGGTAAGGCTATCCCTACTTGTACTGTCAGACCAATAGTATTGATAATTTCCAATACCGCCTGAAATATAGGGCCAAGCAATATACGCTGTTTCACCCGAACAGGATGGAATAATTAACGCTATACTATCGATCTGTAAAGGAGGTGTGCCGCTTACGTAAAGCGTTTCAGGATACTCGACCACGCAATGGGTGATTGAATCTTGAACGTATAAAATGTAAGCACCTATCGGCAAGTTAGTGAAAAGCCCGTTACTACTCCAGTCACTCACACCAATTAATTGGTAAATAAATGAAGAAGCTTCCTCCGCCTGAATCGTGATAGAGCCGTTATCGGTACTACAGTTGGTGGCATCTTGAATAAGAACACTTGGCATGTTACCCATACCTAAATACTCTAATTCAAAAGCCATGTCCAATTGCGCTACGCAGGCTAGATTAACTCCCGCCACCATAATTTGATACTGTCCAGATGGTAAATTTGTAAATACAGGATTCTCCGACCAATTAATTCCACCATCTATACTGTAATATCGCACTCGAGTATCGGAAGTGATAATTTCTATTCTTCCTCCGTCAAGGCAATTTCCCGCTAGACTGCCAATTATTTCTGTGTCGATGTTCTCTAAATCGCTCCAAAGTTGAACGGAATCGCTATAAAACATAATGCAAACGCTATCGGTACTTGAGATGGCAAGTACATAAACCCCTGCGGTTAGTTCCGTGAATAGAGGGTTTGCCTGCCAGTTTACCCCGCCATCAATGGAGTAGAGAAGAGGCACTTCTTCCTGATTCGTAAAGCGAATAGCCCCATCGTTACTCCCGCATGAGCTAGGGTGAACTACTTCAGGGGCACTCACTGATTCAACAAAAGGTCGAATGCTAAGTGAAAGTGTATACAAGGTGTCACAATTTCCCTCAGAATTAGCTAATATTTCATAACTGCCAGCATCCACAAAAATTTGCCCTGCCAGCGAGTAACTCTCTCCTTCGCAAATAATAGCCTCTATTGAGACGCTTACCGATTCTACTATATGTATGATTGTTGTCACTATGCTATCACAACTATTACTTCCAGCCAAGTGATCAATGTAAGTGCCTGGAAGGAAGTATACTTGGTTTCCTACTTGCACAGAATCGCCCAGACAAATATCTACTCGGTTCTCAACGAAAATGCGATCACCTACAGTGAGGTGTAATATTGTCAGGCTATCACAGCCATTTATTGCAAAATGCCGATTTTCATAAGTACCAGACTCGAAAAGAAATTCGTCTCCAAAAAAGAGGGAATCTCCTTCACAAATAAATGCCTCTAATTCGCCAACAATTAAGGGGGCTACACTTCCTATGATGACACTCGTGCTAATAGTGCAACTACCATCACTTATAGTAACGGAATAGGTAGCTGGAGCTAATCCAAAGCGATCTGCTGTCGTGAAACCGTCGTGCCATAAATAGGTCAAATCAGCAGTATTCCCTCCGATTGTTAGGGTGATGCTACCATCTGCGACTCCTTCACAGCTTGCATCGATAGATGCTATAGACGTTAGGTTTAGGCTACAGCCAGGTTCACCGATAGTCACATCGCAGATAGCTCTACACCCAACGCTATCTGTTACTAATACACCATAGCTGCCAGGTGAAAGTCCATCGATTGATGCGGTTTCTTGCCCACTACTCCATCGATAAGTATAAGGTGCAAAGCCGCCTGATACGGTTGTGGAAGCAGTGCCATCATTGCTACCCGGCGCACTTACATCAGTTGCTTCGCAGTTCAATAGAATGGAATCGGGTTTAGATAAAGTAATTGTTGCTATCAAGCTACAAATCTGATCGGAAATGGTAATAGTGTAGGAGCCACCATCTAAATTACTCCTTGCTGGGCCATTTCCGCCGTCGCTCCACGCAAAGGTCAATACCCCTTGCTGTCCCGTAACTGTGATAGAAATGCTACCATCACTTGCATTAAAACAGCTAAGGTTTTGCTGTTCAATAGTATCAATTTCCAAGCTACAATCGGGCTCATTAATGCTGCTGCTACAACTGGTCTGGCAACCATTGGCATCGGTGACTGTGACGGTGTAGCTTCCTGGACTTAGGTTGCTAGCCGTGCTGCTGTTGAGGTTTGCTTGATGACTCCAAGCATAGGTGTAAGGTGCTGTTCCGCCGCTAGCGGTAACGCTAGCCACGCCGTCGTTAGCACCTGTGAGTGTGATATCGGTGCTGCTGCACTGTGCAACTAGGCTGGCGGGCTCGCTGATAAGGACGGAGGTGGAGGCTTGGCATCCTGCTTGATCGGTAAGTAGGAGGCTGTACAGACCCGGTGCTAGGCCGCTTCTATTGAGGGAAGTAGCACCATCTGACCAGCTTGCATTGACAGAACCTTGTGCTCCTGCGTAAGTCACCATGATACTGCCGTCATTGGCCGCTGCGCAGCTAATATCTTGCTGTTGAATGGCAACAATGAGGAGGCTACAATCGGGCTCATTAATGCTGCTGCTACAACTGGTCTGGCAACCATTGGCATCGGTGACTGTGACGGTGTAGCTTCCTGGACTTAGGTTGCTAGCCGTGCTGCTGTTGAGGTTTGCTTGATGACTCCAAGCATAGGTGTAAGGTGCTGTTCCGCCGCTAGCGGTAACGCTAGCCACGCCGTCGTTAGCACCTGTGAGTGTGATATCGGTGCTGCTGCACTGTGCAACTAGGCTGGCGGGCTCGCTGATAAGGACGGAGGTGGAGGCTTGGCATCCTGCTTGATCGGTAAGTAGGAGGCTGTACAGACCCGGTGCTAGGCCGCTTCTATTGAGGGAAGTAGCACCATCTGACCAGCTTGCATTGACAGAACCTTGTGCTCCTGCGTAAGTCACCATGATACTGCCGTCATTAGCCCCTGTACAACTGATATTTTGCTGATTGATAGCCGTAATTTCCAGTTCGCAACCTGGTTCTGCTATGCTTAGATTGCAAGTCACTTC
>DAINNZ010000159.1:5585-8868 GCA_036735605.1 Lewinella sp. | reverse complement strand
TCATCAGCAAAAACAAAGACTGGAAAGACATACAGGTAGGCTTCATCGCCCTCAACAAACAAGGCGAGACGGGCGGCTACTGTATTCAAGCTGGTTTTAGCTATGCCCTGCGAACCGCTACGGTAGAAAACGAAATTATTGAACCCCCCTTCCAGATAGCTGCCCAAGGCTAAATCGGCTCCCACGGTCGGCTCTTATTGTTTCGCTCTAGGTAGGGAAATACAAAAGGTAGTTCCTTTACCGATTTCGGATGTTTTTACAAAAATCTTCCCTTTGTGGTATTGCTCAATAATGCGTTTAGCTAAGCTCAAACCCAAGCCCCAACCGCGTTGCTTCGTGGTGTAGCCTGGCTTGAAGATAGCCTGAAATTTATTAGCGGGAATACCCTTTCCGGTATCACTAATATGCAGGTGGATGGTGTCGGAACTCACAATCACTTCTCCGCTGAGCCTGCCTTTCCCTTCTAACGCATCAAGCCCATTGCGGAGTAGGTTCTCTAAGACCCAATCGAATAGCAATGGGTTCACTTTCACCATTTCTTCGCCCGCATCCGCTGCGGGAAAATGAAAGGAGACCTTTCTAGGTGCTCGCTTGCTCATATAGTCGCTTACTTTAGCCAGCTCACCATAGATATTAACCGACACCAGCTCCGGGTCGGCTCCAATCTTGCTGAAACGGGTCGCAACCATGTCCAGACGGCTAATATCTTTGTTCAATTCATCCGCCACTTCTACAATGTCGGGCTGATCTGCATATACCATGCGCAGGTGCTCCGCCCAGCCCATCATCGCACTGATTGGCGTACCTAACTGATGCGCCGTTTCTTTTGCCATTCCCACCCAAATGCGGTTTTGCTCGGCTCTTCTAGCAGCGTTGATCGCAAAATAGCCAAAAAGTACAAAAGCAGCAATCAGCAAAAATTGAATAATAGGAAATAGCCGCAGCTGTTGTAACATCCGGCTTTCGCCCAAATAAATGCTCGTACTATAAGCCGACTGAATAGGCACTACTCCTGCTGCTTGCCAAGCAACTAAGGTTTTTTTCAAGGCATCCGCATCTAAGCTATCTGGAAAATTATAGCCATCGATCGGGTCATTTGTCAGTTCGTTTACTAAAATCGCTGGCACGGTAGTGTTGCCTTGAATGATCTCAAAGTGAAGGGTCATATCACAGCAGTCACACTCCTCCCCTTCTTCATCCACTTGATTCAGCACTTCTTGCGCACGAGCAAATATTTCAGTGTAGTTTTGCTCAATAACGGCCAAGCGTGTGGCTAAGTAATTAGCATACCAAACCGAGGCCGCAAGAATGAGCAGCCCAAACAGTCCTAGCCACCACTTCCATGATAAAATGGATTGTATTTTCGTCATAGCCATGGCAAAGGTAACGTCCAAAAGCGTAAATTATTGAAAAAGAAGTATCTTGGCTGTCAATAAATAGCATTCAAGCATGTGCTCACAACCACTATCCGTCTTGCACCCTCAAGCAGCCCTTGCCCCTGCGGCAGCCAACAAGCTCGTGCCGTTCCTTGCGTTTATTTGGACAAAAACTAGCCTCCGTATCCTGCTACTTGCCTGCGGCTGTTTTGTGCAGCCAGCAACGGGCCTAACGCAGCCGCCACCGATGGCTTTAGTATCAGCGGCACCACCCATTGATAGCTTACCTGACCGATCGGCTGTTATCGAGCCAATCCAACGCTTATTTACCGCTATGCAACAGAGCGACACCATCGGTTTAGCTGCTATTTTTCATCCGGATGCCCGCCTTAGCAGTTTAGTGAAACGACCGGATAAAACGGAGCTACAAAGCACAGAAATTGCGACTTTCATCCACCGAATTGCCAACACCCAAGCTGGTGCCTTGCTCGAAGAATTACACTATACAGAAGTGCGTATCGACGGAGATTTAGCCACTGCCTGGACGCCCTACACTTTTTTTTTCCAAGGAAATCTCAGCCACTGCGGCACGAATTCTTTCCAACTAGCCCGAACAGGCTCTAGCGGCACTTGGCAAATTTACAGCATCCTCGATAGCCGCTACCCCGAAGACTGTCCGCCTGTCGCTACCCAAAGCCCTGTCGATCGCCTAAATCAATTAGCCGACGATTGGCATCAAGCGGCTACCGACGCAGATGCAGAGCGCTACTTCGGCCTCATGACGCCCGATGCGATCTTCATTGGCACCGACCCAAGCGAGCACTGGACAAAAAGTGACTTCCTCGCCTTTGCGAAGCCCTATTTCGACAAAGGTACCGCTTGGGACTTCCAGCCTATCGAGCGCCATCTCTTTATCTTTCCCGATGAAAATACCGCTTACTGGGACGAACTGCTCCAAACCTGGATGGGGCCTTGCCGTGGTACGGGTATCGCCAGCCGGCAGCACGACGGCAGCTGGCTGCTAAAGCATTACACCCTCAGCGTAACAGTGCCCAACGATAAAATACAAGCTTTCTTAGCGATCCCGAAAGCCGTGGCAAAATCTAGGAATTCCCTTTTTTCAGCGCCTCTATTTTGAGGATTTGGTCTTGCAACTGGCGGCGTAAATCTTGCTCCACCTCTAGGCGGCGGCGCTTACTCTTTTCGAGTTCCTCACTCAGTTCCTCCACTGTTTTACGTAGTTCGCGGCTTTTGCTCAAACCTGCTTTACCGCTAGCCATAGCTACAAGAACAGCCGCACCTAGTAAACCAATCAGTGCCCAAACAAGCGTGTTATAAAGCGATTTTGGTATAATTTTTCCAAAAAAAGTGATGCCTTCTTTCTCCTTTTCTAATTGCCCAACTTCTTCACTCTTGGCCGCCAGCACTGCACTTTGATCGGCTAACTGTGTATTCTTAGCCTCAATCTCGGCCGTTAAACGCTTGATCTTTTCAACATTTCCGGATAGCGAATCCTGCACATTGGCTTTCATAGCATTTACCCACTCGAGGGGGATAACACGATAGTCTTGAAAACGATTGGAATTCGCTACCATATCGTCAAATTGCTGTTGCAGCGGCTTATCGGTAGCCCCACGCGGGTCGCCTGCTTTTTGAGCATATCCGTTTTGGCTAAAGCAGGGGCAAAGGCAAATAAGTATAAAAAGGCGGATCAAAAATCGGTTGCGCATAGTAGAAATATTTCAGTCGGTGGGCAAATATAAGAAAGGTTTCCGACTTTTAGGCGATCGCAAGCAAAGCATCTACGAGGCGGTCGGCACCCATTCGGAAGGGGTCAACCGTGGGTAAACCCATACGTTGCTCTACCTCAGCAAGATAAGCGAAGGCAGCCGCTTCGTCTAATGCTT
>DAINNZ010000159.1:0-5536 GCA_036735605.1 Lewinella sp. | reverse complement strand
GCAGCTAAACTGGGCAATGCGTAATGCGGTAGGCCACGCATGTGGGTACGGGTCGGCTCGTGGCAAAGTAGCAACGCATCGGGCTGGCCACCGTGGATCAAAGCCATTGTAACACCAGAGAAAGAAACGTGAAACAAACTACCTTGGCCTTCTATGTGATCCCAGTGCTGCGGATCGTTGTCTGGCGTGAGCCATTCTACGGCTCCTGCCATAAAATCGGCTACTACGGCATCTAGCGGCACCCCATCCCCTGTGATGAGGATGCCTGTTTGGCCGGTAGCGCGAAAACTTGAGGGCAAGCCTCTTTTTTTCATAGCCGCATCGACGGCGAGTGAGGTGTACATTTTACCTGCCGAGCAGTCGGTACCTATGGTGAGGCATCGCTTGCCACTTCGCTTGATGCCATCACCAATGGGGTAGGCTACGCTAGGCACGCGTACATCGTGCAATTGGCAGCCATTGGCTCGAGCGGCAGCGACTAGATCGGCTTCATTTCGTAGTAAACTATGCAAGCCAGCGGCTAGATCGTAGCCCATGTCTAGTGCCAACAATAAGGTTTCCTTCCAAGCAGAAGAGATCAAGCCGCCTCTGTTAGCAACGCCAATAACGAGTGTTTTGGCGCCAGCTGCTTTAGCCGCTTCTAAGCTCCTATCCGGCAAGCCTACATCTGCTTGGCAATTTTCTAAGCGCAGTTGGCCAAGCGCATTGGCTGGTCGCCAATCTTTGATACCTTGGGCCACTTTAACGGCTAGCTGATCGGGGGCATCCCCTAAAAAAAGAAGGTAAGGCGTGGCAATCATAGTGATCTATTTAAGGGAAATTGTAGGCGTCTTAAAAACTTATCCTTAGCGCACTACCCAACCATTTTCAAAGCCATTCGGTGGGCTTACGAATACCAGTTGACCCGCAGCATCTTCAGCCATGAGGATCATGCCCTGGCTTTCTACGCCCTTCATTTTTCGCGGTGCCAGATTAGCAACCACTACCACTTGGCGGCCTATAACCGTTTCTGGGCTGTAGTGCTGGGCAATACCACTAACGATGGTGCGCTGTTCATTACCCAGGTCGAGGGTAAGTTGCAGCAGCTTATCCGCTTTAGGAATAGGGCTTGCTGCGGTGATGGTGGCCGTGCGTAAGTCGAGTTTTGCAAAATCATCGAAAGTGACTTCAGGCTTAACCGCAGGGCGTTCCGGCCCAGCCTCTGCAGCGAGGATAGCGGAGAGTTTATCTTTTTGAGCTTGCACGATTTGCAGGCGGCTATCGTCCTTTCGATCATTTATTTTCGGGAAGAGCACCTCGGCTTCACCGATTTGATGGCCGGAGGCTAGTAGGGGCTTACCCGCCGAGAGGGTTTCCAAAGCGGCAGCCCAATCGCCAGGCTGCAAAGGAGGTAGCTGAAGAATCGTTCGTAATTTAGCTGCCGTGAAGGGAATAAAAGGCGCCGCCGCGATACTCAAAACGACTGATAGCTCTAAACAAGTGCGCATAATCGTGGCGATACGCGGATCTTCAGGATTTTCCTTTGCGATCGTCCAAGGGGCTTGATCTTGCAGGTAGGTATTGCCCCAGGTGGCCAACTCTACGAAGTCGGCAGCAGCTTGCTTGAATTGGTAGTGCGCTATGTTTTCCCCGATACGCCTGAAGAGCGACAGATAGGGTGGCTCCGGGGAAGTCGTCTTGCGCTCACTAGCTACCCTTGCCCCTGCACTGGTGCCAGCCTCTGTATCGTCTGGCTCTAAGCCGGCATATTTGTGCGATAAGACCACTACGCGGTTGATGAAATTACCGAGTTTATCGGCCAATTCTTTATCGTGGTAGTCGATGAAATCATCCCAGGTGAAATCGGCGTCCTTTTGTTCTGGCAGGTTGCGCGTGAGTGCCCAGCGCAAGGCATCCTCCTTATTCGGGAAAGCGTCGAAGGCTGCTAGGTATTCGTGTTGTTCGATACCCCAGCCGCGCGATTTGCTAAATTTTTGCCCTTCAAAGTTGAGAAATTGGTTAGCCGGCACATTTTTAGGCAAGATATACTGCCCGTGTGCCTTAAGCATGGCGGGGAAGATGATGCAATGAAAAACGATGTTGTCTTTACCGATGAAGTGGATCAGTTCGGTGTCTTGATCTTGCCAATATTGCCGCCAATCTTTACCATTTTCTGCTGCCCAAGCAATCGTGCTGCTGATGTAGCCGATGGGGGCATCAAACCAAACATAGAGCACTTTCCCCTTGGCTTCGTCGAGCGGTACGGAGATACCCCAATCGAGATCGCGGGTGATTGCACGAGCTTGTAGGCCTTCGTTGAGCCAACTCATACACTGGCCCAGTACATGTTTTTTCCATTGGTTAGGGTCATGGTGTTGTTGGCCATCTAACTGACCGGTTTCGATCCATTCTTTGAGCCAGTCGCCATGTTTTTCTAGGCGAAAATACCAGTGTTGGGTTTCGCGCAGCTCTGGTTTATTACCGCTAAGGGTGGAAATGGGGTCGATTAAATCTGTGGGGGATAGGTCGCTACCGCAACTTTCGCATTGGTCGCCATAGGCCTCGGTATGCCCACACTTTGGGCAAGTGCCTTTGATGTAACGATCGGCGAGAAACTGGTTAAAATCAGCGTCGTAATACTGTGCTTGCGTTCTCACCTCAAATTCATCGCCTGCTTCGTGGAGCTTCGTAAAAAAATCTTGGCTCGTTCGATGATGCAGCGGATCGCTAGTGCGGTGGTAATAATCGAAGCTAATGCCTAGGCGCTCGAAAGTATCCTTATTGAGCGCGTGGTATTTATCCACAATGGCCGTAGGTGAGATACCTTCTTTTTTAGCCCGGATAGTGATGGCTGCGCCGTGTTCATCGGAACCGCATACCCACACTACGTCTTTTCCCATGAGCCTAAGGTAGCGAACGAAAATATCAGCTGGCAAATAAGCCCCTGCTAAGTGGCCCAGGTGAATAGGCCCGTTGGCATAGGGAAGCGCGGAGGTAATGAGGTAGCGTTTAGCCATGATTGTAATACGATTAAGCTGCGAAGGTAGCAAGGTATTTGCTACAGACAAAACGCTAAGCGCAATTAAAAAAGTTGTGCGCTGCTCACGGCTCCCTTTTCGCCATTGCGAAGGCGCAGGAAATATAAGCCCTTGGGCCAAGTATGCGTAGCGAAGGCTCCTTCTCTGAAATTGACTCGCGTAGCGGCCATTTCGCGGCCCAGTATATCGTAAACCACTACTTCTGGGTTTTCATCCGCTCCACAAGCGAGGCTAAAGCGCAGGGCTTCGCCTTGGCGAATCGGGTTTTTCGCTAGTTGGGGCCGGAGAGGGCTACTTCCTTCGGTGGGAGCGGCACAGAATACATCCACCCCTTGGAAAAGGCGCTCTGCTAAGGCGAAGGCATCTTTTCCAATCGCCAAGCCCATAAATCGGCCAGGAATATCATCCACCGGTGGATGAATACCGCCCCAGATGCGGCTTAAGCTCGTTTGGTCGCTTGCATCGCGATAGGTGGCCCATTGTAAGTACACATCGACGCTAGGGCCTTGCTCAAATTCCAAAAATTCATTCGCTGGTGCGAAGAACTCAGCTATACCACCGGGGAAGAAGGGATCGCCTGTTAGCCGTTCTAAAGTTTCCGCAGCCGCACTCGAGAAGGTAGAATGCCCCGACACATAGCCCGCAAAAGCAGGTGTTACGAAGGTGGCTCGTTGGTAAGGCTCCCACCATAAGCCATTGATCCAACCCACGCCAGCAGCGGCAGTGCCACTTTCCTCAATATAGCGATTGCCACGCCATTGCCGAAATTTGATGTTGCCATTCAAGCGGCCATCGTCCACATCAGCCGGGTTCGTAAAATTTTCAATGATGCCTGGATATAAATTGATGCCAAAAGGGTTGAAATTAGGTAAACCCGAGTTTTGATCGCTACGCTGCCCAATAGCCGTTAGGTAACGAATAGCTGTAATGGGGCGCACATAATCGTAATAGCCCTTAACGCCCCAAGCAGAGATAGCGGCATCATGCATGGCACCACCGAGTAGGAAATAGGCTTTAATATCGAACTCCAACCTCGGCAAACTACTACCTTCCCCCTTGAATTTAAACGTAAAATCAGGGTGATCTAAAACCGCTTCGTTCATAATCACAAACCAGTGGCCCGGTGGCGTTTCACTCTTAGGCCCATCGGCCCAAAACTCGGCCAAGACCCGTGCGTAATCGGCTCTCGGTACCAACTGTGGCGTATATGGCTGCCCCGTTCTCGGGTTGAGACGATGCCCTTTACTAGGATCGCCACCTTCAAACTCGTCGTAAAAAAGGGGGTAATCTTCCCAGCGGCGCGGATAATTTTCTACTCCGATATTCCCTATGCTAGCGGGTGAAATATCCCAAACTACCCCATCGCTCGGATCGAGGTGGGCACCCCATTTAACCACCAACTCAAAATTCCAATGGAACCAACTCGTTGTTTGCCCATTGAGATAAGCATCGCGGAAATAAGGCGGGTCGCCCGGATCGTGATAAACCCACCAAGGGTTGGTGTTATTAGGCTTGTATTTGATACTTAGTGCTGAATTGGGCAGGGCGAAAGGCGTAACCCGCCCCCACTCTGGGCCGATAAAATCGGGAATTACACCCTCTTGCATAATACCCGATTGACTGATAAAAATATCAAAACCCAGCGGCTGCCAGCGATCCGGGTCTGCTACGCTTCTCAGGCCGAAAGTGCCCACTTGATGGTGGCCATTCGCCGGGCGGTAGTGGCGGTTGCCGTGGTCAATATCCTCATTAGAACCATCATTTAGGCCGTAGCCAATGATTCGGTTCGCCACGAAAGTGCCTAGGTTACGCGGCGTACTCACCATATCACCTGTCTCATTATCCGATGGAATGGGATAACCCAACGTATTTATCGTACGGGCAATTAAGGCGTAGGTGCTATCGCGGCCAGGGGAAAGCCTAAAACGATGCCTTAAGAAATGGTAATTAAAATAGGTGATGGCTTCCTCCGTAGCCGCTGTGGGGTCTGGGAAAGCCGGTAGTTCGGTAACGGAATAACGGAAATCGACCCCATTGGCTTCCCGCCCTAAGAAGAAAGGCGTACCCGATTGCTGGATAACCGACCAACAATCATACATCCCTGCCGAAGCATGAAAAAGATTGCGTGCATGCACCACCGGCCTAGCTTCATCATTCCGAATGGCT
Source organism: Lewinella sp. (assembly GCA_036735605.1). Classification (GTDB taxonomy): domain Bacteria; phylum Bacteroidota; class Bacteroidia; order Chitinophagales; family Saprospiraceae; genus Neolewinella. Next base: position 353 of record DAINNZ010000159.1, on the reverse strand, counting down.
TGTAACAATACCTCGTTCCACACACGGGCTATGGAGTGTGATGATTGTGCAGCCGCTAGCCCGTTGAATAGCAAAGCTAGCCATAGCAAGTAGGTTCTATTCATATTCTCTGGTCATTTGGGTCGTGCGAAGATAAGGAAAATAAGTAAAAAACACAAACATATTTGAGGTAAGACTGTTTAAAAAACAAGATTGTTAGCACATCCCAAATTTTATTTACAAACTAATGAAAAACTTCCTTCCATTTCTCGCTTTTTGCTACCTACTGCTAGGTTTTTCGGCTTGCCAAGCACAGCCAAACCGTTCTGGAGAAACCGCCGAAGCTACAAGGGAGGAAATCCCGGAGGCTGAAT
>DAINNZ010000158.1:0-8991 GCA_036735605.1 Lewinella sp. | reverse complement strand
TTTGGAGACTTACGCCCGCTTCCGTCCCACTTATTTTCAGGATATTCGGCGGCGATGGCGGGTGGATGTCTGGTTTCTTGAGCAGCAGCGGCGCGCTAAAATCCGAGTAATTGCCGGTAAAATCCACGGCCACCACCTGGTAATAGGACGAGCGGGTGAGGACGTCCATGGCTAGCTGGTGCTGGTACCGGGTGCGGGGGATGGCGCGGGGGGTGAGTTGGGCGTAGTTGCCCATTTCGAGGTGGCTATTGAAGACGCGGTAGCCGCTCACATCCGCTTCGGGGGAGGGATTCCAGCTGATTTCGACGCGGCCGAGGCTGTCGATGCTGCCGCGCAGGCCGGTGGGTGGACTGGGCGGCGTTCGGTCATCAATCAGCATTAATTTCAGCGCCCCAGGGTAGTAGTAATCGTTGGTAGTGAAGGTGAAAACGCTGTAAAAATAGCCGTCTTGGGGGTCTTGTTCTGTCCAGCTGCGGGTATCCGGCGGGAGCAGATCGGTCTGCGGACGGAGGTCCACCAAGCCCGTTTTACTGCGCATAATCTGGAAGCCGATGACTTTATGGAGGGGCGCGTTTTCGGGTAATTCCCAGGAGATGCGGTAGTTGTTATCCAAATCGGCCACAATGCCTTCGATGCGGGCGGTGAGCGAAAGCGGCTCGGGCAGGGCGCTGACTTCGATCGGCTCGGTGTAGGGGCCGCGGTCGCCGAAGGGGGTGTTGCCCACCAAGCGGTAGAAGTAGGTGCTGTTAAGATCGGGAAAAGAATCGCGGTAATATTGTAGGGTATCGTAAGCATTGTCGTCCAAAAACTGTACCAGCGGCAGCTTATTCAAATCCTTAAAGGTCTTACCACCATCGTCGCTGCGCTGTAGGGCATAGCTGGAGTAAAAACGCTCGGTAAGTGCACGGTGCCAGGAGAATTCGACGGCGAGCTGGCTAGGCTTTGCTTTTAATTCTTGTGGCGGCGGCAAGAGGGAGGGGGCATTGCGCAACGCGCGAACGCGCGCCAAGGGTTGGGGCTGTCCGCTCACGAATAGCTCGTATTCATAGGTGATGTCCTTGGCAGCTGTCTTGTCTAAATAGGCCAGAGCGGCGGCTTCGGCGGCGACGAAGTCGTGGTCGGCCGCCAGCACGGCGAAGCTGTAGTTGATCGCTTCCTCTTCTTCAGGTAGTGGGCTATCGGGATAGAGAAAAGTAGCCAGCGCTCGGGCAAAGATAGCGGTATCGGGCAGGGCAGTCCAATAAGTTTGCCCTTGGGCTTGTAGGGGATCTATGATGGTCTGTCGGCTGCTGGCGATGGGGCTTTGGGTCGCCTCATCAATGGCCAGCCGGTCTATCCGGAAGCCCTGCTGGTAGTAGGTGCGCAGACTAGCGGCGTCTTGAGCCGCCCAGCGGAGCTGTATGCCCGCAGGGGTGCCGCGGGCGATCAAAGGGGTGGAAGTTTGGGCGTGTAGCACATAAGATGTACTACACGCTAGTAGCAAGAATAAAATATCCAACCGAAAAGATAATTTAACAAGCCGCATAACTAGGGTTTTCTGAAGGTTTTAGAAAATTCTGCTGTAGTCGTTCCATCAGGAAGCACGTACTTGAATAGTATGGGGTAGGTGGTGTTAGCACTGGAGGGCATATTGTTCCTGTATCTATACGTGCGGTAGATTAGTTCCTCCATAAAGCAATTGGCGGGCTTTTCAGGGAGAAAAAGATCATTTAAAACTGTGTAAAGATTGTAAGGGTTACAATAAGCACCACAAGCTTGTATAACCGAGACTAAGCTTGGAAAACAAGCTCTGTATTCATTATTAGCTAGAGGCGACACCCCACCTCCACTAGGTAAAATATCAGCAATACCCGCTCTAGCTGTTTCCTCCGCAACTCTGGAAAGCGCATCTAAGAGGAAGACAATTTCATTTGGATAAGAAACTACAAACTTTCCACCGCTAAAGGTTCCAGCCGTTGGCACTGACTGAAAATCTGCTGCTCGAATGAGCCGGATACTAGTATCCCCAACCATCGTGAAATAAACCGCATCATAGGGTAATTCTGGGTTAATTTCAGCCCATTGGTTCACAATATTAGTGGGTATCCAGGGCAATGGCGTAAAAGGTAGCGCATCAAATATATTGGCTCGCATATTATCCACCAGTGTATAGTTTTCCCCTTCTTGCACCCTTAGTTGGACTAAGCGATCGAAATGGCCATAGCTTCCTTCAATTTCCCATATATCCATGCCTTCTTTATTCCCGATCTGCTGTGTTGGCATACCCAATGAGGAGGATAAATTTTGATTGGGTAGTAATGCATTTATCTTATCTTGAAAGCGATTGTACTGGCTCGTGCGGTAATAGATCGTACTAATATCCCGCTCTTGATTGCTGTTACCATAGTATTGATATAAAGTCAATTGATACACCGTTTCATTGGCGAGCGTGGGTAAAGAGAAATTATAGCGTTTTGTGGCCTGGTTGTAGCTCACGTTCCTCGTTTGGATGTTCCCATCTGTGTCTGTAAAAACAGCCGTGATGTTATTGCTTAAATCCGATTGATGCCTTTCCAACTGCACATAAGCTGCGTTGTGTTCTAATGGATATAAGTTTGTCATCCCATCTATGGGGTAGGTATATCGAATGTTATCTGGCCTTAGGCTATCTACGGCAGCACCTGTTGTAAAAAAGGCCGTATCCGCCTCTACTTTAACCTGTTGCCAACTAGAGCATTGTCCATTGGATGCAGCGTTCGCACATTTATCTATTGCCACACTTACATGGAAGGCGTAATTGGTATTGGGTGCTAGGTAGCTATCACCCAAAAAACTTGCTCGATAAGCACTTTCCTCCTCGGAAAGCGCCAAGGCTATAGTGCCGCCACTTTCAGCTTGTATATAATGAGACAATATCCTTACCTGATACTGGCTACCAGAAAGTTCGGTTGGTTCTTCTAATGAAAAAGCAAGATCAACACTTGGTCTGATGCCTACATCAACATTGTCTCCAACGGGGTCAGTGGCAAGAATAATATCTATGTAGCTAATTGGATCTTCCCCTTGTGCCACCATCGGCTCACACAATTCCCCAAATTCTACTTGTGCTCGGAAGCTGCCTTTAAAGAGGCCGCCGAGTAGCCTGAACCTTCCGGCCACCGTGCCCCTACCCCAGAAGGGATTAGGCGCGCGCAGCTCCAATACAGCGGCTACACCAGCGGAGATGATCGGAAATTGCCCACCACCCAAAAAGCGCGGGGCTTGTACCCCTACTTCTCCGTCCAGATAAGCATAGGCTTGACCACCGGCATACCAGCCGTTGATGCCGATTTGCCGGCCGGTATTGCTACACTGTAGACCGCCGTAGTTCCGAACGTTGATGTCGAAACCGACGCCAGCTTGTAGGCGCCAATATACAATCACGGCACTGCCTTCAATGTTCAAGCGTAGGTGAGCACCCATACCAAAGCCTGCCGCGTTGGCTAGCATCTGCTCGTCACGCTCCCGGCTCAGTTGGCCGGTGATGGCTAGTACCTCCGGAGGTAAAGGTGGTAAGGGAGGCACAATAGTGCCTATACAAAAATAAGCACTTACCCCCACCGTATCGCCCAATAAGCGCGCCGTCAAGCCAATAGGCCCGGAAACAGAAGGCAAATCGGAATTGGGAACACTCAATTGCGCACCCGTTGAACCAATATGTATAAACCAGTCGTCGCGGCTAAACAAAAGCGCCACACCACCCGCATACTTGGTCATGATGTCGCCAGCTAAAAAGTCATCCGCCGATCCAGTGCTAAGCGAATCCGTATTGGTACTTGCTGCCGGCGCTGTTCCACCACCGCCGTTGAGCGATCCGCCTGCCAGGCTCACAAACACGTCCGCAGAAGCCCGAAAAACTAAGCCTTGTATGCTATCCTTACGGATATCAATATTGGCATAAATTGCTACGCCTTCCTGTAGCTTGTAGTCGTCGGTATAATTGATCGGCCCCATAATGGTTATGTTACAGGCAATATTAGCACGCCAGCCGTTTGTTTCATATATTTCCAACTCCAGCCGCCCGTTTACACTGAATGCTTTCTCTGAAGCATCCGCCACCACCACTTGGATGAAAGCACCAAAGCGCGTATCAGGGTTCACCACATATTGTAGGCCACTGGTGCTGATGCCCACAATGCCCGTCAGCGGATCGCCCTGATCCAATGCCGTTAAGGTCTGCTCCCGATGGCTGTCATCAATATTTTCAAAACTCGCAGCCTGCGCACCATCCGCTCTCGTCATGCCCTTATAAACGCCACCACCAGCAGCCATCAAGTTCATACCCCCCAAAGGAATGCCCGGCGAAAAACGAGCCATCACATCCACAAAGAAATAACGCTCTCCATTTTTTTGCCCAAACTGCGCCACCGCTGCGATGCCTGCCCCCCCCATAGCCGTTACAAACAAACTACCCGCACCGTAAAAGCCAGATCCCCAACTCGGATGATCCTCGTAAAAAGCCAATGCGGCCGAAACCTCAAAGGCTGATGTGCTGGCCTCTATAGAAAAGCCATCTAGCTTTACTCTGTTAAAACGGTATTTTTGCCGGCCGTTTACTGATTCTACTGTTCCCAGTATTCTAAAAGCGCCTCTAGCATCCAGCTCTAGTGCCGTATCCATCTCCAAAGAAACCTGAAATTTCAAGGCTACCTGTGATAACACTTCTCCCGCTGCATTACTAGTATTTTCGCCATCAACCGTCACTAAACTTATCTGATTAAACCCAATAGTGAACGGCCCTATGCCCGCGCTGAGTCCATAGGGGAAACTCCATGAGCCCGGCGAAAAATAAGGTGCTCCCGTACTCAAAACTACGTTCTCAAAACCAATACCGTCCATTTCTAAAGACATGGACTCCCCCACACTGGCATTCACGCTGATCGCCCCATACAAAGTAGCCGTAGCCGTAAATTCATCATCGGCATAGACCAAGTCAATGCGGCTATTTTCCCGGATTTCCAGCTGGGCCTGCCAGATATTGGCACAAAAACTGCCCTGGGTTTCCACCCCAAAATAATATTGGTTGCCGCGTTGCACCACTGCTCGGTAGAGTAAGCAATCTGACCGATTCGTTGCAGCTGTGTCACTTGCTGCGCCAACCATATCGCAATTTTCAGCCGATCGCGACAGTAGAGGTACTTGCAGTAAACCTTCCATTTCAGCTTCCTGAAATTGGTTGGCTACTATCTTTAGGGATACATAATCCACCGAAAAATCCCAGTTAACATCACGCCTACTTCCCAAAGGCAAAGGGTTTGCTACATAGATATGCGCTGTGAAACCCTGCCGATCAATGATGATGTAAGGTGCCCCCACTACCAGCGCAGAGTCTCCCTGCTCGCGCCGAAATTTACTGGGCATCGTCAGCCGTATATCCCGCAAATACACCCCTTTCCACAAGGAGGATACTTCCTCCTCTCCCATCATATAAGCACAAGTATAAGCTGGCGGCAACTGCATATCCGTAGGGTTCACCGCATCACTGAAATCTACGGCTACCTGGCCTACATCAATGATAAAATCCTCGCGGCCCGTAAATACAAAGGGAGCAGATAGCATGGTTTCGCCAAAAAATCCAGCATCAGCGCGCAAATCGAAAACAAAGTCGGCTCGCACCCGATCAGGAGAAAAAGGATTCCCACTGGCAGTGGTTACATTCGTCGTATCCAATGCTCGCGGCAGACCATTAGACCCCACCGGCAGCACCCAATCGCGCGACAGGATAAAACTAGCCGTAATGCGCCCGGCCACAAAGCCTTCGCAATTCACCCGAACAAAGGTATTGTCTGCCTCCTCATCACTAGCGTGCAAAAACAAAGCCGATTTGCCGGCATTAATCGGGATGGCCCAATCCGCTATCAATTGCATCGTCACCTCCCCTACAAAACCGCCACTCCTAGACCAAGGGATGCCCGTGGCCTTAAAAATAGGATCGTAGTCCGAGTCGGGAAAGTCTATCCCTAATACCAAATCCACCTCTGCACCGCTGGGTAGTATGCGGGCCTCCGCTATAGCAAGGGTAATGCGCATCCCCCCCACCTGCTGCGTTATGCCCAGCGGTAAATTAGAAAGCTGTGCATCTAGCAAATTCGCAATCTGCCGGCCTTCCGTCAGTATTTTATTTACGACGGCTCGGGCGCTATCCACTTGGGCTCGGACGCTATCGCTTAGCGCCGCTAATTTCCGCAAATCATCGCCCGTTTCACTCATGGTGCCAGCTTCGCTGAAATAAGCGGCCAGTGCGGCTTCCTCGGCTTCTGTCCGCACGCTCAGCAGGCTGTTGAGGTCAAATGTTTTTGGGGCGGGCGGTAGCAGGGCTTCTGGCGGGGTCTCCTTCACTGGCCCACCGCCAGCTAATAGTAGCCCACCGAACAAACAATGGCCAATCAAGAAGAAAAAGTAGCGCAAGGCCGACTTCCAAGCAGGGTAAACGTAGAAAAACATATCAATAGGTATTAGTAAGGATGGTATAATAAGGCTTGTTTAGCGTAATCCATTCACGCACTTTTATCAAAGCCGCTGCATAGTCGTTGTCTAGCAAATCGCCGTCTTCATCCACCGCAACGGGGAATTCGGCAATAGCCACCGCCAAGTGCTCTATCAAGCGATAGCCGCAGTCTATCTGGCCACTGGTCTCCGCATCTCCGGGGGTGCAGTTGCTGTTCGAGATCATCACCAGCTCCAGCAAATAATCCAGCACTGCCCGCTGCCGGGTATAAATCAGCATCGGCACCACGGTATAGGTAAATTCGTCGTCTAAGGGGATTTTTTTCACGTTTTTTAGCAAATTAGCTGTCCGATCTTCATTCCCTGCCCTCACTTTCGCTAGGTTGATGGCGCGCCTTACGGCAGCCGATTTCCTGGCTGTTTCCGGCACAAAAGGCAGCAATTCTTCGCCATACAAAAAGCCCGCTAGCAGGATATAATCCGCCTGGTTGATGATGTTTTCCGAGGCTACAATTTGCAAGAGCAGGCTTTTACTCGTTTCATCAAATTCTTCGGCCTTGGCGCGGGTCAGTGCGCTAAATTCCCGATCCGCGTTCACCTTTTCCCCAGCCAAGACCGCTTCCAGTCGCTGGTTGAGGCTTTGGCTGCCTAGCCCACCAAGAAAAGTAAGGCTCAACAGTGCCAGTAGCAAGAATTGCCTGCCATAATTCCTACGAAGGAGCGTAGAAGCACTATTACGAATAGTAACCCTTGCCCCTGCATTTATGCCCGTCTGGACGAGCGAAGCGACAGCCATAAAATCAAGTTGTAACTGCGTCGTTTCTCGTACTATTTGTTGGAATACCATTTTTTTGGCTGCCGCCCTATCGGGCTCGCAGGGGCAAAGGTTATGCTTGCAATAGGGTTGCTGCCACCATAGCTCCTTCACTATCGTACTTAGGCTTCTACGGCTTGTTAGGTTATTCATATCTTTCGCTTTTTAAAATTGATAATTGTAACTACAGGAGAAAAGACCATCGTTGTAGCCGCTATTGCTGCTGTTGCCTGCTGCATTCAACAAAGAGAGTGTTAGTTGTAGTGCCTGCTTCTCGGCTAGCTTGAAACTGCCCCCTATATTGGCCTGTAATACATTCGAGACTATGCTACCAGGGTCTATTTGGCCAATGGCAGCTAGCTTTACCGCATTGAACATGTAGGAGATATTCACACTCAAAGCAAGCTTGCCCTCCCATAGTTGCTTGCTGATCGTTGCACTAGGGCCAATGGTGATGATCTCACTTTGTGCGGTGAGGTTACGGTTGCCCAAAAAGGCCAAGGTATAAGCCCAGCCGGCTTCCTTGGGCTGGTAATTGTAGGATAGGATCAGCATGGCCATCCGGCTGTCTTGGCTGGTATCGGCTTCGTTTTCGCGCAGCAAATAAGCATGCTGGTAGCTAGCCGAAAGCGATAGGGTCTTGGATTGCTCGCTGCCCAGGGAGGTCGTTAGCCCACCTTGTACACTAAGGTTGGTTTGCGCCAGCACTAGGCTATCCACAGGCAAACTACCAATCAGCAGCGTCTTGTAGCGGTTGGTGGTGGTGAAATTGCTAAAACCTGCCTGCACACTCGTAGCATCCGATAGCTGATAGCTGAGGTTTAGCGCCCCAATGAGTCGCCTTAAATTGGCGGCTTGTTTGCCATCCAAATCATTGCGTTGTAAACCTACGTTGCTGTTTAGGTTGAGCTTGTTTTTCAATAGCGGCATCCGCAGCCCCACCGTGGTGTTCTCCACATCGTTCTGGAAAAACAAAGTACCGTGGGTGCTATACTCCGGTCCGATGCGCTCGTATTTGAAGTTGATCGTGCCAAACTTGGGTGCAAAAGCTACTGAAAAATTATAGGCATAGGCCCCAATCGTGGAGACCTTCGCTTTATATAAGCCCAGTAAACTTTGCCGGCTGTTTGCTTGGTTCAGTAGCGGGCTGCGGTCGTCGCGGGTGAGTACCGACTGTGCCCACTCGCCCTCAAACGTCAATAGCTTACTGAGCTGCTGCTTCGCACTCAGGGCTAAAACCATATTGCGCTCGGGTCGTAAAGCATTGGCAATGGTATCGGCAGCCCGCTGGTCAAGCTCGTCTTGGGAGGAGAATAAACTCAAGCCCAGCGCACTATTAGCCGAGCCTTCATAGCCCAATTTTATCCCCATCCCCATGCGTCGAACGGGTAGTTCTATCCCTGTTTGAATCGCATTCACATCTTCTTGCCTGGCTCTGCGAAGCTTGCCCCACATCGCGCCCACATAAAATTTTCCAGGGCGCAGCTCCATGCCGGCCCCTCGGAAGTTGATACCCGAAAGGCTGTAGGGACTAAAAGTCATACTTCTGTCACCTGCATGCAGCGTCGCCCATTTGTAGGTGGGGCTTATGCCGTAAAAAGAATACGAAGGCAAATTGTAAAGAGTATTCCTACTGGAAATAGCCATCGAAAAAGGGGCTTTGATTCCCAAAAAATCTAAACCTAAGCCCGCATTGGCCGACCATAGGAAAG
>DAINNZ010000157.1:0-9066 GCA_036735605.1 Lewinella sp. | reverse complement strand
CGCGTAGCGACCACGCAGTAGCACCGAAGGTAAATCCTGCATTGGAAGACTATATTCATACGAAATCATTATCTTTGCGGGCGTTCATTCGTTCATCTATTTCCATGAAAAAATTAGTTGCATTTTTACTTTTCCTGGGTCTTCGTAGTTTGCTTGCACAATCGCCAAGCCTTTTCATTCACGTGGATCAATTTGGCTACCAAGTGGCGGCGGAAAAAGTGGCGGTCTTATCCGATCCGCAGCTAGGCTTCAATAGCCACTTATCTTATACCCCGAGTGCTACGCTGGAAATCAGGAACAGTAGTACGCAGCAGGTCGTTTGGGTCGGCAGTCCGCAACCGTGGAATAACGGCCAAACGCAAGCAATTTCGGGCGATAAAGGCTGGTGGCTGAACTTTAGCTCGCTGACGCAGCCAGGCGACTACTACATTGTGGACGTGGCGAATAACGAGCAGTCCGCTACTTTCACGATCAGCGATCAGGTCTATGCCGCTGTCTTAGCGGATGCTGGCCGAGCTTTTTTTTATAATCGCTGTAATTTCCCAAAAGCAGCCCCTTTTGCGGAACCGGGCTGGGTGGATGCAGCGAATAATTTCGTGCAGCCCTTGCAAGATACCGAATGCAGTTATGTTTATGACCCTAATAATGCTAGCTTGCGCCGCGATTTATCCGGCGGCTGGTTTGATGCGGGCGACTATAACAAATACGTCACTTTTGCTCAAACGGCCGTGCATGAACTCTTATGGGCCTATAACGAAAGCCCCGCAGCTTTTTCAGATAATTGGAATATTCCAGAATCGGGAAACGGCATCCCTGATATACTCGATGAAGTGAAATGGGAAATCGATTGGGTGCGTAAAATGATGAACCCCGATGGTAGCGTGATTATCAAGATGGGCAGTATTTCACATAGCGAGAATATTGCTGCGCCCCCTAGTGCAAATACACATCGCCGTTATTATGGCCCCACTTGCACCTCGGCGAGCATAGCTGCGGCGAGTATGCTAGCACATGCCGCTATGGTTTTTGAGCAGTTTCCAGCTTGGTCGGTTTATGCCAACGAGATTCGTGCCGAAGCCGCTACGGCTTTCGCCTATTGGCTGGCAGCCCGCAATAATAACGCCTTAGAATACGACTGCGACGACGGCACCATCAAGGCAGGGGATGCAGATCGCAGCGATCAAGAACAAAAAGAAATAGCCCTCACGGCTGCCGTACAGCTGTTTGCCCTCACCGGACAAGCCCAGTATAATACTTATGTGGCCAACCACTTAGGCGAAGCTGAATACATACAAAATAATTGGTGGGGGCCTTACAAAAACGAATTGGTCAGTGCGCTACTGTTCTATACCACCTTACATAACGCCAATAGTAGTGCGCGCACAAGTATTATTAACTCCATGACACCGATGGTTACGCAAGATTGGAATGGCTTTTATGGTTTCAACCCTGCTGATCTCTACCGCGCTTTTATGCCCGATTGGTCGTATCACTGGGGGAGCAATAGTGCTGTCTCCCGCTATGCTAACCTCAATCGGATGATGGCCGACTATGGCATAGCAGGCCCTGCGGCCGATGATTTTAGACGTAAAGCAGCGGGTATGTTACACTATCTGCATGGCGTCAATCCGCTGGGTATCGTCTATCTATCTGGTATGGAAGGCCGGGGTGCCGAGCGAGGCATACAAGAAATTTATCACACTTGGTTCAACGATGGCACCATTTGGGACAATGTCGCACAAGGCCCTGGGCCGGCCCCTGGCTTTGTAAGCGGTGGAGCCAATAAAGATTTTTCGGTAGGCAATATTAGTCCGCCTGCTGGCCAGCCGGCCATGAAGTCGTACAAAGACTGGAACACAGGTTGGCCAGAGAATAGCTGGGAAATAACGGAGCCCGCCATTTACTATCAGGCAGCTTATATCCGAAACCTAGCAGCACAATCGCTTAGTGAAATTGTTTTGCCCGTCTATTATGCCGAGCCGCTCCGCGCTCGGCTGCAACAGCAAAACGTCTTATTAGAATGGACAACCGCCTTGGAGGAAAACGCTAGTCACTTCGAAGTGCAGCATCTAAATGATCGCGATGAATGGGTACAGATCGGTCGGCTGACAGCCAATGGGCTAGGTAACTACCATTTCCTACACCGACAGCCCAGAGAAGGCGAAAATGTGTACCGCCTTCGGCAAGTAGATTTCGATGGCCGCGCCCATTTCTCTAACCTAGCCTCCGTTCACTATACCAACCGCTTCGCCGCCATCAGCATAGGCCCCAACCCGCTAGCAGCAGATGGCCTATTGCGGCTGCACAACCTACCTGCCGGCACCCAAGGCTGGCTCCGCGCCTACGACCGCAGCGGCCGCCTTGTCTTGAGCGTAGCCGCCCATGATCGGAACGCCCAATTAAACTTTAGCCAGCTGCCTAGCGGTATCTATACCCTGGCACTTTTCGTCTCTCCAGAGGATAAGGTGTGGCAGGGGGAAGTGGTGAAACCCTAATATTGCACCTTAGTAAACCCAAACCGCCGCTACTAATACCGTTAGAACGTAATCCTTTTCGCCTAAGGCCACCCTACTTGTGGGGTAAAGGAAACGGAATGGTCATCCCCCAACTATCGGTAACCACTAATGCCTAGCGCAACAAATAGTAAAAGAAGACTAAAAATAAAATACAGTATATAGGTTAAGATCGAGCGAAATACAATTGTCACGGCGCGGTCTGCCGAAAATAACTGCCAAAAAACCCAAAAAACGTAACCAATAGCCACCAGCAGCGGAAGTATCTCGCTAAAAGTACACTCCACAAAGGTGTTGAAGAAAGCAAAGAAGGCATAAAAAATGGCTTGCTGTCCTGTGACATAGGCATTGATGACGATATGTTCCAGATAATTGTCACCATATTTCGAAAAAGATAGATAAGAAGCGAAGGAAAAGACGGGTAAAAGTAACAAAGTGGTGTAGGCATAATTCCTAGAAAACCAACTTAAAACGGCTGGTGCGCTTTCATCTTCTGTTGCCCCCGCCATGAAGCCTGAAGCGAGGTCGTCCGTCCAAATGTTTTGATTGGTAAACTGTGAAACTAAGAAGTAGAGCGTTGATAAGGTTAGCATATAAGCAATGGGCTTGAAGTACTTTTTTCGTTTTCCATCCAGAAATTCCCTCAGGCTTTTTCCTGGCCGCAGTAATAATTCCCTTAAAGTGTAAAAAAATCCTTTATCCACTTGGAATATTGCCTGAGAGAGTTCGTCTAGCAAACTCCTTAGATTGATGCGCTCGATCTTCGCATTTTGGCCACAATGGCTGCAAAAATTTCCGCTATGGCTATATCCACAGTTTTTGCAATTCATTCTTTTACGCTTATTTTTCAAGGTTTAACATGCTACTAGAAGGTCTAGTTTATTAAAAAAGTGCCTAGTGGTCTGTCAAGCGTTACTATTCGGGTTGAGCGTTAGCGAATTTTTCGGCTAATCGAGGCGGAGGTTCCCCGCATAACGGGACTATGTAAGGAGTTCTCCAACGAAGAGTAGTTGCAAAAGAAGCCATTGGCAAGCCGAAGTTTTAGCCTTGGCAGCGCACTAGGTGCCTAAACCGTTAGGCGTCTAAACCGTATCCTTCGCAAGCGAAGGTGCCGAATGTCTGTTTAGCGACTATTAGCCGCAGTGCGCCAACCACCGCCTCAAGGGCGCAGTAAGAAGAAAGCGCCCGTGTAGTCTGCCGCTTGCTGATCTACAAACAAGACCCTTGCTTTGTAAACGTAGTAGCCCTGCTCGGCAGCTTGGCCTTTATAGAAGCCATCCCAACCACACTCATCGGCCAGACAATCCTGCCGCTGAAAAACCAGTCCGCCCCAGCGGTTAAAAATAGCCAACGACAGCAGCCGCTCTACCTCCTTGCCATAGGCTGGCTCAAACCGGTCGTTAAAACCATCAAAGTTAGGCGAAAAGGCCGTAGGAAAATACACCTTTCGTTCCTCCGCCAGCGCTAATGCCGTAATCTGCACCAGCGTACTATCATAACGCGGCGGCGTAATAGGGAAAAAAGCAAAATCGTCTAGTGCGAAATCGTTGCCCGTTGGATTGGTATTTTGGTTAATAATGCATATCTCGGCTACCGATGCCGTATCGGAAAACCAAGTGGCGAAAAACTGCCGCCATTCACAGACCCTATTACTAGCCGAAAAACGGTTGCCAATGGGCTGCCCATTGATAGAAAAAGCTAGTACGGCAGGATTGGTGGGGTTCACAGACATTAACCAGGTCGAAAAGGCATAATCTTGCCATGGATCTACCTCCATGCGTTGGCACCATACTCGCTCATTAGCCCTAGGAGAGCCATCTACCACCATCATCAGGCCCTCTCCGCTCGTATGGTCAGGGCAGTCGCTGAAGTATTGCGGGTTCAAGTTGGCCGCACTCTCACTGATGCCATATACGCCCTGGGTATTGATCAGCGTACGGAAAGGGTAATCACTCATAATCGCCGAATCCCCTAGCGAAAAATCAGGATTGCGAATTAGATTTTCTCCCTCCAAATTTGGCAGACTAGTCACCACAAACCAAGTAGGCACCCTAGGCCAAGCAAGGGGATTGCGGATACTCGAATTACTCACCTCCCCTGCCGGCCACCACGAATACCCGAAACGCCCCACGGGGCCATTCAACTGCACCTCTTCCCCTGGCAAACAAATAGTTACCGTATCCCGCTGCGTTAGTAGCGCAGTGCTAGTAATATTCAAAGCACAAGCTAACAGCAGATAGCGCAGCAACCGGCAGCTTTTGCTGCGGAGCATTAGCCTGTTGAAAATCCAAAAAGACGGTACCTTTTTCATATTCAAGTATAGTTACCGACACTTAGGACGAACTTTCGCTACGCTCGTACAAAGTTACGTATTAGGAGCGTAGCTAGTGCGCCTTTAGTCCGCCCCCTCTTGCGCTACAAAATAGCCCTTGCCCCTGCCGCTGGCCAAAGACTTATTAAGAAAGACTTATTAAGAGAAGCCCCCCACTACGGGCAAAGTAGCTTCTAAACGCCGCAGGCGATAGAATAAGGATGCTAACCAGCCGCCGAAGAGCGTCCAGCCGATAACGGCGGGGTAAAAGACCATGCGCATGGTATTGTCGAGGGCTTCGCCTCCTAGTGCAGGGTTACCGCCATTGCCCGGGTGAAGGCTGCTATCCGATAAGCGCGGGAGGATATAAATAAGCGGAATTAGTGCGGCAAAGGCAAAAATATTATACACCGCACTGATGCGTCCGCGGGCTTCGCGATCCACGAAAACGGAGCGTAAAATGAAATAACCAGCATAGATGAGTAGTGCGATTAGGGTGGTGAACTGTTTAATATCCCAACTCCACCAGCTACCCCAGGTATATTTAGCCCATAATGCCCCCGTCACCAGCCCCAATAGCCCGAATAAGAAACCGACGAGGGTGAGCGCATGCGACCAATAGTCTAAGCGTTCCCGACTACTTACGGCCAATCCAATCGATTCGAAGGCGGCGTTCGTTTGCGATTGTAGGCGCAAATAACGCACCGCATACACTACCGCCACGATGAAGATAAGCATCATAGCCAGCCAAAGGGAAACGTGAAAATAAGTATTTCGGATCGTTTCTGCCAAAATATTGCGAAACGGAAAGGTCATATAACCGATCTGGTGTAAGCCTTGAATCGGGTGCTGTTGCCAAGCGGCGTAGGTCGTTGAATCCGAACGCAGCTGGTAAATGCTAATGGCCGCTGGCCGAACGAAAAAGCCATCCACTACCCCATCCACTACCAGCGAAGCCGGCACAATGCTATCCGTACTGGGCAAGCCAACTGGCAAATCAAAAATTAAGCTGGCTTGTTGGGGACTTTGCACCTCGATCTTACGAGCAGCCAACTGATAGTTTTCATCCAAGCGCAACCATGCCCGTAGTTGATCCGGTTGTTCATCGAAGTGGGTGTTATAGCCCTCTACCAGTAAAGTAAGCGGCTGGCCGGCCTGAGCGTAGCTAGGGGATACGTGGGTAATATTGGGCTTGAGGGGCACTAGCAGGCCAACTATGAAAACATAGAGTAAGATCACTACCCCTAGCCATTTCCACCAATTTTGTCGAATCAGTTTATCCATTGTGCGAAGATGCAGCCTTTTGAGGGAATCTTGGTCGAAAATATGTCAATTTATGTGTCGCGGGGCAAGATGACGCGCGGTCTTACTAGCAGATCGGGGGAAATAACCCGCCTATCTGGCAGCAAGGGGCGCAATTGGCTACTCTTTTCTAAAAGTAACTCAAAGCGGCGTTGTGTAGCGGGGTCTTCCGGAGTCGCTTTTTCCTCCCGAGGAGCGGTTGCTGGCGTGTTGGTTTCCCACTGCGGCGCAGTGATTCTCTCCCCCGAGGGCTTATAGTCGTTTTCTAGCTGATGCAGGTCTTTATCGATCAGATCGCTGCGTTTGCGCTGTAAGTTAGTGGCTAAGCGCGTAACGATAGCTTCCTTGCGATCCGGTTCTAATGTAATAGCTTTGTCTAAATCGGCTGCCGCTTTATCATAGGCTTCGAGGTGGTAAAATAAGGTGCCTCTATTTTGCGCAGCGCTGGCATTGTCTGGGTTAACCGCTAGGATTTTAGTGTAGGCATCAATGGCCTTATCTGTTAAGCCCTTTGTCTGATAGGCTTCGGCTAGGAGATTTTGTTGCAACTCAAAGACAGCAGGGTCTGACTGCGGTTCTACGGCAGCTTCTTCCAATAGGGCAATGACTTGTTCTTGTTCGCCCGCTTCACGGGCAATAATACCAAAGATTAGTAAAAAAGCCTGTTCAATCTTAGCCGTGAAAGAGGCATCCATCGCCATAGCCGCTAGGCTCTTAAGGGTATCTACCTGTAAGTTTTCATCGAGTTTGAACTCTGTAAATCGCCACCGATCGCCGTCCACGAAACGAAAGGAAGTGATACTTTCTTCCTTTTCATCGTCCGATTGTGTAAGACCCCAGACCACTAGCTGCGCACCACAATTTTTCCCCAGCCGTTCGGCCGCTCTTGGGCTATCGGGGTATTGTGGTACATCCTCTGGTTTGCGGCCAAAGGAACGTACCGTTGCATGAATATTATGGCGATCAATCAACTGCCCAATTTTTTGGCTCACTAGCAGATGTAAGCTAATCGCATCCCCTTTCAAGACCTGGTAGGGCAGCACCATCACCTTGAATTCATCCGAAGCCGAAAAATCAGGACACTGCGCCACTTCGGTTTGCGTCAATGGTGGGAGTATCTGCGTGGCACTTGGCTGTTCCGCGCTAGGCTGCCGCACAAAAATAAAGTAGGCTACAATCAAAAGCCCTACTGAAACCACTGCTGCCATCCACCCAGCCGCTGCCTTTCTTTGCTTAGCTCTTGGAAGCGCTGGCAACTCTTGGGCGGCTAGTTTCTCTAGCAGCTTGGTCAAGTCGGCTCTGATTTGGTTGCGCCTCACTTCTACTACCTCTGCACTCAAAATACGCTGTACTTCCTCTACTTCCAAGCGATGAAAGCGCGCTTGTAGGTTCGTAAGCGGCCCTAACCATACTTTCAGTTCGCTAGAAGCCTCACTTTTTAGCCAGGCTTCCACCGCTCGCAATGCCTCGCCTAGGGCATCATTGGCCGCTAGTTCCCGAATGGCTTCCAGTTTAGGATCCGAAAATGGCATACGTAGGTGTGTTTTGGTGAGGACAGTATAGCAAAGCTACGGCTTTTACCCCACTATCCGTTCTTTTTACTACAAAAAAAGCGCGATGCCCCACTTTATACAGGGCATCGCGCTCTTGTTACAGCCGGTGAGGAATGACCTCCCTGGCGGTGGCTTAGTTGCTCACGGCAATTAACTTAGGTTGCTTCGGCAAGACAGCTTCTTTCTTGGGTAAGCGAAGGGTCAAAATACCATCTTGGTATTGAGCCGTAATGCCATCTTCGTCGATTACTTTCGGGTCGAGATGGAAGCTGCGTTGGAAATTCTCCAGCTTGTACTCCTTGCGGATATAGTCCTCCGTTTTAGTTTCCGCTTTGTCCTCCACTTGGTAGCGGATGGTGAGCTGCTCATCCTTCAACTCTAAAGTAAAGTCTTCTCGCTTACGCCCCGGAGCAATAATCGCGAGGTGGTAGGCATCCTCCGTCTCCGAAATATTGGCCGCAGGCCGATAGGTTTGCGCAGCCATATCTTTACCGAAATGGCCTTGGCTGAGCACTTCGTCGAAGAAGTTAAATAAATTTACGGCTTGTGGTCGCTTATAAGTAGTTGGTTTCATTGCTTAGTTATTTTAGTTCCGTCGCCAATATTAGCAACACGCCAATTATGGCAACTCCTGTTCCAATATTTCTATTCTTAAAAATAATGTCATTTTGTTAGTAAAAAAGAATTAATGTATGACATTTTGTCTCAATAGGTTTTTTAAGCCTGCCCGACAATAGATCCCCCTCACCAAAAGATCGCCTCACCAAAAGATCGCCTCACCAAAAGATCGCCTCACAAGCTTGCAAAACCGCTAAAAATGCCCTATCTTTGGGTTGGTTATAGTCGAACCGATGCGGTGTGAGATAGCTATTGAACGAAGCCTTCCTGGCGGTTGGCTCATTTGGGATGGCACAAACCACTTTATTTCCGGTTCACCACCTATTCGGCGGGTTATGAATAGAGTTGTACGGTGGGGCAGCCCTAGCAAATCACAACAAGACCTTCAAGAAAACCAACTGTTTACGCAAATGAACATCCAGCACTTCACAGTGGATAAGTTGATCGTGTACTAGAGTACTTACGTAGGCTTTTACTTGCTTTTTTGTAGTGCCATATATAGGCTTGGAAGCCTGAATTCTAGCCAACTGATCGCCTAAGATATAGAAATTTTTCCTGCCCTCTTCGTTTACCTCTACACGAACGACTTGCTTGCTACCGATCAAGGCGCGCATCTCCCCCGACAACCATTTATCGGAGGGCAACACATCCCCGATAGCCAGCCGCCCATTTTCGTCGATATCCTATAGATACAGTTCTGTTGCATCGCCAGCCATCCACTCATCCTTCGCTGTGCCGAAATCGCGCAATTTGGATTTATGCGCAAGCG
>DAINNZ010000156.1:7181-9215 GCA_036735605.1 Lewinella sp. | reverse complement strand
CCTGCACTTGTGCCCGCCTGGGCGAGAGCAACGAGTCCGTATAGACATGGTGTGCCCGCTTTAAGCAGGGCAAGCGAAGCGGCGGCCGCCAAACAAGCAATAAACGGCAACGGCGCAGGCTTCTCTGCCTGTATTCCGCGCTTCCCTTACTGTTTTTTTTGATCGGCTACTGAATTCGTAAGGCAGCAAGCAATTTTTCCTTACCTTTGTATCCCGTAATTAATAATCATGACCAAGTATATTTTTGTTACGGGTGGTGTTACTTCTTCTTTAGGAAAGGGCATCATAGCCGCTTCGTTGGCTAAACTCTTGCAAGCCAGAGGCTTTAGCGTTACCATCCAAAAGTTTGATCCTTACCTTAATGTTGACCCGGGCACACTCAATCCGTATGAGCATGGCGAGTGTTATGTTACCGATGATGGTGCCGAAACGGATCTTGATTTAGGCCACTACGAACGTTTTCTCAACACGCCTACAAGCCAAGCGAATAATGTCACCACTGGCCGGATCTACCAAACGGTAATCGAAAAAGAGCGCAAAGGCGATTTTTTAGGCAAGACCGTGCAAGTCATTCCACACGTAACCGACGAAATCAAGCGGCGTATCCAGCTACTTGGCAATAATGGGCAATACGACATTGTGATTACCGAGCTGGGTGGCACCGTGGGCGATATAGAATCTTTACCTTATTTAGAGAGCCTTCGGCAACTACGTTGGGAACTAGGAACCGACAATTGCTTGGTCATCCATCTTACGCTTATACCCTATCTTTCCGCAGCTAAAGAACTGAAAACGAAGCCAACGCAGCACTCTGTTAAAGAGCTTTTACAAACAGGTATTCAACCCGATATACTCGTTTGCCGCACCGAGTACCCCCTAGACGATGGCCTCCGCAGAAAACTAGCCCTATTCTGTAATGTAGAAAAGAGCAGTATTATTGAAGCCATTGATGCCAGCACCATTTACGAAGTGCCCATTCTGATGCTTAAGGAAAAGCTAGATGCTACGGTCATTAATAAGCTTCGTTTGCCCGATTTGCAGGAGCCGGACTTGCGGAAGTGGAAAAAATTCCTCAGCCGCTTAAAAAACTCGAAATATACAGTTCAGATTGGCCTAGTAGGTAAATATAATGAATTACAAGACGCCTATAAATCGATCTACGAATCTTTTGTACACGCTGGTTCTGTAAATGAAACGAAAGTAATCGTAGTGCCCATCCATAGCGAGCAGCTAGAAGGCAAAGCCGATCGGGTACACGAGCTACTCAATCAATTTGACGGTATCCTAGTAGCACCTGGTTTCGGAGAGCGCGGGATAGAAGGGAAGATACGAGCCATTCGGTACGTTCGCGAGCAAAATATTCCTTTTTTTGGTATCTGCTTAGGGATGCAATGTGCGGTAGTAGAGTATGCCCGTAATGTAGCTGGCCTAGACGAGGCTTCTTCGACGGAGGTAGATATCGATACCCCTCATCCGGTAATTGACCTAATGGAAGGCCAAAAGCGCATCAACCAAAAAGGCGGCACAATGCGCCTAGGTGCCTACGAATGTGAGCTAAGTGCTGGCAGCTTAGCCTACAAAGCCTACGGCAGCAAAAACATCCAAGAAAGACATCGGCATCGCTACGAGTTCAATAACCAATACCGCGATCGGCTCAGTGAAGCGGGGCTGCTTTTCACTGGCATCAACCCAGCTACCAGCTTAGTGGAGATCATTGAACTTAAAGACCACCCCTATTTTGTAGGCGTGCAGTTCCACCCAGAGCTTAAAAGCACGGTTGAAAGCCCGCATCCGCTGTTTGTCAGCTTCGTAGCTGCCGCCCTACAAAAACAGCGAAAACCATAAAAGCCCAGCTATGCCTCTCCAACTAGCGGATATTCTTCGTAAAAAGGACTACTGGATCGCGGGGCTAGTGGCGTTTGGGTTATTTGTTTTTGCTAAAGACTTTCCTTTTTTCTGGGATACTATTCAATTGGGTGCTCGCCAAGCACTGCATATTTACGAGACGCGAAGCTACCTACTACAAGATGCCAT
>DAINNZ010000156.1:0-7171 GCA_036735605.1 Lewinella sp. | reverse complement strand
TGATAGTGGCCATCCGCCTGGTTTTGGTGCTTATTTATCGCTATGGTGGCGTTTATTGGGTCCTTCGGTCTGGGTAAGCCATTTAGCAATGCTACCTTGGGTGTGTTTACTATTGACACAGCTGCTACTAATCGGCAGGGACTATTTAGGGCCCTACCGTTATTGGCTTTTCTTCTTATTGCTATTGGAGCCCGTTTTACTAACGCAGCTCCTCTTGGTAAGCCCTGATGTAGTGTTGATAGCAGCCTATCTGCTCGGGCTGCGGCAGGTTTGCCTAGGAGTAGCGAAAAAAAGCCATCTGCTCGTTTTTGCGATTATCATACTGGCGCTCATCAGCAGTCGGGGTTGGATAGCTGCGTTATCGCTCTATTTACTGGAATGGTTGGCCACCTTGTTGATGTATTACCTAGCTGCCAACGATCAGGAAGAAGAAACCCCTAGCGTTGGGCTGTTTGGGCTATTGACGGCCTTACAAATGCTGGCTCCCTTCTTACTAGGCGGTGTTTTGGCACTTTCTTATTTGTTGCTCCATTATCAATCGAAGGCTTGGATCAGCTACCATCCCGACTCACCTTGGGCGGCTAGTTTTGAACCCGTTGGTTGGCTATCCTTCCTTAAAAATATAGGCTTGGTGGGCTGGCGGCTCCTAGACTTAGGGCGAATTGGCCTATGGATTGCCCTCATTATTGCGATCTATAAAAAAGGCTGGCGCCAGCTGCTTCAAAATTACTACTGGTGGCGCTTCGGCCTAGGCATCGTGTTATTTTTTCTATTGCTCTTGCCTTTAATACTAACGCACACAGGCCTGACGGCTCCGCGTTACCTGCTGCCCGCTATTGTACTTTTCGATATTTGGGTTGCTTATACGCTTTTGTTTAATTACCTCGACGAGCCGGCAGGCAGCCATAAACAACTGCCTTTAGCCCCTTGGCAAAAGAGGCTCTTCGCTTTCTGTTTGCTATGCCTCCTATGTGGCAATTTTTGGATCTATCCTCACCGTATTGCACAAGCTTGGGATAGTACGCCTATGCACCTGCCTTTTTACCTGCAGGAGGCCGCTGCCATCGATTTTCTTCGCCAGCAAGGTATTTCGCTAGAGGACGTTGGCAGCGTTTTTCCTTCTATCGGCCCTAGAAACTGGCGGCAGCTTAATGGTGAGCAAAATGGCTTTACCGCCTACCAAAGCGGCCAACAGCCCTACGCCTTCGTGAGCCGAATCCACAACGATTGGACCAACGAACAGCTAGATAGTCTTAGCCACTTCCCCATCCTCTGGCAACAAACTGCCAAGAATGGTATTTGGTCAAGGATTTACCAAATTACGCTTGCAGCACAGCTCGAATAAGGACAGGCAATTCGCCTGATTCTTAAGCCTTTCCAAGCTATGGCCGCACCACCGGCTTCACCAGTACAATATAAGTAGGGAAGTGATCCGAATAGCCCCCCATGTAGTTGGGCCCTACAAAAGCCCGCAGGGGATACCCCCTGAAGCGGCCCGTCTTTTGAAACATATAAGGCGGGTTGTAAATATTCGCCTGATGAAAACGCCAGCCCCGTGCTTGGTTTACTAGTTTATCATTGACGATGATTTGATCGAAAAGGCTCCACTTGTCTCGATATGCTAAGGTGCCCAAACCTTTGCGGTAGAGGCTGGCCATGGTGTTGAAATAACCATTTGGCGGCACCTCATCACTTTTAGCCACGGCTGCGATCACTTTCGCTACGGAAGGAGAGCTGGGGTCATCGTTCAGGTCGCCCATCAGTATAATTTTAGCGTAGGGGTCGGCAGCTTGGATGCTATCCGCCGTGTTTTTAAACAAGAGCGCTGCCGCATTTCTCAACGGAGCACTAGCGGTCTCCCCTCCTCGGCGACTCGGCCAGTGCGCGACGAAAATATGCAGCGTCTCGCCGTCGTATTGCCCTATTGTCCAGAGCATATCGCGGGTAAAAACCGTATCTCCATCCGCATAATATAGGTTATTCAAGCGCAAAAATCTTGCTGTGTCTAGCTTATAATACTTCGCTTGATAAAGCAATGCTACATCAATACCCCGTCGATCAGGACTGTCGAAATGTGCTATCTGGTAGTTGCGCTTTGCCACAGAGGGATGGCGCACAAAATCTTCTAAAACACTGCGGTTCTCAATCTCTGCTACGCCTAGAATAGAAATACCGTCTGGCGTTAGGTCGGTAGCCATTTCAGCTACTACCCTGCCTAGGTGGTCTAATCGCTCCCGATATACCTTAGTCGTGTATTTATAATTCCCATTTGGCGTGAAATCAATATCGTTCACCCCTTCCTGATCAATGGTATCGAAAAGGTTCTCAAAATTATAAAAACCAATCGTGGCTACTTTGAGCTGTTCTTGTGCTGCTAAGGAGCTTAAGAGCGAAAAAACAACCAGAAACGTACAAATTAATCGTAAAAACATAAAGCATAGTGGTTTTGCAGCCAAGTCTATTAGACTATAAGCTGTTGAAAAACTTTGGCCATAAAATACTTTCCATGCTGGCTAAAGCAGGGGCAAGTCTTACTTCATTGCGCAAGAGCTGCTTAACCTAAGACGATGAAAAGCCCACAAAGGTGCTTAAAGTAATGTTAAATTAAGCTTATTTTTTACGGTTTTGTTCCGCTGCTGCGCACATTGACCAGTTTCTTGAGCAAATCAAACCAAAAAGGGGCGCCTAGGCTTACTGCAATAGCCGTTAGTAGGAAACCAAGTAATTTAGTGATCGCATCATACACCGTAAAGGTGGTGATATCAATGCCCTCCCAGCCTAAACCTAAGGGAGAGCGCACTGCATCTAATTCGTTTCTCAGTAGTCCACGAAACTCCTCTAGCTTCGCTTCAAACTGCACATAATCGGGGTCTAATGCGCCCGATAGGGGGACTGCTGCATCCGATAAGGGGACTGCTGCATCCGATAAGGGGACTGCTGCGGGCTGCGACTGCGAGCCTGGCTGATAGGGCACTGGAGGCGCTACGCCCGTAGTAGGGCTGGGCGTGTTAGGTCCAGGCGTGGCGATCGGCACTGTCGCGCTATCTATGGCAGTATTAGCGGGCGTGGCGACTTGCGCTGGGTCGGTAGTTGGGCTAGGAACGGCCTGATCTTCGCTCGCTGGAAGCGCAGGAGCTGTGGAAGGAGCCGGCACAGAGGAAGGAGCCGGCACAGAGGAAGGAGCCGGCACAGAGGAAGGAGCCGTTTGCCCACTTGGCCTACTGGGCCTTCCTAGTTGCCGGTCGGAGGCCAATTCGCCTTTGGTTTGCACATAATACTCTGCCATTGCCACTACCTGCTGCAGTTGCTCAGGATTGGAACTAAGCCGATTATAGATACTCAAGGTATCCGCATTAAACAACACCGCAATCCCCAAACCGAGGAAGACTAAAATTTTTTGTGTATATCGCTTATACCATCCGCCGGCTCTATCCATTACATTATTGTACCAATTTTGTACTTCGAGGCGAAAAAGATCGAGCTGCCCGCCCGATTCTCGGAGTAGTTGTTTGAGTACGTTGCGTAAATCTTTATCTGGCAAAGCGTCTATTCTACTTTCCAGCTCGCTCATCGGTGCTCCTTTCAGGATGATATCGAAGAGAATGCTCTGGAAGGTTTCCGCAGCCATGTAACTGGGGGCATCTGCTCTGCTTCGGCGGCCATATTGCTCCGTCAGGTGCAGGTAGAGGCTATTGCTTTTGAAGTCTTCGAGTAATATTTCGTTTTGATCGGAGCTAGCCAGCATATTGCGTAGGGCTTTGATCAAGTTGCGCCCTCGCAAAGCAAAAAAACTAGCGATGAGCTCCATGATCGTAGTAGCCAGCAAGCTAAGCAGTAGCAAAACGAAGATGATGCCAATAACAACGGTTAGAATCTGCATAATGTGTTGGTGAAATACGGTGCGAAAGGTACAAAAAAAAATTACTTTGGGCCTATCAATGATAGCCAATGGAGCCGCCTACCCATGTTTTCCCTTTATTATAGCGTACCCCTACCATTTCGCCTTTGCTAAGGCGCACTAGGTTATTTACCAGCACAGGTCGCGGGCTATCTGGTAGCCAGATGTACATGAGCCGAATTTCGGCCTTAGCGGCTACGTCTGGGGTTGGAATCAGGCTGGCGTATTGCACTTTCCGCTGAAGGATGTAGTGCTGGGGCTTACTAATGGCGGCTATATCTGCTGCGGTAGGATTCAAAATAACCCCAGCACCTGCAAAGCTGTAGAGGGGCTTAAGAACATAATTTTCTAAGTCGGCGGGAATACTTGGCAATTGATCTAAGAAATAGGTAGCGGGCACATACTTACTCTGGAAGAGTGGTAGGCTATGCTTAGAGATCATAAAGAACCAATCTGGGTGGCCAGCCCACTCGACTGCTACTTCTTCGGTTAGGTTAAAAGAGCGCTTCAAGTCGGGTCGTTGTAATAGTTCATCAAAAATCACTCGATTATAGATGCGTTTTACGGGAGTTTTAACGCCATCTCGATCATAAAAGAGCGATTTACCTTCAAGGATTAGTGCAGAGATACAGACCTCTCGAATACCGATTTGGCGAGTGGCGGCGGAAAAGTCAATATTCGTTGTTTGCTTGTGTGGTTCTATTTCAAGCAAAATGGTTTCTTCGGCGGATTGATCGCCGAGTATAGCTTGGCGTAGTAAGCTTTGATAGGCTGGCTGATCGAGGTCGCCAAAGAAGCTTCGCCTATCTTTTGGCACTGGCATGAAGCGTTGATAGGCTTCGCTGAGTACCCCTTGAAAGAAGTAAAGTGAAGGAAAGCCCTGGGCTTCAATTAATTGAGGAATAATATTGCCCTGTTCGTCTTGGCAAAGGCCAAAATCCATTTGAATAAACAAGGGCCGATCGGTTCTATTCGGCACGATCTGGTCGGGCAACAAAGCGGCCTGTGCTTTTTCGGCAAAATCGGGCTGCGTAATGACGGCAATAATATCCTCGGAAGCCGCCAAGAGATGTTCTTTAAGGGCAGGGCTGATGAAAATCGGTGTCTCAGCGATACTGAACTTGGCTGGGCGGCCGCATTCTTGGGCGATCCATTCCAGCATAGCCTCGTAGGCTGCCGGAGAAAACTGGCTGTTGTAGTTGGTTCTAATAGCTTTCAGCATAGGAGTGATTTTAGCCCGTCAAGGTACAAATTTATTCACTTTTGCGCTAAGAAGTTAAACCTTGCCCCTGCGTTAGCCATTCTATTCCTATAAATTCAATAGATGAAAGATCAACTGATTGGTAAGACAGCCTATGTTACAGGCGGTAGCAAGGGAATTGGTTATGCTGTGGCAGAGAAGCTACTGGCAGCGGGTGTGAACGTGCTATTAACTAGCCGAAGGGAGGAAGCGGCTAGCCAAGCCGCTAAGGAACTCAACGCCAAGGGCTATGCGGGTCAAGCGATGGGGCTAGCGGCCGATGTGCGGGATGCAGCCGCTCAGCGCAGTGCGGTAGAAAAAGCTGTAGCACTCTTTGGGCCGATTGATATTGCAATTGCCAATGCGGGGATCGGGCACTTTGCCGATATTCGTTCTATGACTGCGGAACAATGGGAAGAAACCATCGATGTGAATTTGCACGGCGTATTTTACACGGTTAAGGCTTGCTTGGAAGACCTCATCAAGACACAAGGCTATTTAATCACAATTGCCTCTCTAGCAGGCACCAACTTTTTCGCGAAGGGGGCTGCTTACAATGCTAGCAAATTTGGGTTGGTGGGCTTCACGCAAGCGGTGATGCTCGACGTACGACGGCACGGTGTGAAAGTGAGCACGATTATGCCCGGCTCGGTAGCAACCCACTTCAACGACCATACACCTAACGAGGCAGATGCATGGAAAATCCAAAGTGAGGATATTGGCCAAATAGTGGTAGATCTGCTACGAATGCCAGCACGTACGCTACCTAGCAAAGTAGAAGTAAGGCCTACCCTACCGCCGAGCTAGGGGTTCACTTATTAGAGTTGGCTAGCTTTGAGCGTGTTCAGCAGTAAAGAAACTACCGTCATGGGGCCTACGCCGCCAGGCACGGGGGTCATCGCACTTACTTTAGTAGCCAAGCCCTCAAAGTCAACATCTCCACAGAGGCGGTAACCGCTTTTTTGCCGTTTGTCTTCCACTCGGTTGATGCCTACATCAATGATTACAGCTCCCTCCTTAACCATATCCGCTGTAACCATTTCAGGAATACCGATCGCTGCGATGAGAATATCCGCTCGTTGTATGTGGCTGCGAAGATCAGCCGTGCGGCTATGGCAAATGGTTACGGTTGCGTCGCCAGGCTTATCCTTTCGGCTCAGCAAGATACTCATGGGCGTACCGACTATGTTGGAGCGCCCCAACACTACAACCTCTTTGCCGGCGGTAGGGATATCGTAGCGTCTAAGCAGCTCAAGAATACCATTAGGCGTGGCCGGCAAATACGCAGGTAAACCAAGCGTCATTCGGCCGATATTAACAGGATGGAAACCATCTACATCTTTACGAGGATCTATGGCGAGGGTCACTTTCTCCTCATTGATGTGGCGCGGCAGTGGCAGCTGTACAATGAAGCCATCTACAGCGGCATCTTCATTGAGTTGATGAACGATTGTAAGCAATTCTTGCTCCGTCGTATCCGCTGTTAGCCGAATGAGAGAAGAGTGGAAGCCGACCTCCTCACAAGATTTCACCTTGTTGCGTACATAGACCTGCGACGCGGGGTCTTCGCCTACTAAAACAGCTGCTAAGTGGGGTATTTTACCGCCTGCTAGACGGATACTATCCACGGTGGCTTTTATCTCTTCTTTAATGGTGGTGGCAACTGCTTTGCCGTCGAGTAATTGCATGAGGAAAGGTTGAGCGAATGGATTAAAAGTAGGCATCAATGGAGCCGCGGAAGACTTTGAAGAAAAAATAGTACTGGTTCTTACTGCCATTCGGCTGCAAATATAGCCGTCTAAACAACAAAAAGGCACATAAAAGACTAGCAAAAGTACAAGATAAAAGAACAATTGTATATTTGTGACAGTGCTAGTATCGTTATGGTTGCAAAAGAAGCTAGTTCTACTCATTTTTTATAGTCAACCTATTTTTATAGTCAACCTAAAGGTTTGCGAATGTTACGAAGCTATACTCCATTCTTATTTCTTTTTTTAATGCTTGTTCTAGTCTTGTGGTTACCGGCGCGATTA
>DAINNZ010000155.1:0-9273 GCA_036735605.1 Lewinella sp. | reverse complement strand
GATGCGGGTGATTGATCGGGCAAGGTCCTCGGCGCGCAGTGTACTGACGCAGGCGGAGTCAACGGTACGCATCCTACCGGGTGAACTCAAAACAAGGGTTAAGCACGTCTATGACCTACACATGAAATACAGCATGGCGGTGGTGTGTATGATTTTTATTTTCATCGGTGCGCCCATGGGGGCTATTGTGCGCAAGGGAGGCTTTGGTTATCCGATCTTGGTGAGTATTGTCTTCTTTGTCTTATTCATTATTCTAACGATTTCTTGCCGCAAACTGGCTGAATCCTTTACGCTATCGGGGGAGTTGGCGGGCTGGATGCCTTGTATTATTCTTTTCCCGATCAGTGTATTACTCACCCAATTGGCGGCGCGCGATCAAAAAATGCTGTCCTTGGATGGGGTGAAAGCGCTAGGAATGGTTATCTTGCGGCGGCTTCGCCCCTCGGCTTAGCTATTAGACTGGTTCGGTAGGTCATCAAACGGCCATCAAACGGTCATCGAAGGGCTGCGAACGGTGCTAGGAAGGAACTCACTTAACGAAAAGCGATTTTACCGCTTTTCGCCCGTTCACGACTCACCGTTCACGACTCGCCGTTCACGACTCGCCGTTCACGACTCGCCGAGCAAGTCTGTGCAAAATAAGAAGTAGCCATGGCCAATGCTCTGCCTCCTAAGTTAAAACTGCCCCGTTTATATCGTGCTTCTTTAGCAGGGGAGCCGTCTTCCTTAGCCTATTTCGTGACCACGAATAAGTGGTTTTTTGGGGGCTTTGTGTGTCTGTTGCTTACGGCCATTTACTTTTGGTGGGCTGGGGAGCAAGGGGATGAAATCTTGGCGATTAATCGGCGTAGGAGCCCTCACTTAGATATTTTTTTCATCCGTTTTACCCAGTTCGGGGAAGCTATTGCTTATCTACTGATAGCTTTAGTTTATGCTTGCGTGCGCTACCGAACGGCTATTTTTACCGTAGGAGTTGCGATTGGCGCTGGTATAGTTTCGTTGGTACTTAAGGGTATTTTTCAGCAAGCGCGCCCCTTGCGCTGGTTTTTTGACAATGCTAACGAGCTTTGGTATCAGTTAGTGCTCTTTGATCCTGAACAATATAACAATAGCTGGGCATACACTAGTTTTCCGAGTGGCCATGCTATGTCGGCCTTTGCGCTTTACAGTTTTGTGGCCTTTAATGCGGGTAGAGGAAAGCTAGGGATTGGCCTATTGTGTTTGTTTTTAGCGGCTGGTGTGGGGTTCAGCCGTATGTATTTGCTGATGCACTTTTTGCGAGATATTACCGTGGGGGCGATGCTGGGTGTGTTGGTAGGGGCTTTACTATTCCATTTGCAGTTCCGCTTATGGCCGAACTGGGAGGTGCTTAATAGTGGTTTGCTTTATCAGCACAATGAAACGGCTGTTCATAAGCGCTAGGCAAGAGATCGCTTATTCTTGTGCCCCCCGTTCTCCTCCTAGTAGTGCCTAGCGCGGGCTAAGACATTACTAGGAGGTAAGGGGTATCGGACAAGGCTTGATTTTTGCTTACAAATGAATCACTTCGCCATAGGCGGCTGCGGTAGCTTCCATGATAGCTTCGCTCATGGTCGGGTGGGGGTGAATAGCCTTAAGGATTTCATGGCCGGTGGTTTCTAATTTTCTAGCGACCACGGCTTCGGCTATCATTTCGGTAACATTGGCACCGATCATGTGGCAGCCTAGCCATTCGCCGTATTTGGCATCGAATATGACCTTTACGAAGCCATCCTTGGCACCGGCTGCACTCGCTTTACCAGAGGCACTGAAGGGAAATTTACCCACTTTGATCTCGTAGCCAGCTTCTTTAGCGGCGGCCTCTGTGTAGCCTACGCTGGCGATTTCGGGCGCGCAATAGGTGCAACCGGGGATGTTGTTGTAGTCGATTGGCTCAGGGTGATGGCCTGCAATTTTCTCTACGCAGGTGATGCCTTCTGCACTAGCAACGTGTGCTAGCGCTGGGCCAGGCACTACATCGCCGATGGCATATACCCCGGGCACATTGGTGCGGTAGAACGCATCTACGAGGATCAAGCCACGATCGGTCTTAACGCCAAGGTCTTCCAAGCCGATATTTTCTGTATTGGGGGTAATACCGGCTGCGCTAAGCACCACATCACATTCAATGACCTCTTCTTGGCCGCTTTTGCGATTTTTAACACTTACTTGGATGCTTTTACCGCTGCTATCTACCTTTTCCACGCTGGTGTTCGCCAATACGTTGATACCTTTTTTCTTGTAGATTTTGGTTAGTTCTTTACTGACGTCGGCGTCTTCACGAGGCACGAGGCCTTGCTCCATAAATTCTACCACCGTCACTTCGGTACCGATGCTAGCATAGACGTAGGCGAACTCTACCCCGATAGCTCCTGCGCCCACCACAATCATACGTTTAGGCTGCTTTTCTAGGGTCATTGCTTTTCGGTAGCCGATGATTTTTTCATCATCGATGGGCAAATTGGGGAGTTGACGGGCGCGACTACCGGTGGCGATGATAATATGTTTCGCATCATATTGGGTGGTGCTACCTTTTTCATCGCTGACGGCCACTTTGCCCCCTCTTAGGAGCTTTCCGGTGCCCATGATCACGTCGATCTTATTTTTGCGCATCAAGAAATTGACGCCT
Organism: Lewinella sp.; assembly: GCA_036735605.1. GTDB lineage: Bacteria > Bacteroidota > Bacteroidia > Chitinophagales > Saprospiraceae > Neolewinella. The sequence continues at coordinate 6,626 of DAINNZ010000155.1, read as the reverse complement.
TTGCTCATGCCATCGGCCACGTCGCGGCTTCGTTGGATCATGCTGCCGAAATCGATTTTAGGGGCACCTACTTGGATGCCATAGGCTTCGGCATGTTGGATGTATTCAAAGACGTTAGCACTTTTAATGAGTGCTTTGGTGGGAATACAGCCCCAGTTGAGGCAAATACCGCCTAAGCTTTCTCTTTCTACTACGGCTACTTTCATACCTAGCTGGGAGGCGCGAATGGCTGCTACATAGCCACCAGGGCCGCTGCCTACTACGATTAGATCGTATGTCATTACTTTGATTTTACAGTTTATGATTGCCACAGCAATCGGTTGGCAAAGGTAGGTATTCTAGGGGAGAAATAAAAAAATCGGTACCGGAAGTATCCGATACCGATTGCAAGTTTTTTGTAAACTACAGCTTATTCCACTTCCCGGCCGCCGTCGAGCTCATCTTGGAGCTTTTCGAGTTCTTCCCACTGAGCAGAAGCAGCTAGCGCGGCTTGTTTTGCCCAAGTGGCAGGGTTGTGAATATTGTAGCGTGGGCCTGCTTCATCTAAGATCGCTTGTACTTGCTCCACGGGAGCATCCGCTAAGCCTTGCCAAGTGGTGATGCCTGCTTCGTGTAGCAGCCCTTCAATCTTTGGGCCGATCCCTTCGATAACTTTAAGGTCATCTTGGCTGATTTTTTTACCACTAGGTAGCTCGATTTTGCTACCCCCTTTTTTTGGGGCTGCTGCTTCGGGTGCTGCTACGGCTGTTTGAGGGCTCGTGCTTGGGGCGGCAGTAGTAGCTTTAGGCGTTGCTGGAGTAGTATTAGCGTTTGCTGCGGCATCAGCTACTACGATGCTAACGTAAGTACGGCCTAAGCGCTTCTTCGTGAATTGCACTTTGCCATCCACTTGAGCGTGTAGGGTATGGTCGTTGCCCATGTAAACGTTTTCGCCGGCATGGAACTTGGTGCCCCGTTGGCGAATGATGATATTGCCGGCTGTAGCGGCTTGGCCACCGAATAATTTAACGCCTAATCGTTTTGATTTACTGTCGCGGCCGTTGTCAGTACTACCAACACCTTTTTTGTGTGCCATGGTTTACTTTTCTTTAGTTGAGTGAAGAATGGGCCGTGACTAGGCCGTGATTGAGTCGATTTTGATTTTGGTGAATTGTTGGCGGTGGCCATTTTTCACGCGGTAGCCTTTGCGGCGTTTTTTCTTGAAGACAATTACCTTATCACCTTGTACGTGGCTTAATACGGTAGCGCCTACACTAGCTTTCAGCATCGGCGTGCCTACGGAAACACGATCGCCATTGGCGATCATGTTGACCGTGTCGAAGGTAAGGCTTTTACCTTCTTCTGCTTCTAGCCGGTGGACGAAGATCTCTTGACCTTCCTCAACTTTGAACTGCTGACCGGCTATGGTTACGATTGCAAACATCGGTTCTAAATTAAAAGAATGATTAAAATTGGGCGGCAAAGGTAGCAACTATCTTTCAGATAGACAAACCCTTCGTGTTTTTTTTTATAGCATACGGCTATGCCAGCTACTAGCTAAGGGCTTGGAGAAGGCTGTGTGTAGTTCGCCTAGACTTTTCACCAGGGGGTCGAAGACCAGTGTTTGTCCGTTGATGCTTCCTTCGGCATACAGGGCTTGAAAAGCTTCGCGGCTGAGCGTGTGGACGGATCCGTCGGCTGCTTGGTAGCTAAACAGCATGCGATTGAGAAAATCTGCACCGATACTTTGGCTTAAAGCCTGCACGAATTGCAAGGATTTATCAATACTACAGCCGCTAGCACCTGCTTGTGCTTCCTCTACGGCTAAGACCAAAAATCGGTGGTGTAGCAGCGCGGCAGCTGCTTGGAGTTGCTGATTGTGCGCCGTCCAATACTTGACGAAAGTTTGGCTTTCTGCGAGTGCCTTAGCTGCTTCAGTAGCCGTGAGCGGCCTAGTAGCTGTGTAAATCCAGACTCTTGCGGCTGGGGATAAAGCGTTTAATTCCATTGCTTAAGAATTGAGAATTAAAAAAAATACGAATCATGGCACCCTCTTCGTCTGTATTTTTCTCGGTGCTAAGTACGGAGAAAAAGTTCGTCTAGGTGTGGTGCTTACTCGTTGAGGGAACGTTTTGCAGGATAAAAGAGTTGGGTCAATAAGTTTGTTTTGCGCTATTAAGCCAGCCCTTGCCCCAGCGTTAGCCAAAAAAAGGCAGGTTGTTGGCTAGTTGTACAGGCAGTTAGAGGGGGAAATCTTGTGCTGAAAGACGGACTGAAAGGAAAATGAAGGTATATTTGCCCTTTAAAATTAAGTTATGAGCTTCAACCCGCGTGAAATTGACCGTAAATGGCAGGCTATCTGGCAAGAAAGCGGCACTTACAAAACAACGAATGACAGTAGTAAACCGAAGTGTTATGTATTAGATATGTTTCCCTATCCGTCGGGCTCTGGTTTGCATGTTGGGCATCCGCTAGGTTATATTGCTTCTGATATTTATGCGCGTTATAAGCGGCAACAAGGCTTCAACGTTTTGCATCCGATGGGCTTTGATGCCTTTGGTTTACCGGCCGAGCAGTATGCCATTGATACGGGGGTTCATCCTGCGGTTTCAACGAAAGTGAATACGGAGCGCTATAAAGAGCAGATGATTCGCCTAGGGCTCAGTTTCGACTGGGATAGAGCCGTTAATACTTCCGAGCCTTCTTACTACAAATGGACGCAGTGGTTGATTGGGTTATTTTTCGAGCATTGGTATGACCAAGACCAGCAAAAAGCCCGCCCCATTCAGGAATTACGGGCGCATTTTGAGGAGCAAGGAAGTGCTAATTTGCAGGCGGCACAAACAGAGAATCTTGCTTTTACAGCCGCTGCATTCCGAGGCATGACAGCCAAAGAGCAATCGGATGTATTGATGAATTACCGCTTGGCTTTCCGCAGCCGCACTTTTGTGAATTGGTGTGAGGCATTAGGCACGGTATTAGCGAATGATGAGGTAAAAGATGGTCGTAGCGAGCGCGGCAACCACCCGGTGGAGCAGCGAGCGATGGAGCAGTGGAGTTTGCGCATTACCGCTTATGCCGAGCGTTTGTTAACGGACTTGGCTACGGTGCAGTTCAGTGAAGGCTTGAAGGCACAACAAACCAACTGGATCGGTAAATCAAGAGGCGCATTGGTTTATTTTGATATTGCCGACCAAGCAGCGCAGTTGGCGGTCTTTACGACCCGGCCGGACACTATTTTCGGCGTTACCTTTATGGTCATTGCGCCGGAACACGATTTAGTGGAGGCACTGACGACGGCTGCGCAAGCCGATGAAATAGCGGCCTACCAAAGCTACGTTGCTCGCCGAACAGAGCGAGAACGGGTGGCAGATGTAGAAAAAGTAACCGGCGCTTTTACAGGTAGCTACTGCTTGCACCCTATCAATGGTGATCTTATACCGATTTATATTTCGGAGTATGTGTTGAAGGACTATGGTACGGGAGCTATCATGGCTGTACCGAGCGATGATGAGCGCGATAAGCGATTTGCTACCAAATTTGGCATCCCGATTATTGATGTGGTAGATAAAAGTAAGTATCCAGGTGCCACGCTGAAAGATAAAGTAGGTGTGATGATCAATTCGGGCTTCTTAGATGGGATGGAGGTGCCGGCAGCTATTGAGGCTGCCATCGAACACATAGCCGCTTCCGGCAGAGGCGAAGGGCAGGTTAATTATCGGATTCGCGACTTGATTTTTAGCCGGCAGCGTTATTGGGGCGAACCGTGGCCAATTATTTACGACGAGCAAGACGTGCCGCATTTGGTAGCAGCGCAAGATTTACCGGTTACTTTACCCCCTTTGGATGACTTCCGCAGCCAAGGAGGCAAATCGCCCTTAGCACGAGCAACAGACTGGGTGCAGAGCCCGCAAGGCCGGCGCGAAACGGATACGATGCCAGCCACGGCCGGCTCGAATTGGTATTATCTACGGTATATGGATCCGCACAATAGCACTGCTTTTGTAGGAGCGCAGGCCGTCAATTATTGGCAAGAGGTGGATTTGTATGTGGGGGGCGCAGAACATGCTGTAAGCCATATTTTATACAGCCGTTTGTGTCATAAATTTCTTTACGACTTAGGTTTAGTGCCCACGCAAGAGCCCTACAAGAAACTTTTGAACCAAGGGATGATTGGTGGGCCGATTAGTTACATACACCTAGAGGTAGTGCGATGGGAAAATGGCCAAGAACAAGCCGTATGGATTGGTAGCCACTATTGTACGGGCGATGAGGTGGTTCACCCGAGCCTAGGAAAAGGCCAAATAATAGCAAACGAATTAAGTGCTAAACGATTAGTTCCGCTCCGTTTTACGGAAGAGACGAGCGTAGAAAACCAAATGAGCTTCCGCTTATACCGCAGCAAAGTAGAAGAAGCCATGGCAGAGGATCACCCCGATGCAGCCTACTTTCGGGCTGTCTTGGAACAAAGCACCCACTTTTGTTGGGAAGAAGACAAGGAAGGCCGGCAGTACTTGACCTTAAGCTTCGAGCAGGGCAAGATGTCGAAGCGCAAGTATAATGCCGTCAACCCCGATGACATTTGTAATCGTTATGGAGCCGACTGCTTTCGGATGTATGAAATGTTCCTCGGCCCTATTGAGCAAGGAAAGCCTTGGAGTACTTCGGGTATAGATGGCGTTTATCGTTTCTTGCGGAAGTTTTGGAATTTCTTCTTTGAGGCCAAAGAGGAATCACAAACTACGGTTTCTTTGGAAGGTGGCGAACCCAGCAAGGAGGAAATGAAAGTACTGCACACCTTGATTCAGAAGATAACGAACGATATTGAAAATCTTTCGCATAATACCTGTATCAGCGCCTTCATGGTAGCTGCGAATGAGCTCGCGAAGCTAAGATGCCGTAAGCGAAGTATCCTAGAGCCAATGGTGGTATTGATAGCACCTTTTGCGCCGCATATAGCTGAAGAGCTTTGGCAGTTGCTGGGTCATACGACGAGCGTTCATCACGCTGCTTGGCCAACATGGGACGAAAAATGGTTGGTGGAAGATAACTTTACCTATCCGGTGGCTTTCAATGGTAAAACCCGTTTTACGCTTTCCTTAGCGGCAGGGCTAGACCAAAAAGCGATAGAAGCGGCCGTGTTGGCGGCTCCTCAAACGCAGCAATACCTAGAGGGGAAAGCCGTTCGGAAAGTAATTGTGGTGCAGGGGCGAATGGTTAATATTGTGCTGTAAGTGATAGCCTTATGCCTTAGTAACCAAACCGATTTGGGTATCCAGTGCATTCGTTTATACTTAAAACGAAGTGCTTGCGCTTCGCGGCTGCCCATGGCGGTGGGCGAAGCCCAAGCCGTCAACTATCGGTAATAGTAGGCTTCGATAGCCATTTATATACCAAAACACTCTGGTTGGGGTATTAGGTAGCTCAAAGGGGGGAGAAAAGGCTAGCCTTTTCTCCCCCCTTTGTTGTCTTGTCTTATTAGGTTACTTACGGTGAAAACGTAAAAAAGAGATAGATATCCGTTTGTTTTAGCACTAATCGTGTTAAAAAAGTGAGTTTGTAAGTGCCTGAAATTTCACTTTTTCCTTTTGTTAACATTTTTAATTCATTGTTTTTCAATGATTTGTGTTTGAATTTTAAAAGTTAGCGTTAAAAAAGGGGCTATTGTTTTGCTGTTTTTTGGGTTTGTATATGAATACTGCCTGTACTTACCTTTGTGGTAAGAAAGTTAGATAGGGGAGAGCTTGACATTGCTTTACCCTATCAGCAGCATATCACATGAGCAAGTTATTTTTAACTGATGTGTACTTGGATAGCCCCTCGGGCTATCCAAGTTTTGGATAAATTTCAAAAAGATACGTCCGCTATTTTTTTAAGTGAGGTGGCGGCAAGACTTTGTGTTGTTCATATTTTAAAAGCACTCTACTTTGAAAAAGTGTCTTTCTAAATATACTTGTTCTCGATTGCTAGAACGTTAGGTACAAAAGCGCTGAAGTTCAAGCAAATCGCCACCCCCACGATTCCTGGGAAGGGTCGTAGGGGTGTTTTTTTTATACTAGGAGCTCCGTAAGCGTCCGAGCAAGTGCAGGTTTATTCTTTTTACTCTGGCTTGTAGCCTGGTAGCAAGGTATGTAGTTCGGATAGTTTGGTATCGGATATTTTTTCCAGTGTTTTCGTGAGCCATTCTTGCGGATTGACACCCTGCGCTTTACAAGTAGCGAAAAAAGAGTACATCATAGCCGCCCGCTGTGCCCCTTCGTGTGAGCCAGCAAACAAATAATTTTTCCGTCCCAAAGCAAGTGGTCTAATTTTATTTTCGATCAAATTGTTATCGATTAGAAATTTGCCATCTTGAAATAGAGTACGCAAATTTGGCCACTGGTTTTGTAGGTAGGTCATAGCCTTTCCCATCGGGCTTTTGGGGGTCACGATGAGAGCCTCCGCATCAACCCAGTCTTTTAAGCGCTGATAAATTGGCCCCATGTGTTCAAGGCGGTAGTTAAAGCGTTCTTCCTCACTTAGCTTCATAGCTTTTTCGTCGTGCTTGTAAATAAGCTTGAAAAATCCTAGTGCTTTTTCTGCCCGTTTGGGATAGGGTGTTCAGTTTGATAAGGTTCTCACCCTACGGATTTTAGCTCTCTGTCCAT
>DAINNZ010000154.1:3988-9468 GCA_036735605.1 Lewinella sp. | reverse complement strand
ATCCGCGTCTTTGGCAAGTCAAAAAACGCAGGCATAGCCAAAGCTACGGCGAGGCTTTTTGATGTAGGCAGCACGCGGATCTTACAGCGTCATTTTTTTTGCATAAATGCGGGGGCAAGAGTCGCTTTGTAGCGCAAGCGTTCAATCCTCCTTCGGCGCATAGATGGCTGGTTGCCGGCCAGCACCGGCTTCCCGAATGGCTAGCGAATCGCTAAGGGCGGTAAAAACCTCAACGATCCAGAGCGGTTCGGAACGAACGAGCCACATGAGGCTATCAAAATCCGCTTTTAAGAACCCATGCTCAGCCAAGAGGCGGTCTTCATAAACGGTCTGCATCGAATCGCGTAGTGGTACAGGGATTTCGATAAGCAAAGACTCGGCCAGCTGCAAATCGACTAAGAGCGGAACGAGCTGGCTAGCGTCGAAGGGTAAAGGCCCCGGCTGCTTTTTATTACAAGCAAGCACAAAAAGGAGTAGTAAGCAAGTAACGAAACGAACTACAGACATACAACTTTAGCGATATTGACTAGGGAAGAAATAGCGAACGATGCTGGCATTTTTATACCGCCAGTCGGACCAATTTTGATTAGGGCATTGGGTGAGCAGGATGCCGCAGGTGGGCACATTATCAAAGCGCTCTGCGTGAATAAGGCCATTGGCCATATCGGTAAGGCCTGGGTTGTGTGCAAAAAGTAGCACACTTTGCCAGTCTTCGGGCAAGGCTTGTAGTTGTGTTTGCATCTCATATACATCGCTGTGGTAAAGATCGCGGCTACGGAGAATATCGTCCGCCGGAATACCAAAGACCTCGGCAAAAGCTAGTGCTGTGCTATAGGCTCGTTGGGCGGTGGAACTGAGGATGCCATCCACTGTAAGGCCACTGCGGTAGAGCAGATCGGCCATAAAAGGTGCATCCATTTCACCTCTCTCGTTCAGCGGTCGATCGTGATCGGAGAGACGAAAATCTTGCCAATCGCTTTTGGCATGGCGGATAAAGCAAACATTTTTCATAGGTAAAAAATAGGGATGAGAAAAGAAACCAGACAAAAAGGCTCCTTGCGCGAGCCCAGATAATGCCCAAAGATCGTAAAAAGGCCTGTAAAAAGGGAGAAAAGTGAGAAATTTTCTCCAAATTTAACTTCTTAACCTTGAGTTAATTTTGAAGCGAGGGGTATAACTTACTTTTGCCAAAGAATTAACGAGCGCGGCCAAACCCTAGCGAGGGCGAGGAGCTTTGATAAGTCTCTTGGAGAACGCTAGTTTTTAGTACTACCATTATGAAGCAAGCAAAAATCCTCATCGTCGATGACGAACCGGATATCATTGAGTTCCTGCAATACAATTTGGAAAAAGAAGGCTTTGAAGTCTTCTCTGCCAACAATGGCGAAGCAGGCCTACAACTGGCTAGAAAAAACAAGCCAGACCTGATCATCCTAGACATTATGATGCCTATTATGGACGGGGTGGAAGTGTGCCGGCAATTGCGGGCGCAGGAGGAGTTCAAATCTACTATAATTACCTTCTTAACCGCTCGCGAGGAGGATTATAGCCAGATCGCTGCCCTTGATGTAGGCGGAGACGACTACATCACCAAGCCCATCCGTCCACGGGTACTTATTTCAAGGATAAAAGCACTACTGAGGCGAGGAAGTGGTAGTGAAAAAGAAGAGGGCCCCCTTATCCTTGAAATTGGCGATCTAGTAATCAATATGGAAAGAGTCTTGGTGACCAGAGGCGAAGAAGTCTTCGAGCTAGCCAAAAAAGAGTTTGATCTGCTAGTGCTCTTGGCTTCTAAATCTGGAAAGGTTTTTAGCCGTGAAGAGATCTTTAACAAAGTTTGGGGCACCGACGTTATAGTAGGCAACCGAACAATCGATGTGCACATTCGTAAGTTAAGAGAAAAACTAGGCGATCATTATATCAAAACCATCAAAGGGATTGGTTATAAGTTTGAGTTTTAAGAATAGATGCTAAAAAATAGTACCCCTAGGCAGATCGCCCTGATGGCCGCCAGTTTTATTGCGCTGCTGAGTACAGCGGCTATGGCATTTTTTTTTCTAATTGGCAACCCGGAGTTTAGTTTCTTCTACCTGTTGCTCACGGGGCTCATTATTTTCGTCTTTTCTTACGCGATTATTCTCAGTTACCTACGCCGCTACATCTACCGGAAAGTCAAACTTATCTATAAAACGATCCACCGCCATAAAGTGGGTAGCGATAAAAAAGCTAACCTCGTAGATATTGATCAACCTATCATCGAAGACGTTGAAAAAGAGGTAGCCCTTTGGGCCAACGAACAGCAAAAGGAAATTGATCGCTACAAAAGTTTCGCCGAATACCGCCGCCGCTATGTAGGCGATATTAGCCACGAGCTAAAAACCCCTATCTTCAACATTCAAGGCTATTTGCACACCCTGCTGGAAGGGGGGTTGGAGGATGAGAAGGTGGCTCGCCCCTTCCTAGAGAAAGCCGTCAAAAATGTAGAAAGACTGCAAGTAATTGTGGACGACCTGAGCGCGATCAGCCGCTTAGAAACGGGCGATCTGATCCTCGAAACATCCACTTTTAATATCCGCGATCTGGTCGAAGAGGTTTTCGAAGATGCCGAAATGAAAAGTCGCGAGAACAACATCAAGCTCCTCTACAAAGAAGGGGCTAACCAAGGCTTTGAGGTGAGAGCCGACCGCGAAAGCATCCGCCAGGTGCTCACTAATCTCATCAATAACTCCATCAACTACGGCAATTCAGGAGGCCACACTAAAATAGGCTTCTATGATATGGACAAGTACATTCTAGTAGAAGTGGCCGATAATGGTATCGGTATTGCCGAGAAACATCTGCCGCATCTCTTCGATCGTTTTTACCGCGTGGACAAAAGCCGCTCCCGAGATCGCGGTGGCTCCGGCCTGGGGCTAGCCATCGTAAAGCACATCATGGAAGCCCACGGGCAAACGATCACGGTTCGCTCGGCCCAGCATTTAGGCTCCACTTTTGGCATCACGCTAGAAAAAGCCTAGAAAACTTGCATTTCTCAGAGTAGCAAACACAAAAATCCTTACCTTCGCTTTCGTGATAACAGAAGAAAGTGTAAGAGAGGTATTGGAAACCGCCCGAATAGAAGACGTGGTGGGTGATTTTGTGGCCCTGCGCCGGCGGGGGCAAAATATGATCGGGCTTTGCCCTTTTCATCACGAAAAAACGCCAAGTTTCAATGTTAGCCCCACCAAAAATATCTTCAAATGCTTTGGTTGCGGCCAAGCCGGCGACCCCGTAAAATTCCTTATGGAGCTAGAGCAGCTTTCTTTTCCAGATGCCATCAAGTGGATCGCAGCCCGTTATAATATCAAGCTCAAAGAAAAGGAACTAACGCAGGAGGAGCAAATCATCTCGCAAGAAAAAGAAAGCCTCTACCTCGTTAACGACTTTGCAAGACAGTGGTTTGCCCAACAACTACTACAAACGGATGAAGGGAAAAGTGTAGGGCTCGCCTACTTCAAAGCGCGAGGTTTCCGCGAAGAGACCATCCATCATTTTGGCCTCGGTTACGCCCCGAACGAACGGGATGCCTTCACCCAAAGTGCCCTCGCCAAAGGCTATAAAACAGCACAACTCGACAAACTAGGGCTCAGCCGAAATGGTCGCGACTTCTTCTACGATCGCGTCATGTTCACAATTCATAACCTAGCAGGCAAACCGATTGCCTTCGCAGGCCGCATCCTGAAAAAAGATGCCAAAGCGCCTAAGTACGTCAATAGCCCAGAAACTGAAATTTATCATAAAAGCGATGTACTCTATGGCATGTTCCAAGCCAAGCAGGCAATCCGGAAGTTGGATAATTGCTACTTGGTAGAAGGCTATACGGATGTAATTAGCTTACACCAGCAAGGCATCGAAAATGTGGTAGCTAGCTCTGGCACTAGCCTCACGCCCGGCCAAGTACGGCTTATCAGCCGGTTCACGCAGAATGTCACCCTGCTCTACGATGGTGATAAAGCCGGTATTAAAGCCGCTTTAAGAGGGGTTGATATACTACTGGAGCAAGACATGAACGTCCGCTGTGTATTACTCCCCGATGACGACGATCCCGATAGCTACTTACAAAAAGTAGGCGCCGATGCTTTCACCGACTACCTCAATAGCCAGCCACGCGACTTCATGCTCTTCAAAGCCGAATTGCTGCTAGAAGATGCTGGCCAAGATCTCGCTAGTCGAAGCAGCGTGATTCAAAACATTAGCGATAGCCTTGCCCTCATCAAAGAGCCCCTCAAAAGGGCTGAGTATATCAAACAACTAGCCGAACGGCTCGATGTGCAAGAAAATTTGCTCATCAACCAGATCAATAAAGCCGTTAGTAAACGTCAAAAAGACCTCCACCAAGAACAACAAAGAAGCAGCTTTCGCGAACAGCGCGAGGCTCGCCAAAACCCACCAACCGCCCCCCAAAAGACCAATACACGACCAGCAGCTAACAACAACGACAATAACAACGACGACAACGATGCTTGGGCCGGCCTCCAAGAACCCCAATGGGGAATCGACGAGGATAGGCAACCCCTCTACCCTACTGATACCGCCGCCCCCTCCTTTTCACCACCCCCAGCCGAAGAGGAACTCGCCATTGGCCACACCTACCAAGAACGCTACCTCGTTCAGCTCCTCATCCGCGATGGACATAAGCTCTACGACGAAAAAGACAATACCAGCCTAGCCGAATTCCTCCTCGCCAATGTGACCGATTTGCTAGAGGATTTTGACCACGGCTCTAGCCGCGCCATCGTGGAAGAAATAATTGCCTTTTTCGCCACCCACCAACAAGCACCCGCACCCTCCTATTTCTTACAGCACGAACAAGAAAAAATTCGCGAAATGGCTGTAAGTATCAGTATCTCCCCCTACACACTCAGCCCGCATTGGGAGGATCGGTTTGCGAACTACCTGACGCAAAAACTACCCGAGGAAAACTATCGCCTCGATGCCGAAAGTTTTATCCGCATCTTTCGCCAAGCTAAACTAGAACGAATGCTACAAAAAAACGAACGCCACCTGCGCCAACTACAAAAAAACGACCCCAACAGTGAGGAAATCATCCTCTACCTAACCTACCATCAAAAGCTGAGCCAACTACGTAAAGAAATTGTAGATCCAATGGGTGTAGGGGTTAGACCACCCAAATATTACTAGGGAGCCTAGTGGTCTGTCAAGGCTAAAACTTCGGCTTGCCCGTGGCGACTTTTGCGGCTACTCTTCGTTAGAGAACCCCTTACATAGTCCCGCTATGCGCGCTAACCTCCGCCTCGATTAGCCGCAAAATTCGCTAACACTCAACCCGAATAGTAACACTTGACAGACCACTAGGCAATAGGCAGCACGAATACGTGAGCCAACGTCCTACGCAGGTCCTCTTGAATAAGCTTGGCTCGGCCGGCTAGCAAACGGCAGACACACTTACCATCTTTCACGCCTATGTCATTACTTCTTTT
>DAINNZ010000154.1:0-3978 GCA_036735605.1 Lewinella sp. | reverse complement strand
ACTGTTTGGTATTTTTTTATCGATTGTCTTCATTGTACTTAGCATTAGCCGCTGGGGCTGGCCCCCCTTATTCAGTCTCTTGTTCGCGGCCATTGGGCTGAGCTTCTTCTTTAACTTAGATCTTACGCAAACGGCGGCTACCATCGGTAAAGGATTTGGAAACATATTAGCTAGTATTGGGCTGGTGGTAGTCTTAGGCAGCATCATTGGCGTTGCTTTGGAGCGCAGTGGGGCTGCTATGGTTATTGCCGAGGCCGTACTTGCTTTTTTTGGGCCTAAACGCCCCTCCTTAGCCGTGGCTGTGATGGGAGCCTTGGTGAGTATTCCCGTTTTTTGCGATAGCGGTTTTGTATTACTCTCGGGTATCAGCCGTAGCCTTGCCAAACGTTCTGGGCAGTCTGTAGCGGTCTTGTCCTTGTCCTTAGCCGCAGGTCTATACACTACCCACACCTTAGTGCCACCCACTCCTGGGCCTGTGGCAGCTGCCGCTCAGTTAGGAGCCGGCGATCACCTAGGCACCCTTATGCTTCTAGGCGGCCTGCTAAGTATCCCCTTGGTTTTACTAGCCGATTGGCTCAGCCGATGGCTAGGTACCCAGATAAGCGTAGAGGACAGCTACCTAACAGCAGCCGATATGCCCAAGCAGCCTAATACACCACTGAACGTAGCGCCTAGCCTTACGCCAGCACTACTTCCTAGCTTTTTACCCCTACTGCTCCCTATCGTTTGTATTACCCTTGGCACCCTTACGCAATTGATAGGCTGGCAAGGCGGGCTCGCCGAAGGCTTTCGCTTCCTAGGGCAGCCTTTTATCGCTTTACTACTAGGCTGCCTACCCGCCTTAGGCTTGGCTCGTTCGGTAGGAGCGGATTGGGGATCGTGGGTACAGCAGGGCATCGCGCTGAGCGGGCCTATTCTGATCGTTACTGGCGCAGGGGGCGCCTTCGGGGAAGTACTCAAAGCCTCGCCTTTGCAGGCTGCCATTGGCCAATCCCTCCATGGACAATCCTTGGCTTTTGGTTGGTTATTACTCCTAGCCTTTGGCATAGCAGCCTTGCTCAAAACCGCTCAAGGCTCCTCTACCAACGCCCTCGTCATAACGGCCGCTATGATGGCTCCTTTCACCGCCGCAGCGGGGCTCAGCAGCCCAGTGGCTTTTGCACTCCTCATTTTAGCTATCGGCGGAGGTGCCATGACCGTATCACACGCCAACGATAGTTACTTCTGGGTCGTTAGCCGCTTTAGCGGAATCTCACCTACCCAAGCCTACCGCAGTTTCACACTGCTCAGCGGCTTGATGGGGCTTTGCGTACTATTGTTAGTGCTGCTGCTTAGCTTTTTTGTTTGATTGTTGGCTGCCGCTTCGCTCGCGGGGGCAAGGGGTACTTTATAACGCAACTGGGATTAGTGGGTGACATTTGCGCCACAAGGAAAGTCTTGCCCCTGCCTATGGCCATACCCTTGATCGAACTACCCGACCTGTACCCCTCCAAGTGGACAATAGCCTTGTTCGGTAGGCCATCAAAACAGCCAAATCCAGAGGCCCTACCCAAGCAGCCAAACAGCGGGTAAGCCCCTTTGTAAAGCACCCACCAAAACATACGCAACGGCTATAATCGTAATGATATGCTCGCATGGCGAATCTCAACCATAAAAAGACAATTTTATCGTCGGATTCCTTACCAAACCCCACAAATACTATATATTAGTGCTAGATTACTATAACCGATTGTTGATTTCGGTGTTCATATAGTACAAACTGGCTTGTTATGCGATACTTTTTGTTATTTATATCCTTGTTCGTGGCCTTATCATTAGGTGCGCAGCAGCGGCTGGAGGTGAACCAAAACATCTACAACACGCAAGGCGTTGGCTTAGTCTATGACCAAGAGCTGACCTTTCACGCAGGCTTACTAACCCCAAGGAGCTTCTTCTTAGGCGTTCAAAAAGGCAAGTTAGAGACCTACTTCCGAACCAAATTTTGGTCGGTAGAAGCGGGCGACATTCGCAGCATTCACGAGCAGCGATCCAGTTTAGAACGAATCATTTTGGCTACGAATCGGGTGAGCCGCCCCTTTGTATATGCCAAACAAAACCAGCTGTATGTATTACGCGCTGGTTTTGGCAACCGCATTTACCTGACGGAGAAAGCGCGGCAACGCGGCGTAGCGATGGGCTATAGCTGGCAGTTAGGCCCTACGCTAGGGCTGCTAAAACCCTACTATTTAGAAGTAGAAACAGGGGAAGGTGGCACCGCAGGGGTAGTGCGCGATATTCGTTTCACAGAGGAAAACGCTGCCCTCTTTCTAGATCGCTTTCGCATCTTCGGTGCCTCCGTCTGGTCGAGAGGTTTTGATGAAATGCGCTTAGTGCCAGGCATCCATGCAAGGGCTTCTATTCATTTCGGCTTTGGGGCCTACGAGGAGCTAGCCAAAGCTTTTGAAGTGGGTCTTCACGGCGATTTCTTTCTGACCAATGCGCCTATTATGGTGGAGACTCCTTTAGCTCCCAATATCAGCAACAGCAACTTGCACCTTAATCTTTTCCTGAAAATGCAGTTTGGCAAACGCTGGTAGCCGTTCGCTGAAATTAATTTCCACCTTGTCTCACACCTATGTATGCTTATTCCTTCGCTCACCGAAGCCGCCCTTTCGCTGCTGCAAGACCTCATCCGCACCCCCTCGCTGAGCCGACAAGAAGAGCAGACGGCTAGTTTAATCTACCACTTCCTCGCTGAACGCCTGCCGCAGGTGCATCGCCAAGCTAATAACGTTTGGGCACAATCGCGCCGATGGCAAGCCGATCGGCCTACCATTTTACTCAATAGCCACCACGACACCGTAAAGGCAGCTGCTGGCTACACCCGTGATCCGTATAGCCCCGATATCGAAGCTGGCAAACTTTATGGCTTAGGCAGTAACGACGCAGGTGGCGCACTAGTATCGTTGATAGCTACCTTCTTGGCACTAGAAAACAACGATGCCCTAGGCTGTAACTTGATTTTAGCAGCCACCGCAGAAGAAGAAATTAGTGGGCCCAATGGTATCGCAGCCCTACTCCCAACACTTCCTCCCATTACGGCCGGTATCGTAGGGGAGCCTACCCAAATGAATCTGGCTATCGCAGAACGCGGCTTGGTAGTGATCGATGGGCTTTGCTTAGGCCAGAGTGGCCACGCTGCTCGCCGCGAAGGCATCAATGCACTCTACCTCGCCCTAGAAGATATCGAACGAATTCGCCACTTCCATTTCCCGCTCAATAGCGACCTACTAGGCCCCACTACCGCACAAGTAACGCAAATACACGCTGGAAGCCAACACAATGTGGTGCCCGATCGCTGCGAATTTGTCATCGACCTGCGCGTAAACGAGCAATATAAAAATGAGGAAGCACTCAGGCTGCTACAAGATCAATTACAGCACAGCCAGTTGAGTGCCCGATCCTTGCGCCTGCAATCGAGTGCCATCGAGCCCGCGCACCCACTAGTTCGAGCTGGCCTGCAAGCCACTGGCGGTAGCACCTACGGTAGCCCTACTTTGAGCGATCAAGCACTACTCCCCTTCCCAAGCCTGAAAATAGGCCCCGGCGATAGCGCACGCAGCCACACAGCGAATGAATGGATTGGCCTAGAAGAAATCGTACAGGCTATACCTACTTACATACAACTACTCAAAATAGCCTACCCTTAATTTATATTTAACACAGGCAGCGTTTACCCCACTACCATCGTTTTAGCGGCAGCGTTTGATGATATTGGTGTTTAAAAGCACAGTCTCACTTACTACTCACTAGTTACAATATTAAGACTGTCTAAAAGCAAGCAGGGCGATTCGGTGAGTAACCGAATCGCCCTGCTGCTTTTGTACAAGTGCTAGCACTTTAAGTAGTCGGCAGGTAGGGAAGTAGGGAAGTGTGAATGAAAATATTTTAAAAAAAACACACACAAAATTTATCATTCCGCTTTTTTCTGTATATTAA